>CAZCXJ010000006.1:0-70429 GCA_964502585.1 uncultured Candidatus Halobonum sp.
TCCGGCGGCCGGCGGTCCGTGCCGCCGGTCGGTGCCCCGGGCTCGGGTCCCGGTGACGGCGGAGCCCCGACCGGAGGAGGGTGTACATGTCGATCTCCGTCTCGATCCCCGGCCCCTCGCGGGTGACGCTCGGGATCCAGTTCTCGTGGAACAGGTTGATCTCGGGCGTGTCCTCGATCGAGATCACCTTCGACCGCGGCGGGATGAACATCGACACCGCGTTCATGCTCGTGGTCTTCCCCGAGGCCGTCCCGCCGGCGAAGATGAGCGACTTGTTGTTCTCGATCGCCAGCCAGAGGTACGCCATCTGCTCGAGGCTGAACGTCCCGTTCTGGATGAGGTCGATCGGCGATCCAATGGCCGTGAACAGGTACTCGCCGTCGGCGCGGACCTCGACGGTTTCGCCCACGTGTTCGTCCATCCGGATGACGACGTGGCGGCCGGTGATCTCGGGCTCGACTACCTTCCCCTGATGCCGAGCGGGACCACTCGGGGCCCCACCGTCCATCGCTGAGGACGTCGGACGCTCCGCATGTGTCCGGACGTCGATATCGATGCCGAGACGCTCCTCGATATCGGTGATCCGCCCGCCACCTTTCCCGATGACGTAGCTGATGTCGTCCTCCTCGACGTAGACCACGGCCTCGTTGCCGTCCCTCAATTCAACCTCGACGTGACCACGGGCGACGGAGCGGATCTCCCGCTCGATTTCCTGTTTCGCGATCCGGTTCACGCCGGTGTCCTGCCCTTCGTCCTCCCCGAGCGGGACCGTCACGACCTGGTTGTTGAAGGTGTAGATTTCATACTCCGGCCGACCGGTCTCGAAATTGACTACCTGGATCACGGGGCGGGCGAGGTCCTCAGCAGCCAACCCCTCCGGGACTTTTACCTCCGTCCGGACGTCGTATACCGTCTCGACCTCGCCGGCCTCGATGAAGATCACCGTGTCGACAACCTGTGGAATCATTCCGAGTTCGACACGCCCGACGAGCCGTTGGAGTGCGTCGATGGCTCTGGTGGCGTGGGTAACGCCCACCATCCCGACCCCCGCAAGCCGCATGTCCGCAAAGACCTCGAAGTCAGCCGTTTTTCGGACTTCGTCGTAGATCGTGTAGTCCGGGCGGACCAGGAGCAGGGAGTCCGCGGTCTTGGCCATGTCCCCGTCGAGGGCGGTGTACTGGGTCACGTCCGGGCTCACCTGGAGGTCCCGGGGTTTTTCCATCGTCTTGACGGCGTAGTCGTTGTCAGTCAGAAACTCCGCGACGGCCTGGGCGAACGTGGACTTGCCGGCCCCAGGTGCACCGGAGATGAGGACGCCGCGTTGGCGTTCAAGGAAGCGCTCCTTCAGATCCGCGGCGTACTCGTACTCCTCCAGATCGGTTTGCACGATGGGACGAACCGCCGTGATCTCGATCCCGTCCGAAAACGGGGGTCGAGCCACGGCGATCCGGTAGTCCCGATACTGGACGATCGTCATCCCGGGTTCGGAGAGTTCGATGAACCCCTCCGAGGACTCCCTGGCGGTGTTCTCGACGTCGTCCGCCCACTCGCTCATCCGTTCCTCGGAGGTGGGCCCATCCCCGATGGTTTCGTAGTGCATCTCGCCGATCGAACCGCGTTTGGCACGCGGGGTGGTGCCGGTCTTCAGGTGCACCGACATCGTCTCGTCGTCGAAGAACTGTTCGATGGCGAGGTCGGTCGGTTCGGACTGTTCTCCCCGCACCCGAGGTTCGACGTACTCTACATCGAGACCCTTTGCTTTCGCCGTCTCCGCCTGGACGTAGTCGCTCGTGAGAAGCGTCGCTTCGTGTTCGGTAGCGAGATCCCGAATGAGAGCGTCGATATCACCTTCGCCGGCTCCCTGTTGCTCCGCTGCCGAGGGGCGACGGCCGACGAACTTTGCCTCGATCGTGCCGTCGTCGGCGAGCCCGGCAAGCCGCTGGAGTTCCGCGAGGCCCTCCCAGCCCGTCTCCCGGCCGTCGTTCGCCTGCGTTTCCAGCTCAGCCACGACCGCTTCCGGTACGACGACCGTCGCCCCGGCGTAGGTCCCGTCGTCGACCCGCTCGGAGACCCGGCCGTCGATAACCGCACTCGTGTCCGGTACGACGTTCATACGTAAACACCGGTCGGGAGCCTGAAAAGGGTGTTTAAGCGCCCAGGGGCGGCAGGTCCCGGCCCGGCGGCGGACTGGTGACGACCGAACCCCGGGGGAGCCTCGCCACTGCATTTATCATGGATGATAGTTTTGTATTAAATTATTTCATATGGGTCGTGTTTGATGTCATTGATGTCCAACCAACCGGGCCTTTCGCCACGCGGGGGCTTCCTGGCGGCGGGACTGGTCGTGCTGCTCGCCGCGACGGCAGTGGTGATGCTGGGGCTCACCACGATTGCGATGTGAACAGCCAGTTCCGGGCCGGGTGTCGGCGCCCCCGAGCCGACAGGCACACCCCATAAGTTCCGGGCCTGTGACTGGCGGGTGTGACACTCGACACGGTGATCGTCGACGGGACGTTACTGACGATGCAGGACGACCGACTCGGGATCATCAATGATGGGGCTGTCGGCATGGACAACAGTCGTATCGCGTACGTTGGCCCTGTGGACGGGTGCCCCGACGGCCGGACGACCGTCGATGCGTCCGGATGTGCGGTTCTGCCGGGTCTCGTCGACGCTCACGTCCACTCGACCCATACCCTGTTGCGCGGCGGTGCACAGGACGTCCCCGAAATCGAGTGGATGAACCGGGCCTTGGGACCCCTCGCGAACGCGTCCACCGACGCCGATCGCGAGGCGGGCGCCAGGCTTGGGGTCCTGGAAGCGGTTCGCGGTGGGGCAACCACCATAGGGGAATACACGGAGCACGTGGGCGACCTGGTCGAGAGGGTCCATCGACCGCTCGGGGTCCGAACGGTCGCGATTGAGACCATCAACGAAGTTCCTGAGGACAGGAGCGATGCCGACCCGGACGAACCCTACCCCTTCGACCGGTCGAAGGGCAGGAGGGCACTATCACGCGCCGACGAGTTGGTCGGACGGTTCAGCGACGACCCCCTCGTCACGCCCGCGTACGGCCCGCAGGCTGTGGATATGGTCTCACTCGATCTGCTGGAGGAGGCGCTCGACCGCGCGGCGACTCACGATGCCCGAGTGCACGTTCACGTGGCCCAGGGCGAGCGAGAACAGCGCCAGATCGCGGCTCGGTACGGCGAGGGTGCGACAACGGTGACGACGCTCGATGCGGCAGGGTTGCTCCGGAAGTCCCTCGTCGCAGTCCACTGCCACGGCACGACATCCCAGGAGCGGTCCCGGCTGATCGAACAGGGAGTCAGCTTCGTCGGGTGCCCCTCCTCGATCGCTGCGATCGACGGACGAGTCCCCCCGATCGCGGACTACACGGACCGCGGTGGGGTCGTGGGAGTAGGCACCGACCAGGCCCCCGGCCCCGGCCACCACTCGATGTTCCGTGAAGCGCGGACGGCAAGTACCCTCGCGAAGGTCACGGAGACGGATCCGACGGCGCTTCCGGCCTGGCGGTCGCTCCGGATGGCCACCGTCGGAGGGGCCCGAGCGCTCGGCATCGCCGGGGAAGTCGGAACCCTCGCGGTCGGAAAGCAGGGGGACGTCGTGGTCGTGGACCTCGACCGGTTGAGCACGGCACCGTCAGTCAGTGCGCCGTTCCATACGGCGGTTCCCAACCTCGTGTACTCGACGACAGGACGGGAGGTCCGTGACGTCTTCGTCCAGGGCGACGCCGTGATTCGTAACGGGAACTTCGTACACGTCGATCCGGAGGCCGTCATCACTGAGGCGACAGGGCAGGCGCGGGCGCTGTACCAGCGGGCGACTGACGAGTGGAGGGCGGCCGGATCGACCCTGGTCGACCGCGTCGAGGACGGCTGGCTTTAGATGGCGGCGCCCGACCGACGGTCGATGATCCGACCTCGACGCTGGGGCGACCCGCGATTTCTTGCGTCTGGAACCCGCGTGTGGATGTATGAGCCGTGGAGGGCGCGACCCCGTGTCCCGGTGGTGGGTCCTGCTGTTCTTGCTGGCGGCGCTTGGCAGCGGCGCGTACGCGATCATCGCCTCCGGCGGGTCGCTCATCGTGGGTGTAGGGGAGGCTCTTCCGGTCTACCCGTCCGTCTGAGTGGCGTGGCCGCCCGCGGGCCTGCCTCACATGGATTCGGGTGCAGCGACGCCAAGGAGCCCTAGCGCGTTGGCGACGGTCCGACGGGTGGCAGCGACGAGTGCGAGTCTGGCCTCACGACTGGCGCCTTCAGCGTCCAGGACCGGGCACTCCCGGTAGAACGTATTGAAGCTCTCCGCGAGGTCACGCGTGTAAGTTGCCACCCGGTGCGGTTCGAGTTCGTCCGCCGCAGTCTCGACCACCGCTGGGAACCGGGCAAGCACGCGGAGGAGGTCACGCTCCGCGGGGGTCGAGAGCGCACTCGCCCCGACATCGGTCCCTTCGGCGTCGGTCGTGATCCCACGGGCATCGGCCTCACCGAGGATACCACAACAGCGCGCGTGGACGTACTGCACGTATGGCGCCGATTGGGCTTCGAAATCGATCGCGCGTTCGAACTCGAAGGTGATCCCCTTGGTGGGCTGTTTGGAAACGATGTCGTAGCGGACTGCCCCGATCCCGACTTGCCTGGCGATCCGGTGGACGTCAGTTTCCGTCAGGTCCCCGGCCCGAAGCCGGTCGTCGGCGCGCGCCTCGACCTCTGCCCGTGCCCGCTCAACCGCCTCATCAAGCAGGTCGTCCAGATTGACGCCGGTGCCTTCACGCGTGCTCATCCCTTCCCCGCCGGGGAGATTGACCCATGAATAGAAGGTCGAGGTGAGACGATCCGTGTCGTTGCCCAGGATCTCCAGGGCCGCCTCCAGTTGGCGGGCGTGGAGTCGCTGGTCCTCGCCAAGGACGGTCACGGCGCGGTCGAAGTTCTCGAACTTCCATTCGTGGTGTGCCAGGTCGCGCGTGGTGTACAGGGACGTTCCGTCCGACCGGAGGAAGACGAACTCCTCATCGATGCCCCATTCTTCGAGATCCAGCATCCAAGCACCGTCCTGGCGGAACGATTTCTCCGAGTCCTGCAGTCGGTCCACGACCGCTCCGGCCGACCCGTCCCTGATAAACTGCGTTTCCTTCACGAACTCGTCGAACTCGGCTGGAAGCCGGTCGAGCGAGACCTGCATGCCTGACAACACGCTGTCGACGACCTCGGTGACCCGTTCCAGGGTTTCCTCATCTGCGGCTTCCAGACCCTGCATGATGTCTTCGATTTTCGACTCGGCCGCCTCGACGGCCTCAGGGTCGGCTTCCTCCAGGAACCTGTTTCCTTTCCGGTAGTAGCGGACCAGTTCGTAGTCGGGCTTTGCACGCTCCGGTTCAGGGAGGTCCGTCTCGTTGAACCTCTCGTACGCCCAGGTGAACAGCGCGATCTGCCGTCCCGCATCGTTCACGTAGTAGTGACGGTCGACGTTCCAGCCCGCGAACTCCAGAACGTTCGCGATCGCGTCGCCAAGGATCGGGTTTCGGGCCCGGCCGACATGAATCGGGCCCGTGGGATTGGCGCTCGTGTGCTCAACGACGACCGACTCGTCCTTTGGTTCGAGACGTCCGTATCCACCCTTCCGGGCCGCCTCGAGCGTGTCGGCGAGATACGCGTCACTGACGTGGAAGTTGAGATAGGGGCCGCTCGTCGTCACCCGTCCGAGATACTCAACGGTCTGTGGATCGATCTCACCTGCGAGCCTGTCGGCGACGGCCGGCGGAGGTGCCTCGGCGATGGAGGCCAGCCGGAATGCGACGCTGGAGGCGAGCGTCGCATCGACGTCGGTCGGCGGCTCTTCCAACCCCAAGTCGTCGGTTGGAAGATCGCGTGCTGCCAGCGCTTCGGTGAGCGCGGTGGCGACCGCCGACCGGTACTGCCTGAACATGACCCGGCCTTTCGGGGCCGGCGTAAAGGGGTTTCCGAACCGGGCGGGGCCCGATCGATGACCAACACTCAAGACCATCCCGAATTTACTCCCGCGCATGATTCCGCCGGTCGCGAGTCGCTTTGTTGCCGGTGAAACCCCGGCAGTCGCGTTCGAGCATACGCGTGAAATGAACGACGATGGGGTGGGAGTTATCCTGAACTTGCTCGGGGAACACTACCACGATGCCGAGAAGGCTGCCGAGGATACGGAAGCATACGAACGGGTGCTTGCCGACCTCGATCGGGCCAATCTCAGGGCCTGTATCTCGGTCAAGCCGTCACAACTCGGACTCGATGTCGACGAGGCGACGTTTCGGAAGCACTATCGACGCGTCGTCCAGGCGGGACAGGAACACGACGCGTTCGTCTGGTGTGATATGGAAGATGCCACGACGACCGACGCGACCCTCGATGCGTTCGAGGATCTAGCCCGTGACCACGGAGGTGGCGTCGGCCTCTGTGTCCAGGCGAACCTTCGCCGGACGCGTGAAGACCTCGAGCGTCTCCTCGACGTCCCCGGGAAGATCCGGCTGGTCAAGGGCGCCTACGACGAACCGGAGGAGATCGCCTACACCGAGAAGGAACAGGTGAACGAGGCGTTCCGCGAGAACCTGGCGTTCCTGTTCAAGCATCGCGACAGGGGGATCGCGGTCGGAAGCCACGACCCGGCGATGATCTCCTATGCCAAGGAACTGCACGAAAAACACGGGACGGATTTCGAAATTCAGATGCTCATGGGGGTGCGCGAAGACGCCCAGCGGCAGCTCGCCAATCAAGGCTATGAAGTTTGGCAGTACGCGCCATACGGGAGCAAGTGGATGTCGTACTTCTATCGACGCGTTCGGGAGCGGAAGGAGAATCTGATGTTCGCGCTCCGGGCGGTCGCCGGCGTGTGACGCGAGTCAGGCGAATGCTCACTCCTGAAGGGATGGGGGCGAGCCACACCACGGCCTCGCGATCCACCGCGGCGGCCCGGTGTACTCCCACCACCTACGGTGAACGATCCCGGATGTAGACGAACGCGAGACGGCGAAGAGATGGCGGGTGGTTGGCGTCCGGCCGCCAAACGAGAGGCTGTTAGACCGTTTCCTCCCGACGCTGGCGCGCACACGGCCCGTGAGGGGGATCGAAGCCAACCCTACACCGGCGTGGGACGGGCCGCTGTCGGTGGCGCGTCGGGCCGATAGCCCGAGCCGCGGTCTCGGGAAACCCGAGGGGTGACAACCGCTGGGAGATGAGACCGTCCTCCCCTGTGAGGGCGACCACGTCAGACATCGCATGAGGCCAAACCAGCAGCTCGCGAATCGAAGGCCCCGCACAGGGAAATTTGTCACCGGGTGGGACAGCACCGGGCTACCCACCGCGTGTGGAAGCCCACGGTGTCGGCCATGGGAGGAGGTCGGCGGCGCTCTGTCGGAGCCCTGATTATCCCGGGCCCCCCACTACCTACCAGCAACTGATGTCAACGTGGAAACGAGACTTCGCGAGCGGATTGATCGTTCTCCTGCCCCTGCTCGTGATCCTCTTCGTGGCGAACTGGTTGTATGTGCGCCTCCTGTCGCTCCCGTTCGTCCCGTCGGTCCGGCCGGAGAACCCGCCGGCGTGGGTCGACTTGTGGATGCTCGACCTGCTTCAGGCGTCGGTTGCCGTCACGGTGTTCGTCCTGCTGGTTTTTTCGGTCGGATATCTGATGCGGACGACCGCCGGGCGGCTGGTCGAGGAGTACATCGACTCGGTCATCAACCGCGTCCCTGGCCTGCGGGTCATTTATAACGCTTCGAAGCTGGCGGTCGAGACTGCACTCACCGGAGCGGACGACCTCCAGACGCCGGTCAAAATCGAACCCTGGCCGGGCATGCGTATGACCGCATTCAAAACGGGCAAAACCACGACCGACGGTCGCGTAGTGGTGTTCATGCCTACGTCACCGAACATCACCACGGGGTTCGTCATGGAGGTTGATCCAGCCGACGTGACAGAGACGGACGAACGGGTAGAGGAGGCACTGACCCGAGTGCTTTCCGCAGGCTTCGGCGAACAGGACCGGGGCGTTTCGGTACCGGTGGAGGAGGCATCACCGACCGATCCTGCGGACGGCAGTCGACCGGATCCGGGCGATCCCCAGGGCGAGCGCTGATCGCGACGTGGCACCGCTGTCGCTTGACACGACGGATCGGGTCAGCGGCAGTCGCGCACAGTACCGTCGCCTTTTCAGTCCCGAGACCCCTGTGTCACAATGAATGTCGGATTTGATCCTGTACGAACTGGAGGGTTGCCCATACTGCGCGAAAGTGAAGAACAAGCTGGCGGAACTGGGCTTGGAGTACGAGTCTCGTATGGTGCCACGATCACACGCTGAACGGACCGAGGTGAAGGAAGTCAGCGGTCAGACCGGGGTCCCGGTCCTCATCGACGAGGAGCACGGAGTGGAAGGGATGCCCGAGAGTGACGACATCGTCGCTTACCTCGACGAGACGTACGGGTCCGGCGCGGCGTAGAACGTAGGACTGCCTTACGACCGCGGGAGGCCGCCACTTCCAGGCCAGAGGTGGAACTGGCCGACTATCGGGTGGCATTGATTCTGGAAACTTCGAACAGGTGACAGCCACCCTGCCGGAACCGGCGGGGCGTCCCGCCGAGCCGCCAGTAGGATCGGTGGGAACCCAGGGTCTGCATACCGACGGGGTGCAGGGAGTGCCACGCCCCAGGGACTCCTCTCTGCCAGGAGACCTGGTGGTCCCTGCTTCCGTTGTGTCGGTCTTCCCGGCCGATCCCGCATGGGGGACCTGCGAGGCCTCTCCGAGGAACCCCGATAGTCATCCAGTGTCTCGGGATGGGGAGCGGACGTGCCACCTCAGGTGGTATGCGGTACGGTCTCGGGGTCGGTACATCCGAGGATGCGATCGAGGGTCACGCGGTCCCTGAGGGTCGGGATGCCCCCGGTGAGAAGAATGGGCTCCCGACTGGTGGCCTCGGCGAGAGCGGCGGTCACGCAAGACTGTCCGGGGTGACAGGCCCGTTTGCTTGCAGCACGGATTCCCCGACAAAGACGGATCCCGACACGACGAGTCGCCGACCGACGATCCGGACGAATGCGCTGCTCTGTCGTTTCAGGCCTCCGACGGCTCTCGTGACCGTTCCCGAATCAGCTCTCGAACGAGGTCGGGCGACTCGTCTTCGACCTCGTCACGAGCGACGAGGGCAGTCCCCTCAATGTTGTCCCGACGAGCTCGTTCCTCGGTGAAGTAGACCGCTCGCGTCCGCGTGACGCGTCCGAGCGATCCCATGATCCGAGCCCGCTTTGCCGCCGACTCCGTGAGCGGCGAGTGACCGGTGAGCAGGGTGAGTTCGACGTCCTTTGACTCCTCGGTGTCCTCACCGACGGCGGTAAACGGTGCCTGGAGTGTCGGGTGGACGATGAATCCGGCCCGTGCAAGCACTGCATGGACCCGGTTGTCGTCCGGGTCGACCTCCGGATCGGCGGGCGTCGGGTCGGCGTCCCGAACCTGTTCGGCTCCGTCGAACACGTCGACCGGGTCGGAGAACGGACGGTCGAACAGCTCCTCGAGCTTGACGGCGACCTCGACGGAAGCGTTCATTCCGTCCTCGTACTTGGCCACGGTCCGGCGGGAGACCCCGAGTTCGTCCGCAAGCCGACCGAGACTCCAGTTACGGCGTTCGCGCTCATCGGCAACGAGGTCCCCATCGATGTTGACGTACAGCCCTCCAGGGGCCGCGTAAATGAGCGGCGGTGAGTCCTCGATGAGGAGGTCGTACAGGGTTTCGGGATGAAGTACAGGCACTCCCTGCCGGAAGTAGACGACACCGGGCTTGAGATCCTCATCCCGGGTTCGCAGACCGGTGACCATGGCGGTCGCCCCCAGATACGACCCGAGACGCCGCATCTCGGCGCCCGTCTCGCTGTCAAGCGCGTCTACGTTGCCCAGAATCTTCACCAGCAGCAGATCCTCACCGCGCCGGGCGGCTAGGTCGAAGCTTTTTGGACGGACGGCACACCGGTCGCTAGTGGTAAACCCTGCATCCGACAGCAGGGCAGTGACGTTTCCGACCAGCGCCTCCCGGGACATACCCCAAGGTAAGCGAGTCGTCATATATAGGCGTTGTGCCGGGCGGTCCGGAGCCGTCTTGGGATTACCCCGATTCATGCGCCAATCCCATCTCGGGTGGTGGTCGAGCGAACCCGAGAGGCCGGGCCGAATCGCCTTCTGCGGGTCAGGTTTTCAGCCCGCTACCGGTGAGCGGAACGACCACATCGTCCGCGGGCACGAGCGAGCCCCGCTCGCGGTACGCGCGGAGGGCAGCGGGTGCGATGGCACACGTCGGCTCCGTATAGAAGCCGGCTTGGTGGAGCCGCTCGAGTTCCGTTTCGAGTGTCGGCGCATCCAGGGCGATCGCGTCGCCGTCCGTGGCTTCGATGGCTTTCAAGATCTCGTCCTTGCGGACCGGGTCCCGGATTTGGATCCCGTCTGCGATCTCGTTCCGGGTCGAGACAGGAGGTGAGCCGTGGAGTTCCCGGGCGATCGGATCGTAGCCGGCAGCCTGAACCCCGAGCAGGCGAGGGACTCGGTCGATCCATCCGGCATCTCGGAGCGCTCGGAACCCACGCCAAGCACCTAGGAACAGCGTACCATGTCCCAGTGGGATCACGAGCGCGTCAGGGGGTGTCCAATCGCGCTGGAGGGCGACCTCGTAAGCGAACGTGGCCGTCCCGGCGAGAAACGATGGCCGCCAGGCGTGACTGGCGTACCATCCCTGGCCGGACTCGACGGCATCGATGGCCGCGGCCGTTACCTCCTCCCGTGACCCGTCAACGCGGATTGGGTCGGCGCCCGCGCGTCGGATCGACCGGAGTTTCCCCTCCTTGACCGAGGCGGGCACGTAGATTCGAGCGTCGAGTCCGGCGCGGGCCGCGTACGTCGCAATCGCAGCCCCGGCGTTACCGGAGGAGTCCTCGATCACAGTCTCGGCACCACGGGAGACCGCACGCGACACGCATACCGTCGCGCCGCGGTCTTTGAACGAGCCGGTTGGGGAGACGTATTCGAGTTTGAATTCGGCATCCCAGTCGGAGGCCTCGACGAGCGGGGTGGCCCCCTCGCCGAGGGTGACGCGAGGCTCCTCGGGGAGGAAGGACGCGAACGACCACAACCCGTCGCGGAAGTCGAACGCGGCCGGAGACGGAACCGGGGCGTCGGGCAGTGGGGGCGCAGCATACTCCAACGGATGTCCACACTCACAGCGCCAGCGGTCCGGGTACCTCGTCCCGCAGGCGTCACATCGGAGAGATGAGTCGCTCATGAGACGCCCGTCGGGGCGAGTCCACACGTAAATGGCGGTTCAGGAACCGGAGACACCGCGACACCGGGGCGACAGGATGCCGGACAGCGTCGGGACTGACCGCCGGATACGAGGAAGGAAGCAGGATCCTGTCAGGGTCAGTACCGGTCCACGTCGGTCCCAATCGAGCAGACGTACTCGCCGGTTGCGACCTGGGGAAGCCGTCGGGTTCGCCAGAAGACGCCCGGATTATCCGCCGTCACCCGGGCTTTCAGTCTGCCGAACACGTCCGTGACCTCGAACAGCGCATCCCCCCGCTCGATCCGTTCACCGAGCGCCGGGACGAACGAGATTAGCCCTCCAACCGGGGAGCCATACTGGTCGAACCCCGTCGCGCGGATTTGTCTTTCGGTCCCCACCCCACCTGGAAGGAAATCGTATCGGCGGAGTACTCGTTCGACGCCGGCCACGCCACGCTCAATACTGGCTTCATCCCAGCCAACCGACCCGCCGAGTTCGGGGTCGATCGTCGGGATGCCCTCGTCTGGAGCGGCGCGAGCCAGTTGGCCGTCCGGGCCCTTTTGATCCAGGACGTGACCGGAACCGAAGACTTTCGCGAGTTCCAGGCAGTCGCGATGAAGGCGATGTCGCGGACCGCATCTGACCCGGACCTCGTCGATCATCCGGCTGGTTGATCCCTGATGGAGGTCGATCACGTAATCGGCCCGGGTCGCCACATCGAACGTCGCTGCCGCGAGACGCTCGCTCGACGTCCCTTCCGGATCACCCGGGTACGCGCGGTTCAGTTTCGTGTCGTCGATCGGGTTGCGGTGTTCCGCGATCTGAAAGCCATGGTAGTTGACGATCCCGGTGACCAGGAGCACCCCGGTAAACTCCGTGGGATCCAGCTGCGGGATCAGTCGGTTTATCACGCCGAGTCCGTTGAGTTCGTCGCCATCACTTACCGCCTGGAGGTACAGTGTCTCGCCCGCCTCCGCGCCGTTCACCACTGCGACCGGGAGCTTGACATCGGTGCCATCGCGCGTCTCGCCGGCCACGAGATGCCCCGTGTCCACCTCACCGGGGTCCGCGCTCGCGCTCCCGAGACTCGTCATTATCCCGGTGTTGCTGCGGTGTGACTTTAGGGGTTCGGTCCCAGACAAGCCCGGTCGAAGGATGACGATGGCCCGTCCTGCTTGAACCCCGTGTCCCTCACCTCGATGCTACGTCGTGGGCGCGAGTCCACCTACCCTTGAGATCACACGTCGAGGCGTACCGTTCCATCGTGCGGGGATCGTCCAGTCGGAGCCGTCGTTACCCTCCAGACAGGCAGTCGGTCAGCAGTCCCGGAACGGGAGTCGGAAGGGTGGAATCCGGCTTCAACCGGTGGGAGTCTGTCAGCCCTAGCGACAGGGTCGAATGCAGTCCTCGGCGTCGGTCCACCCGCGGGGGATGAGGAGACGAGAGAGACGAGTCAGGATGTCGCCCCGGTGTCCTTTCGAGTGCCGTCCTTGTACACCGCGTCCGGGGCGCCGAGTACGGACACGTCCGAAAGTGGGTCGGCTTCGAACGCGAGGAAGTCGGCCCGGTGGTCCGGTTCGAGCGTTCCGACGTCGTCCTCCGGGAGCGTTCTGGCAGCGACCCGCGTCCCCGCTTGGATGGCCTCGTACGGGGCCATGCCGATCTCCTCGACGAACAGTTCCGCTTCGAGTGCGTTCTGCCCGTGTGGCACGAGGTCCGGGCCTAGGAAATCGGTGCCGAGTGCGATGGGGATTCCGGCCTGATACGCCCGTTTGGTCGCGTCGAAATGTGCCTCGCGTGCCTCCCTGGCCTTCTCTAACCCGTACTCGGGGACGCCGTGGTCAGCGCCGTCCGTGACGAGACGGTGCATGATGGCGAGGGTCGGGACGAACGTCGCGCCGGTGTCCGCGAACATGTTCAGACATTCTTCATCTAGGTAGAACCCGTGCTCGATTGTATCCACACCGTTGCGGAGTGCCGCTTTGATTCCCGGTTCACCCTGGGCGTGGCTCGCTACGGGGATGCCGACCCGATGGGCTTCCTCGGTGAACGCTTGAATCTCCGCATCGGTGAACTGACTCTGGTCCGGGGCGTCTTTCTCGGAGAGTACGCCCCCGGTTGTCATGATCTTTATCAGATCAGCCCCCTGGCGGATTCGCTTGCGCGCTTCCTTCCGACACTCGCTCGGGCCATCCGCCAGGGACGCGATCCCCTCCTCGCCCGACACCCACTCGTACGGCAGGTAATGAGAGTCACCGTGACCGCCCGTCTGAGAGATGGACCGGCCGCTGGTGTAGATGCGAGGGCCGGGGATCGCGCCCGTGGCGACTGCTTCCCGGAGGCCGAGGCCGGTCTCGCTTCCGACATCCCGGACGGTCGTAAAGCCCGCCGCGAGGAGGTTTCGGAGGTCCGCCGTGGCCCTGGCAGCTCCCAGCTCGCTGGACGCTTTTACCCAGTCGAACGGGTCCATCGAACGTGCGCCGCTCAGATGGAGGTGCGCGTCTATCAACCCGGGGACTACGGTCGCATCACGGTGGTCAACGTAGTCCGCTTCGGAGGGCGTGTCGACCGCCTCCTGCGGGCCCGCGGCTACGATACGGCCGTCCTCGACGACTAGCTGGGCCTCCTCGATCGGACCGGAGTCGGTCGTTCCCGTAACTAGTGTCCCACAATCGATGACCTGCATACGAGCCGATGCGTTCCAGGGGACAAGAGCCTTCGCTGCCCGGTTCGTTTGGCCGATATCTGCCGTCCAATATCCCTTTCGTGGCATCAATACTTCTAGTGGCCGACTCGCTGTCTCGCAGAGACGCGACCGCGGTCGAGTCGGTCGACCCGATTCTGACACTCCCTCAGCGGGCTCTAGGCCAAGATCCGGCCCGTCCGAGCGACGCGGCCGTCTCCAACGGGAGGAAGTTCGGCTGGCGTCAAAAGGTTTAGATCGGTGTATAAAACCTCTAAACGTCTCAAAACCAGTCATAAAAGGTCCGCTGAGTCCACTATTTGGGCGTAAAACGCTCTGAAGCGGCCCAAAGTAGTTCAAACGCTCATCCCGATATATGGGCCCCGGAATAGTAAATGAGGACGCGCCGAGACGGCGCAGGCACACCCGGATGGAACCGGGACCGAGACCACAACCGAATCACCCCACCCATGTCGCCCTCCACCTCCCTGTCCACGCTCGCCCGCCTGAAGGACACGTTTCCCCAGCCCGGCCTCGCCCCGCTTCGGGCAGTCGCCTTCTATACGGCGGTGCTCCTCCCGTTTGTGTACCTCCCGATCGTCGCAGGAGGAATTACGGCCGAAAGCCTCCCGATCGTCCTGGGATTGCTGGGGGCCAACGCCGTAGCACTCGTCCTCGGACATGATTATAAACGCGAGTGATTCCAGCGGAGCTGTGAGTCCGGCGGAAGTGTCCAGGCGAAATCGGGTAGGTATTGACTTCTCGAACCCTACTGCCGGTCCCGCACTCGTGACCGCGGACAACGGGCGGCTGGCTAGCGGTCACGGTCCCATCACTTCGCCGGAGGAAATGGGTTGGGGCGGATTTGAACCGCCGACCTCCTCCATGTCAAGGAGGTGTCATAACCAGACTAGACCACCAACCCGCCGTTGTTTGAATCGTTTCGCTGGCGGCTAATTGAAGCTTTCGAAACACCTGACGCCGCTCCCACCCGACGACAGTTCACGGGACGTAGCCGGGAAGAGACGGACTCCTTCGAGGGTTCGTTCACCCGCCGGCTGGGATGAACGCGTTACCCACCACTGACCGGGGGGAACAACGCCAGTTCGTCGCCGGGATGGACCGGCGCTGCGAGTCCCTCCGGGACTTTGGTCCCGTTCCGAAGCACGTTGACATGCTCGCGGAGGTTCCCATCAGCGTCCAGAACCCGGTCCGCCAGCGCAGGGTGTGTCTTCAACAGCGCGTCGAGTGCCTCACCCAGCGTCTCCGGAGGATTCGAGTCGGCTTCGATATCGACTGTCCGTGTCCCGGCCGTCTCCGCGAGATCGGCGAACAGTCTCCACTCCATACAGCCCGTGAACGGGTCGGGGCAAAGAGGGTTGTGGCGTTGGCAGGCGGCTGCCGAGAACCCCTCTCTGTCCCGCCTAGCGGGACTACTCGTTCGAATCGGATGACGCGCTGGCGAGCCCTTCCACGGTCCGAAACACGTCCGGCCTCGCGACGAGGTATAGTCGGTCCCCGGCATCCAGGGTCCGGGACCGATTCGGAATCGCTTCCACCCCCTCCGTGGGGGAATGAACTGCCGCGACGGTCGCTTCAACCGTCCCGATCGACCGACCGACCAGGTCACTCCCCTCGCCGACAGTAACGACCCCCATCGTCTCGGTCGCACGCCGAAGCAGCGACGCGAACATCCGATCCACCCGCGGTTCGGCCGGTAGCGTTACGAGACGGTACTGCTGGTCCAGCGTCAGTGCACCCGCGTCAGCCTCGTCGATCGTCACGGTAACGACATCCCCGACGACGGCACGGAGCTCTGCAGTTGCGATCCGTTTCGGATCGGAGTCCGGGCCAACGGTCCAGATTTGGACCACGTCGCCCGGACTGGCACTGTTCGGTGGATCAGCCCGGATCGGCACCGCGACCGTCCCGGGGCCCATCGTTGGGCCGAGGCCGGCGACCCGGGCCCCAAGTCCCAGATACGTCACGTTGCCTTCGTCGTCCAGTTCCAGGTCGACGTGGCCGACGTCGTAGTCTTCTCGGAGGCGTGTCACGACCCTGTCGCGGAGTTCCGCTCGGGTCAATCGACGCGGCAGCAGCAACGTTTGGCCCGCAAGCCGCTCCTTCGTCTCGGATGAAACGGGGTCATACCCCTCAATATCGGAAATTTCGGATGGGATGGTTACGGGGGTCACCCGACCCACCGTCCGCACGATCCGACTCACCCCCGGATCGACCCCTGAGCCCCCTGAAGCTGCGACCGTGGTGACGGAGAGCTGATCGCCGATCCGCCGACCGAGCGGAGTGGTCGCGGCCGCCACCGCCAGGCTTCCGACGTTGAACAGGACGTTGTCGATCTCGAACAGCGCGCCGCTGCCGGGGACCGTCGGATCAGTGATGACGGCCTCTCCGAACAACCCAACCGTGTTGAGGTAGAGTGCTACGACCCCGACGCCGAGAAGGACCGCCAATCCACGCGGGACCGGCTCGCCCACGTACCACCGGTAGCCGAACGCCGTGGCCACCGCGACCAACCCCGATACCACACCGAAGCCCAGGACCCGGGAAACTGCTCGGACAAACTGGGAATCAACGCCGGCCTGGAGGATCGCCACGAGATGTTCCGAAACCAGTGGGGCGATTCCCGTCATCGGACGGCCTCCGTTTCGAAGTTATCGAGGGCGGTTCGAGTTCCGACGACAATCAGTTCGTCACCGGCTGTGAGCCCGGTCTCGCCGCCGGGCGCGATGGTCCAACTGCCGCCAGATCGGACTGCGAGAATACTGACCCCGTACGTGTCCCGAACCGCCGTCTCTGCGAGCGTGCTCCCGTCAACCGGGCTATCCGGACGGATCTGGAGGGAGCGAAACCGTTTGCCGGCTCGACGGAGCAAGGCCGTGAGTTCGAACTCGCGACGCGTTCCCCGGGGCTTGACAAACAGCCTGTGGACGGTCCCGCTCAAGAGCTCGACGGCGGCGGTCCGGTCCACCGCGAGGGTGACCCGTCCATCGCCGCCCGTCGTGGTTGGGGTCGCTGGTGGGACGGGGCCTTCTGAGCCAGATCCGCCGTCCGGGACCGTCGTTCCGCCCGGCTTTGAGCCCCCACTCCGTGCGCTCACCACCGTTCCCTCGTACTGCCGGTCGGCGGTCTCAACGCACACCTCGTCCCCACGAGCGAGCCCGGTGGGGACGAGTGCCTGGATTGAGACCGCTCGCTTGCCATCGGGAACCCGTCGAGAAAGGGCCCCAGTTGGGGGCGCGGCGGTCACCGTCGCACGTGCTCGTTCGTCGAGCCTGACAGAAACATCCGCGAGATCGAACTCTTCACGGAGGTACTGGGCCACCCGTATCTCGAGTTCAGGAAGCGGGAGGTCGGCCGGAAAAGTCGGGGCCGCCTCGCTCAGTTCCGCCCTGAGGTCGGTGGGAAGTGGCGGGTACCCCTCCATGTCCTGCACCTCGCCGGCGATAGCTATCCGGACCTGTCCTCGACCCCCCACCAGTTCGACGACGTCAGTCGAGAGGGTCCGTTCAGTGAGCTCTCGCAACGAGAGCCGCTTTGGCATCGACGCTCCCATCGCGTCCCCCTTCGCGTGCGCATACAGGGTTAGCATGAGAACCACGATAATCGCGACGAGGAGCGCGACGCTGTTCTCCGAGGTCCGGACCGTTGGGTCGTTCAACGCGAGGAGCCCCCCATTGACCCCCGCGATTGCAAGCCCCAGGACGACCACACCGAACCCTGGGATAGTCACACCCGTGAAGTACTTGAAGAGGAACCCGAGTGCCCAGCCGACCAGTGCCGGGACGATACCGGTCAGGAGCCCGAGGTACAACCCCAACAGCAGTTGCGTGGGAACCGAACCGACGACCATACCGCCGAGTGTGACCCTCCCTATAAATTGCTACCGTCAGGGACCGTCCTGTGGCGTGCTGGAGCCAGCGAAAGGAGGAACCTCGGGGCAGGACCCGGGTGAGTGGAACGGATGGTGCGCAGGACACTGTCGATGTCACAGTCCTCAGTGCGAGGACGAGACCAGCCCGGCCGCACTACGACCACTCAAGGCGTGGGACCCTCAGAAGTGGTCAGCCGATTCGGTGGAGTACTGCAGGTCGCCGCCGCGTCCTCCCTCAACGGTGCTTTCACCCATGTCGCCCGTGGAGGGAACCTTCACGACGACTTCGGTGACATCCTCAAAGTCACGGATCAAATCGCGGCGGATGTTCCGCGCGGTCAGATCGCTGATCCCACAACCAGCACAGGCCCCTCCCAGTTCGATCACGACCTCGCCGGTCTCCGCGTCAGCCTTCCTGACCACGCTTCTTCCACCGTGCGCCTGGATTATCGGCATCTGTCCGACCATCCACTCTTCCACTCGCTCAACCAGACTTGCCTCGTGGTCGACCCCTGATGGTGTGCTCATTAGTCTGACTTCGCGGGTGGGACATTGGTACCTTTCGGTTTTCACGGCCTGAAACCAGGTCGAAGAATGTGTGTCACGGTTCCACACCACGAACGCCGGACCGCGTGGAACGAAGGCAGGTCACAGTCGAAGGAGGATTCGGGAGACGGCCACGGGGAGGGTGAGGCGGGTGCCCACCACTCGGCCGTCCGACCGACGAGCCGGCAGGTTCATTGATCGACAGGTGGTTCGTCCTGGTCCCCAAGAGAACGTCTCACCCACCAGACGGCGCTCCCGACCGCCCCGAGGGTCGCTGACAGCCCGAAGCCCGGAACGGTCGTAGCGGTAGTCTCGGTCGGCGAGGGGGATGGGGATGCCGTTGGCGTTCGAGAGGGTGTGGCCGACGCGGTCGGGGTTTCCCGGGACGGAGTCGGTGTCGGGGTAAGCGAAGGCGCGTCGGATTGGGTTCCCGCTCGGTCGGGGAAGGTCCAAACCCCTGGGTCCGCACCTGAGGCACCGATCCCACCGGCAACGAAAAACTCGGTTGCAACGCCAGTCTGTGCGGTCCAGAAGTTTCCCCGGTCGGGGGCCCGCCACCAGGCCGTGAGCTCTGGGGCGGTCGGGTCAGAAACATCAGTCCGTTTCACCCCACCTTGGTACCAGGAACTGTACAGCAAGCCGTTCCGGATCTCGAAGTTGTGAGCAGTCGTCCAAACGCCCCCGGGAGTCGGATCCGGTGTCGGCGGCGGATCGATGCTCCCCAGTCGAACCGGAGCAGATGGGTCTGATACGTCGTACAGGTCGATCCCGCTCGGGCCACCCACGTACCCGTCGTCGGCCCGGTATGCCCAGGACTCCTTGCCGATTCCGAGGAGCCTACCGTCGCGGTCAGTGGTAACGAAATGATGGTTCCCAGGCGGGACGAGTCGTTCACGCCGGGCGGGTGTCTGGAGGGTTTCGACCGGGTGGGGCGACACGTGACCGAGATAGGCGGGCGCCGTCGGGTCGGACACGTCCACCATCCACGTTCCGGCATCCCAGTAGGCCAGGTATGCGGTTTCGCCGTTCACCCAGACGTCATGGAGCGGGCGGAGACTGGGGTCGATCTCCGCCCACCGGTCGTCGTACTCCGGGAGCGACCATCGACCGAGTTCCCGAGGCGGGGAGGCATCGAGGTCGACGATGACGAGCGGGTTCCGCTCCTCACCGTGTCCGGTCAGATAACAGGTTCCATCTTCGAGGTAACAGTTGTGAATCGGGAAGTCGGTCTCGTAGAACCCTTCGTGTGCGGGAGTGGCGGGATCCGAGACGTCAACCGAGAGGACGCCGCTGGGCGCGTCGCGAGCGTTGGCTGGGGCGACGACCGCCAGCCGGTCACGGGACAGGTTCACGTCCCAGACCGCCTCGAGTGGCCCGTTTTCCCGGTCCGACAGGAGACCGCGCCGGTCGGCCAAGAGGGCCGGATTCGCGGGGTCGGAGAGATCGACCGTCGCGTATCCGTCTGACGTGGCGACGTACGCCGTCTCGCCTGGATCGCTTACCACCACCTCCTTGGTTCCCTCGATTCCGAGCCGGCCCAACGGGGCGTAGGACGCGGATTCACGGTCGGCGGACGTTTCGCGGGCTGTGACCGGGCGCCCGAGGGCGCCGGCACCAGCCAGGACGACGCCAGCCCGGAGGTAATCTCGGCGGCGCACAGGTCCGGTCCGGGCTTGTCGACTGAATAACTGTCGCCCGGCGGGCGTGGCGGCTGGCGGACCCGAGACCAGAGTCCGCGGGAAATCAGTCGGTCCGAGGCGGGTTACTCGCTTCCGAGCCGCGCCCGATCCCCGGTCCCGCCGGTGAGGGACGCCGCCAGCGCCCCCTTCACGACCACGTCGTCACCGAGCGTCGTCAGGCGGACGTCCGGAACGTTCGTCATCACCGCTTCGTCCAACTGGTCACGGATCGGGTCGACCACGAGGGCGGGGTTGTTGAGTGCCACCGCACCGCCGACGAACACCACCAAGGGCGCGTACGCATGTACGAGCATGGCGACGCCCATGGCGTTCCAGCGGGACGTCCGTTCGATGGTTTCGACTGCAAGCGGATCGTCCGCCCCCGCAGCATCGAAGACGTCGGTCGCATCCGCCTCAGCGATCGACATGCCCGAGTCGATGCCCTCCGATTCGTGCAGATAGCGCGCATACGCCGGCAGGTTCTCGCCGGAGCAGTACGCTTCCCAGTGGCCGGGGCGGCCGCATCCACATACCATGGCACCCGACGGATCGAGGGTAACGTGGCCGATCTCACCGGCGTTCCCGTCCCATCCGGACAGAACGTTCCCGTCGACACAGACTCCGGCACCGATGCCCGAGGAGATGGTCAGATACACCATATCGTCCGGGTTGCGGTCGCTGTGGAATCGCTCGCCGATCACGCCCGCAGCGGTGTCGTTGTGGAGCGAGACGCGCTCGGTGCCGAGCAGTTCAGCCAGCGGCCCGGTGAGCGGGATCCTGCCCTGGATCGGGAGATTGGCCGGGTTCTGGACGGCTCCCTCGGCGAGATCGAGTGGGCCGATCGAGCCGACGCCCGCCGCGACGGTCTCGGCTGGGTTGACGCCGGCCTCGCTACAGGCCGTCCGGACGACCGACAGGACGGCTTCCGTGACTGCGATGCCCGACGGGCCGTTCGGCGTCGGGCTGTCAGCGCGACCGAGGATCCGGCCTTCCTCGTCACCCACAACCGCACGGAGGTTCGTCGCTCCGAGGTCGACCCCCACGTAGTGGGCCATCAGTCATCGCCTACACCGCGTCACACGTAACGGTGCCGCTTCTTATCGGCCTGGCTTGTCCGACGGCCTCGTTCCCCGATCGGATGGTGGGACGACACGTTTTTGCCCGTGCCGTCGCTGACTCGGGCATGCGACTTGCGGCGCTTCTAATTGCTTGCTGTTTGGTCCTCGCAGGGTGCAGTGCCCCCACGGCTGGCGGGCCGACCGCCACACAGCCCGCCGCCTCGGACACGACTGATCCGGGAACGGACGCGACGCCGGCTACTGCAGCGAACGAAACCGGGTCGACAACGTCAGACACCGAGACTGAAACGGGTCCACGGACGCTGGCTCGGAACTATTCTATCACGGTACGAAACGGGGAACTTCCGGTCGAGTACTCGCTCGTGTTCGCACGGGTGGCCCTGCTGACGGGGGAGCCGGAGGCTGTCCCGCCCGAAACGGTGTACGTTCGCTCCAACAGCGAGATGGGGATCGGGAGTGGTGGATTCCCTCCCTTCTTTCGGTTACTCGGTATCAGGGTCCCCGAGGATCAAAACCGGTCGTTGACGGCCGCCGCATACGTCCGGAATCCAGAAAGCGTGTACGTGAACGAACTCATCCTTGATTCGTCCACGGAGACAGAGTCGACATTGGCCCACGAATCGGTGCACGTCATCCAGTTCAGGAACGACCGGCGGGAGCAGTTGCTCCGGGGAATCGTCGAGGGGCGTCGGACGACCGACGACGTCCAGACGTATAGGGCGATGATCGAGGGGACGGCGATGTACGTCCAGACGGGGTACTGGCAGCGCTACCTGGACACGGAATCGAGCCCGTCGAGGAACATTACCCTGGCATATCGGAACGCGTCCAATGGCGCGGCGAGTTTCGGCTTGGCACCCTACCGGTTCGGACAGCGATACGTCCGGGCGCGCGCCAACTCCACGGCCGATCTGGCCCAAGTGTACGCCGACCCGCCCCGAACGTCCGAACAGGTGATTCACCGCCTCGGGCGTGACGAGGAGTTACCCGCAGACCTCTCGGTTGAGACGGAGACCGGTGACGGCTGGGAGCTGGACCGTCCGAGTCGAACGCGGATGGGAGAGCTCTTCATCCGCGTCTCACTGGGGACCGAACTCTCCGAGTCACGCGCGGCCGCGGGCGCCGACGGGTGGGGGAACGACGTCAGGATCGCCTTCGACCGGGACGGGGTCCGCGGGTTCGCGTGGACACTCAGATGGGACGACCCCGCGAACGCGACGGAGTTCACGGGTGCGTTCCGCGACTGGCTGGTGAGCCGAGACGACGTCGACCGGACGACGACGGCTATCGACGGGGACGAGACAACGATCTGGGAAAGCGATCGGGGGGTCTATCGCATCCAGCGCGTGAGCGACGAGACGGTCGTCGTGTTCCTCGGGGACGAGACGTTCGTGGAGAGCGCAACAGCCAGCGGGACGGATTCGGAGGTCACGGTTCGGGTTTCCTAAGGGATCGTCGGGACTGCTCTCGGGCGCTTTCTGATCGGCGTCGATCTGGGCTGCTCTGGACCGACCGGGACCGTCAGCCCCGTGGCCGGAACCGTCGCTCGCTTAGGCGAGGAGGAGTGGGAGACCGACGACAACGGCCAGCCCGACGAGCGCGATCGTCACCCCGAGTGCCACTTCACGCATCGAGAAATCCTGCATCGGGGCCGTAACCCGTTCGTACTCGAACTCGCGGTGATGGTCGCCGCCATGGTCCGCATCCTCTGCCATGTCCGGCCGTGACGGGCGTCGTCACTTAATCTTCGTTGGTTTCCCCTCTCGGGGTGGGTACTGATGCGGGCAGACACCGGCGTCGGCTGTCTCTGGAGTCTGAACCGGAATGAATGGAGCGGACGGACCGGGGTGGCCCGGGAGTTCCGCAACGGGGAGTCCCGGTCGCCTCCTCCACCCCGCGACCCGACGAGCGACCGGCGTCCGGCGGTGGGCTGCTCGCTTCCGCGCCTGACCCTGTGCCGCCGGTGAACCGTGGGGACGCATCCCTGCGGGTACGCCACCGCGGACCGCTGTCCCCGTGGGACGAGGCTTCCACGTCGGCTTCCGAGGCCCGTTCCGGGCGTCCCGGACGCCCCCGGCGTTCGGCCCCCGCTGAAGACTTCCTCGCGGGAAAGGGCAGGGCCTAACTGCCCGGGCCTAGTCCGCTTTGGCCCTTCGCCGGAGGTGCTTATGTCCCTTTCGGACGCCGGACATTTAAGCGGGACCGGGCTACGGAGCGAGCGCGTCACGGGCGTAGCCCACGGCGCTGAGCGGGAGGATTACCGTCACCCCCACGATGATCCACCGGTGGTACCTCATCCAGGCGGCGGTAAACGAGAACACGTTTCCGCGGTCGACGGACACCGCCCAGACAGCCGCGAGCCCGAATGCCGCGATCCCGACCGCGAGGCCGACGCCCGCAAGGGTTCCCGGATTGGTAGCCTCCTGTCTGGCTGAAAGGAAGACGACAATCCCGACGAGTGCAAGGAAGGCAAGGCCTCCGGCTCCGATTGGACCACTGGCATAGTAGATCGCCAATCCAGTCCCAGGTTCGGTGAGGAGAACGTACGGCGCGGCCATCAGGGTTAGGACGGTGACGCAGGCGGCAGTCCCCACTTTCGGAGCGGCCTCCCCGAGGTCCATGCGCCTGCTCCGAGCGGTGACCACTTACCCCTCCCGATTTCCCTGCCGAGGGACGAGGGCGCGAGCGGTCCGGAGCGACGGTGAACCGGCGGGTCATCGGAGGGAAACGGGCAAGTGGGTGGCGTCCGCTGGCCGCGTATGGAACCTCAAGAACGCGTCGCGATCCTTGGGGCATCGATGACGCCGTTCGGTGAACGGGAAGTCTGGATACGGGAACTGCTCGCGGAAGCCGGGACAGCGTGTCTCGACGACGCTGGCGTCCCGGCAAACGAGGTCGACCACCTGTACGTTTCCAACATGGCAAGCGGCGAGTTCGAAGGACAGACGGGGACGCCAAACGCACTCGCGAGCGACCTCAATGCGGTCCCCGCCTACACGACACGGATCGATCAAACCTCCGCCTCAGGGGGTGCGGGAATCTACAGCGCATGGCAGTCGGTCGCCTCGGGCAGTTCGGAAATGACGCTTCTCGTCGGTGGGGAACGGATGACTCACCGGACGACCGGCGAGGCGACGGACATCATCGCCTCCCTTACGCATCCCTGCGAGTACAAACACGGGGTCACGCTGCCCTCGTTTGCGGGGTTGACCGCTCGCCTGTATTTGCAGACGTATGACGCACCACGCGAGTCACTCGGGAAGGTCGCAGTGAAGAACCACCGAAACGGGGTCGACAACCCGAAGGCCCAGTTCCGGAAGGAGGTCGATCTGGAGACGGTCCTGGAGTCGCCGATCGTCGCCGATCCGCTCCGGTTGTACGACTTCTGCCCGATCACTGATGGGTCGGCAGCTCTGCTGTTCTGTCCGGAGTCGGTCGCTCGCGAGTACGCGAGTCTGGATGACTACGTGGTGGTAACCGGGATCGCCGGGGCGACGGACACACACGTGGTTCACGAACGAGCCGACCCGACCACCATGCGGGGAGTGGTCGAATCGGGCCAAAAGGCGTACCGGATGGCCGGGCGATCCCCGGACGAGGTTGATCTGGCGGAGCTCCACGACATGTTCACCATCCTCGAGTTCCTCCAGTTCGAGGATCTTGGCTTCGCGGAGAAAGGCCAGGGCTGGCGGGCCATCGAATCGGGACGGACCGAGCGAACCGGCGAACTCCCGGTCAACACCTCCGGGGGCCTCAAATCAAAAGGACACCCGCTCGGGGCGACAGGAGTCGCTCAGGCCGTGGAGCTGTACGAACAACTCCTCGGGGGAGCAGGAGCCAGACAGGTCCAAGCTGAAGTCGGGGTGGCCTGCAACGTCGGGGGGTTCGGAAACTGTGTCACGACGACGATCCTGGAGGTGGCTCAATGACCGGGGATCGGAGGCAGGATCGGGACGCGGCAGGAGCTGACACCCCTGCGTTTGAGGCGGTTCGGTATGCCGACGGGAGTCTCGGCTATCCGGCACACCCCGTCGGACCAGATGGCAGCGACCCTGTCGAAACGGTCGAGCTCCGGAGCCGTACTGCCGAGATCATCACTTGGACGAGCGCGACCGCCACACCACCTGGAGTGAGACAACCGAACCACCTGGCGATCGTCGAGTTCAACATTGACGGGGAGTCACTCCGCGCGATCGGACAGCTAACCACCGACGAGGTCTCGATCGGAGACCGAGTGGAGCCGGTTTACGTTGCCGAACTTCGCGACCCGGAGGCCGGGATACGCGACCCGGACAGCCAGGACTGGGACGGGTTTCGGTTCCGGCCGGTGGAGTAGGTCAGGGAGACTGGAAAGCGCGTTTCGAACAGTGCTCCCGTTTGGGAGTAGGCCTATTCGTTCGAATCGGCGTCGTCTTCCACCGAATCGTTGCCATCGGAAGTCTGGTTCAGGTCGTCTTTGATCGAACGCAACTCCGATTCCACGTCCACATCAGGATCCCTTGAGGCGTCCCCCGTCTCCCCGTCCGCTTCAGAGTCCTGATCCTCGTCCTTGTCGACCTCGATGGTGACGGCGCCGGTGGATGGGGTCCCGGGCTCACCATCCCGAGAGGAGACACCCCCCTCCTCAATCCGGCGCTCGATCTCCGCGCTCAGCTCCCGTGCCTCTTCGATAATCGAACGTGATTCGGGGTTGTCGGGCAGATCAGCCTCGGTGAGTGCGGTCCGGAGGTCCCGCAGGACGGTCACGAGATCATCGGCCGCCCGTTCGCTCGCCCCACGGAGAATCCGGTCGGAACTCGGGGCAGACTTCCGCGCCCCGGCCTCGCTAGTGTCCCGGGGTCCGGGGCCAGCGAGCCGAAGCAGCCCCTGTAACAGTTCGAGCACTTCGACTGTCACCTCGAGAAGTGCAATCACGGTCGGGATGGTGTACTCCTCCGTGAACCGAAGGAGTTCGCTTACGCTGGGAGGCTGAGGGATCCTGCGCGATGACCTGTTGGACTGTCGAGAGGGCACATCCGCCTCGTCGACCAGGTCCCGTCGTAACTCCTCTAGCGTCGCATCGAGGCTGTCGAGGAGTTCCGCGAGGTCCGCCTCGGAGCGGTCGGAACGACCCATACGCTTCGTTGTGTCCACCGATTGATAACCGCTCCGACGGGTCGAGGCCACTCCCGATGTGATCACTTGCTGACTGCTCGGCGATACTGGACGGGCCATTCGACTGCATCGTGCTCGTCCAATGCGTCTGCGGCGTGGAGTGTGAAGTAGGGATCCCGGAGATGTTCCCGGGCGAGCGCGACGGCGTCGGCCCGGCCGTTTCGGATGATCGCATCGGCATGCTCTGGTGTCGTGATGCCGCCGACTGCGGCGACCGCGAGCTCATCCGAGAGTTCCTCGGTCTCGATTCGGGCCTTGATGCGTTCGGCGAGCGGGACCTGATAGCCCGCCCCCGAATGGGGGATCTCCTGATCGGGATGTATCCCTGCGGACGACACGTCGATCAGGTCGGCGCCCGCATCGGCAAGCTGAGGCGCCAACCGAGCCGAATCGGCGAGGCTCCATGCGTCACGGTCGGGGAGCCAATCCGTCGCCGAGATGCGGACGAACAGCGGCTTGTCATCCGGCCAGACTGCCCGGACCGCGGCGGTCGTCTCTCGGAGAAACCGCGTGCGGGCAGCGAACGACCCGCCGTATGCGTCCGTCCGGTCGTTGGAGACGGGCGACAGGAACTCGTGAAACAGGTATCCGTGTGCCGCGTGGATCTCGGCGACATCGAACCCGGCCGCGAGCGCTCGTTCGGCTGCCGAAACGAACCGCTCGGTGACCGTAGCGATGTCCTCGGTCGTCATCTTTTCCAGCGGCGGTCCCTCCTCGGTCCGGGGGTATGGGGTTTCGCTGGGAGCCCGCACGGTCCACCCGTCGTTGTCGGAGAACACCGGATGCCCTCCCTCCCAGGGCGGGGCCGTCGAAGCCTTCCGGCCGGCGTGAGCCAGTTGAATGCCCGGCACGGACCCGTGGGAACGGATGAATTCGGCCACGGGAGCCAGGGCTTCACCCTGCTGGTCGGTCCAAATCCCCAGGTCGCGGGGCGAAATACGGCCCCGCGGTTCGACCGCAGTCGCCTCGGTCAGTACCACGCCTGCCCCGCCGACCGCACGGGACCCGAGATGGACCAGGTGCCAATCGGTCGCCAGCCCTTCCGGAGAGGAGTATTGACACATCGGCGATACGAATACGCGATTCGGGACTCGGGTCCCTCGCAACGATAGTGGCGATAACAGCGTGTCTGTCTCACGCATCGGTCCGGGTTCAACTGAGGGAGCTAAACGATTGACGGTCGAGGAACTTCGGTCGCTCACCAGGGCGACAGGGGCGGCCTGGTTTAGGCGGACCAAAACGGTTATATCGTTAGGTCCGCCTAAACCGCGTAATGGCAGTCCCTGATGCTCGCGAAGAGGCGGAAGCCCCCGACGAGATCGCCGCGGACGAGATCGCCGCGCTGTGCACGTGCCCGGGTACGACCGTTTTCACCGAGGAGGGCAACTCCGACGCCTGGATCGCGACCGATACGACCGTCGACCTCGAGCGGTAACGACGCGGTCGCCCTCTCACCGACCTCTTTCTGTATACCTGCCGGACGACCGGGGACGCATCTTCGCCGGGAGCGGTCTTCGGGCTACTCGGTCACGATCGACGACGGCCAGTGACCGACGGGCGACAACGAAAAGCTGCAGGAGCCTGTTTACTCCATCGCGCCGCTTGTGACGAGGGTATCGTCCTCCAGGTAGTGTTCGATGTGGTGAGCGTCCTCCTCGACCTGAACGAGGTTCTGACGGACGATTTCAGCGGAGGCGTGGTCACCGAGGTTCTGGAACAGCTCCACGTGCTCGCGGAGCGTCTCGATGATGTCGCCGTACATTTCCATGTCATTCTCCAGCGACGTCCGGATGTCGTAGACGTCCTCGTCTTCGGGGTCGACGGGGGCGGCTTCCTCCAGGGCACTCATGCCCGCGTGCGGAACGCCACCGAGCGCTTGAGCACGCTCCGCGAGTTCGTCCGCGAATTCTTCGGCGTTTTCCGCGGCCTCGCCCAGGAACAGATGGAGGTCACGGAACTCAGCACCCTCGACGTTCCAGTGGTGCTTCTTGAGCTGGTGATACAGGACGTACGTGGCCGCGAGATCGGTGTTGAGCGCGTCGATGATCTGTTCGCTTTTCGCTTCATCGAGACGGAGGGCGGGACTGGCTTCCACTTCGCCGGCGGACTTGCGGACTGACTTTTGGGTGCTCATCTCAGCTAATGATTGGGTCGCAAACCACTTAAGCATTTACACCCGTCAAAAAACAATTTCTGATTTCCAAAATATTGTTTCCGATTCCTCTTTCAAGCCGGGCGAAACCGGATGAAAACGCTCTTCCGCCGACCGGACACACCCCAGCGTATGACCGACGAGGACGCCACCGAGGACCCGGATCCGGACGAGAACGGGACCGAATCGGGGGAATCTGGGGGGGACACGGAAATCACCGCCGATGGGTTGCTCGCTCGACTGGACGAGGCCGAGGAGATGCTGGAGGAGGCCCAAACGGAGGACGATCTCGACGACGTCGAGGCAGTCCTCGACGAGATCAAGACCGACCTGGCCGAGGCGGATCTACCCGACGCCGACGAGGAGGAAGACGAGGAATCACCTCAGGAGGAGGTGGAAACCCGGATTTCGGAACTCCGAGACCTCTTGGAGGAACAGCGGGGGCCGTACGCCGAGGAGGTGGTTGCCGCTATCGAGGAGGCCGTCTCGACCGTCCGGGACACCCAGTGGACCGACCACGGTGAGAACGCGGTGGTTGCCGCAATAGAAGACTTCCTGGAAACGGCTGGGGACCCGCTCGGCGAGGAGTTCCCGCCCGGGGATGAAGGGGTCGAATCTCGAATCGGAGCGCTGGAGCAGGTCGCTGACACGGTGAAGGAGGCGGGGCTCGATCCGGACGGGGACGCCGAGACCATCCGCTCGTTGGCCGATGCCGCCGACGAACTCGGGACCGATCTCGACGACGCCGAGGAGTGGGACGACTTGACCGTCCGGGAAAAACTCCGAGCCGAAGGGTTCTATGACGTGCTCGGCCATTACAAGGACTTCCCTCCGGAGTGGGCGGCGCTGAAGGAACACGAATCCCAGGGGAACGTCGAGATGATACTGCTGGCGCTCGACCTGATGGATTCGGATTTCATGGAACGTCACTGTTTGGAAGCGCTCACCCGGATGAACGACGAGCGCGCGTACGAGGCGATGCACGACCGGGCGAGCAAGCGCGACAGACCGGGGATCAAAGCGCTCGGCAAAATGGGTGCGGTCGATGCCGTTGACACTCTTGTCGAGTACGTCGATACCGACTCGGACCCGCAACTTCAGAAGGTGACGTTCAGAGCCCTGGGTGAGATCGGTGACGAGCGAGCCGTACAGCCGCTCGCCAACAAACTCCGAATGGACAACGACCAAGTTCGGCCCTACGCCGCCCGGGCACTGGGGCTGATCGGTGACACCCGTGCGGTGGACCCGCTGGCCGACACTCTCGGGGAGGACGAGAACGATACGGTCCGAGCGGCAGCCGCGTGGGCGTTGCGGCAGATCGGAACGGAGCGGGCCCTGGAGAAGGCTGCGGAGCATGAAAGCGACTCGTCGTACATCGTTCAGGTCGAGGCGGAACGTGCCGCGGGGGCGCTAGACGCAGATGACCCGGAGCAAGCAACCCCGGCCTGATTCGACAGCGCTGGATCCTTGACGCCAGTAAGCGGGTTGTGAGCGCCTCGGCCAGTCCGAGGCGGGTTCCGGGCGTCCACGACCTGCCGGGTCCGGCCACCGGCGGGACGAACGCACAGGGGCTCAATCGTCGAGGGCGGTGGCGCTGGATAGTTCCTCGTCGAGTTCGGCTTCGCCCATCTTCTCGACAAGAGCCTCGATGACCTCCTCCCGCATCCCTTTCACGAACTTGATCGAACCCACGACCAGGTGACCGCCACCCGATACGCCGCCGCCCGGGACCTCCTCATTCAGTTCGGCCACCATCCGCGGGATATCGAGCCTGACCCCGTCGCTTCGAAGGACGGCGAAATCAGGGCCGTAGCCGATCGTGATGACGGGTTCGCCGTGTTCTCTGACCTTTCGGTCATGGAGTTTTCCCGTGGTCTTGCCCGGGGCTGGGAAGGTGAACCTGCGGGCAAACAAATCGAGGTCGGCCCGATAGAGATGGACTCCGGAGTCGAGGCGCTCGTGGGTCACGTGTGGCTCGACCGCGTCCAGCTGCCGGTCGGCGTCGCGTTTTGCCCGAGTAGAGAGGAACTCCACCAGTTCTCGGTGCCGGTCGGGGTCATCACAATCGACGTCCAGCACATCACTCACGAGGGTTTTCCCCTCACTGTACCGGAGCCAGTGGGCCACGTAGTCGAGCGCCTCTCCGATGTCCTCCAAGTCCGCCCGGTCGTATCCCGCCTCCTCGGCGAGCGCCTCGAAATCGGCCATGGCCTCGGCCTTCGACCGATCCGAGAGTCCCGCGACAGCCGGGACGTGCTGTAGATCGGAGGTCACGTCGGGGTCGATCATCCGCGCCAACTCCGCGCACATCATTCCGGTGGTAACCCGATAGTCCTCGTCGTGGAGATACGGATTGACGTGCGCCTCCAGGAGTGGTTCGACCGCCCCCGGGTCGGGGTGGTGATGGTCGACGACCACGATCGGCATGTCATAGTGAGTGAGGTTTTTGTAGGCCGGCACGTCTTCCTCCGTCGAGCCGTTGTCCAACATCAGCAGGAGCGGGAGTTTCTGTCCGTACCGTTCCCGCCCCTCGAGCGCGAAGTTCAGGTCCCGGGTGACGTCCTCCATCTCGTAGAAGGGTGCCTTGCTCGGCAGCCGCTTGAGAAGGTGTCTGGGTGCTTCGGGGTCGGTATGCGTTTCGCGGATGTAGTTTTCCAGCGCGAGTTGCACCGGGATGGCCGCGCACATCCCATCGCCGTCAGCGTGATGACGGATCCGGATAGGCCGACCCTCGAGGACGGTCCGTCGGAGCAGTCGGGCGACCTGCCTCAGACCAGGACGAAGCTTTGCTAGCGCGTCCCACTCAACGAGGGGATCGACGCTCGGTGGGTCGGCACGGGCGCTGAACGCCTCGTCGATCCGGTCCCGGACTGCGGCTTCTGCGTCGCCCGAAAGCGTCGTCAGCGACTCTACCTCCAGTTGTACGGAGCCATCGTGTTCACCGACACGGCCGTCAACGCGGACGATGTCACCGATTTCGACGTCCGGATACGCCCTGACCCCCGCCTCTTCGAATGCCGCACAGGCGAGCACGCCAGTCTCGTCGGCAACCTGGAACACCGTCGGACCGCCAGTCTGTTTCACCTGGACGACTTCCCCTTCGAGGGTCACGTTCTCACCGGGAACCACCGCCTCCGTCGACGTCACGTCCGGTTCGTGAGCAACCGTGACGGTGGTATAGGAGTCCAACGCGGCTGGGCTGAACGAGATATCACCGTTCTCTTTCACCTCCTGAACTTCGACGACGAGATCCTTCCCGACCTCGAACGAGTCGTCCTCGAGTTCCGATTCATGAATCAGGCCGGAGACGTTCTCCGACACGTCGACGAATACACCGTATTCGACGGTCCCATTGACCGTTGCGCGATAGTAGGCGCCGGGCTCGACGTCTGTGAGAGTACAGTTGGCCTCGAGGTCGTACACGACCGGAGGGCCGCCGTCCGGCCCGGGGTCACGAACGGGGGCGTCGGCTTCATCGCCGACGGGTGAATCAGTCATACGGTCTGATAGGGTCGAGGGCAAGTTAATGACTGTCGATACAGGTCCGTAGGAACGGCGACCGAGCCGGCCGGAGGGCTGACAGCGGAACCCTTAGAAGGCGACGCCACCGAGAACGGGTATGGGGCTGTTCCGGTCGGGTCGGGTTCTCGGGATTGCCGCCGAAACCTTGGAATTCGTTCTGGAGGCCTCGGCCGAGAGCCACCCGGACGAATACATGGCGTTCCTTCGGGGAACCCCCGCCAGCAGGCTGGACCTCCACGAGGACGGCGTCGTCATCACGGACGTGTTGGTGATTCCCGGGACCCGGTCGAATCCGGTCAGCGCGACCGTGAAGACGAACATGGTGCCGAACGGAATGCGGGCGCTGGGGTCCGTCCACTCCCATCCGAACGGGGTCCTCCAACCGTCGGACCAGGACCTGGCGACGTTCCACGTGGGGAAGGTGCATCTGATCGTCGGAAGCCCGTACGATCGGGAGTCCTGGCGAGCGTTCGATCCCGAGGGGAATCGACGCGACCTGGAAGTTCTCAACGTCTCCGTGCCTGACGACGAGTCGTTCTTTGATTTCACGCAGGCGGATATCGACGCCGAGCTATGAGAGGGGACGACACTGACGGCGGGGACGAGAGTGACTCGGACCCGGGGCGGACGGACCGAGACACCCGGCGTGTCATCGCACAAGGGACGTTCGACCTACTCCATCCCGGGCACCTGCACTACCTGGAGGAGGCGGCCGAGTACGGCGATGAACTTCACGTCATAGTCGCTCGGGAACAGAACGTCACGCACAAGCCGAGACCGATTTGCCCGGAACGCCAGCGCCGCGATCTGGTGGCTGCCCTCGAGGTCGTGGACCAGGCCCATCTCGGGCATCCCGAAGATATCTTCGTGCCGGTCGAGCGGATCGACCCGGCTGTGATCGTACTAGGGTTCGATCAACATCACGACGTGTCCGGGATACGGGAAGCGCTGGCGAACCGTGGGATCGACGCACGGGTCGTCCGTGCGTCCGGACGCGACCCGCGTTACGACGGAGAAATGCTCTCAACCGGAGCCATTGTGAAGCGCATCCTGGAGGAACGCGGGTGAGAGGAGGGTCGGTCAACCTCGAGAGCGACGATCCCGATCCCCCCGGCTCGGCGAAGACCGACCGTCCGTCGCGGTGGTGGGGCAACCGGCGTCGGTGGACCTCCGGGAAAGGGAAGCTGTCAGCGGCGTTCGTATTCCTGGAGGCCGTGCCAGATGGCGTCGATCATTCTGTCTTTCCCCGTCCCCTCCGCGTCCGACCATCCACGGGCCAGGGTGTCCTCGATGACCTCAAGCGAATGGTTCTCGAAATTGTTGAGCCCCCGGAATGACTCGAGCGCATCCCGTTCGGCCGTACCGAAGGTCGCTGACGGGGTCCCGTCATAGAGGTCGAGGTTGGCGAGCGTCGCGGCGACGGCTTCAGCGGGTTCGCCCGACAGCTCCCTGACCTCGTCTGGTGTCTCGCGGGACAACAGGGTCACATCATAGAGCTTGAACACCCGTTCCAGTTCCGCGATAGGAGTGTCGTGGTCGTCTACACGCACGTCGATCCATCGGTCGTTGTTGCCGTCATACCCGCCCTCGGGCTTGGCCACATATAGTGCCGCGGACTGTTCCCCCCGGGAATCGCCGCCGGCCGCGTTTCCCGCATACAGAGCCGCAATCAGACTTTCCGGGAATCCGCCGTCGTGCGTCTCGTACGCGTCGGCCATCGCCTCCAGCGTTTCCCGGTTCTCAAGGATATTCCCCTGGACGGTGTAGGCGTCCCCCTGAATATCGTCCGCGACCTCGAAACACTCGTCCCCGGTGTACGCTGCCACGGTGCCGTCTTGGCCAACGACACCGAGCTGTCGTTGGTCTCGGTCAGGGTCGTCCGCGATCAATGTCTCGACTACCTCCCCAGCGGTATGTCCCTGATTGAGGAGGTCGAGCCCGTCCGGCCCGTATGCGACGTTGGCAAAGCTCTGTGTGGCGACTGCGCCGGCGTCGCCAGCCGCGAACGGGACGACCGACCCGACGCTGATGAATTTCGAGTGAACCGCGATCCCTACCGCGTCGTGGGATTCGTCTCGGGCGACGATCGAGAACGTCATACGAAGGCCGATGAGCACGGGGCGCAAAAACCTTCAGCCGCGGTCACGGACGCTCAGTCGCCGACTGCCACCCCCTCCAGGTCGAGCCCTTCGCCTGCCTCACGGGACCGTGGACTGGTCGTGTCGTCACTCTCGACCTTCTCCGCGGTCAGGGGCTGACGGGATACGAGTTCGCAATCGAACGCCGGATGTTCGACGAAGTGCCGGACGAGCATGTGCCGTCGACCACCAGTCAGGCCCGAGCGTCCTACGTCGTCAGCCCTGAACTCCATCGGGAGCCGGGCATACAGACGTTCCAAGCTCTCGAACCCCTCGAAGACCTTCCGATGACCGGCGGAATCCGCCGCCCGCCGCTCAACGACGTAGGTCCCGTCCTCACGGTGTTCGCCGGCAGTTCGCAGGAACTCGCGGCGGCGTGTCAGCGCATCGGCGAGCGCGTCTCGCAACCCGGCCGCCTCGCTCCGGGAGAGTCGATACGTGCTGCCATCGAACCCGACGACGACCTCAGCACCGTCGGACGTAGGTTCGACTGATGGGCTTGTATCCGGCTCGGATGCACACGCCTTGTCAGAAACAGTACCGTCTTGATCAGTGTGAACCGGGAATTTCCCGATCAGCCGTCGTGTGACGGCTTCCTCTATCCTCCGACATGGCAATCTACACCTGAGGAAGCACAGTAAAAACCCTGTCGGTGCAGCAGACCGGATCGCCGATTTCCAAGCAAGGTCCCCTGGGGCACGACGATCCCGGTTGCTTTTGCGACTCGCCACGTACTGGCAGGCATGCGCGTCCGTGGCGAGCGGGAATGTCAAGATTGTGGGACGCGGTGGTCGTACTTCGAGACGGGGAGCGTGGTGTGTCCCGATTGTGGAAGCCTTCGGAGCCGGGGCACGGGCGAGCGCGAGCGCCACACGGACGCACCCGCCGACCTCGACCTCGAGAACGTCATTGCCCGGGTCGACGAGGAGCCGCTGACCGACCTTGCCCCCGAAATCAAGACTGCCTGTCGGGCGTATCGGCGCCGTCGTGGGTTCATCCGTGGTGGTCGGCTCGTTCCGCTTGACGACGCGTACGTCGTTGCCGCGGAGTTGGGGCAAGCGGCCGACACGTTCGTTCGGCTCCGTTCGCCGACCGATCCCGAGCGGCTTTACCTCGTCTCCTTGTTGCGGGCGGCTGACACGGGAGAGCGCCCGGGAGCGGACGAGGTTCCGAAACGGTTGCGCGAGGCGCGCGGGCTCGGTGTGGCTGATTCCGTTCTGGCCTACAGACGAGATGTCGCTGGATATCTCGACGATCACCCCCAAGAGCGGGCTCGTCGCGTTCTGGGCAACCTCCGAGACCGTGCGAAGTGGATCGAGGCCCGACAAGGTGATGTGGATCCGGGTGACGCCGAGGCGGTTCTCGAATCGACTCGTGATCTGGGGCGGTATCTCATAACCGATGCTCCTGGAGCGTTGGCATCCGCCCGCGAGCGTCTGGCCGGGCTCGACCATCCTTGATTCGGGGCTGTTGCGGGAACTGGGTCCAGCGCAGCGTTCGAGGATGCCGGTACCCGGCCCCTACGCCCAGATCCGTCGTTGGCCGGGGTCCGTCAGTCTCCCGATGAGGTCAGGGAAGGTCGATCTCGACCCCGGCCTGGAGGCCTGCGGCCTTCACCGTGTTGTACAATAGCATTGCTCGGGTCATCGGTCCCACACCGCCCGGTACCGGAGTAATGACGCTGGCTGTCTGGGCTGCCGACTCGAAGGCAACGTCACCCACTGTCTCGCCGTCCACCTTGTTGTACCCGACATCGATGACGACGGTGTCATCCGAAAGCATCGATCCGTCGATCAGTTCCGGGACACCGGCCGCCGCGACCACGATATCGGCAGCCTTCGTTTTCGCCGAGAGGTCTCGAGTCCGGGAATGACAGAGGGTTACCGTGGCATTGCCGTCGGCGGCCTTCCGCACCAGCAGGTTCGCCAGAGGTTTCCCGACGATGTTCGACCGACCTACGACGACGGCGTCCTGACCCTCGGTGTCGACACCCGCGGCGGCGAGCAGTTTCTGGACCCCGTGAGGAGTACAGGGCCGGAACCGGGGGTCACCACGGACAAGCCGGCCGACGTTCGCAGGATGAAACCCATCGACGTCCTTCATCGGATCCAGGCCTCGGATGATTTCCTCGTAATCGACGTGGTCCGCGACGGGGTGCTGGACCAGAATCCCGTGAACATCCGGGTCCTCGTTCAGGCGAGAGACCGTCTCTCGGAGCCGCTCCGCCGGAGCGTCGGGCCCGACATCAACATGGATGCCGTTTATTCCGACCTCCTCGCAGTCCTGCTGTTTCATCGAGACGTACGTCTCACTGGCAGGGTCATCGCTCATCAGGACGGTGGCCAGCCCCGGGCGGACACCCGCCGCGGAGAGCGTTTCGACGCATCGGGACACCTCGGTACGAATCTCGGAGGCGAGGGCCTTCCCGTCGATAATATCAGCATCGTATCTCTCCTCGCGGACTCCGCTCATGCCGACATAGACGGCCCGCCGTTGGTATCAATGTTCGGATTTGTGCATAATCCGAAATCCGAATTACGATATCTATCCATGGATATGGATATCAACACTCAAGGTCCGACATCGAGTCCCTGTCGGAGCCTTGGTCGAGGGACCGTGTCTCGCCCGTGTCCGGTTCAACCAGCATGGCTCGTCCACCGTACCCGTGGGTTTGGTCGTGGCCACGCACCGCGACGCAGGTGATATCGGCCGGTATCTCGATCGTTTCCGACCTCGTGAATCGCCGAGTACCGTGCGAATGGAGCAAGTCGCGGCGGCCGAGCCGGTCACCGCTGAGCGTCTCGACCTGCCACCAGTTCGCGTACCCGTCCTCCCCGTCGTCGTCATGATACAACGTGACATCGAATCGGTAGGCATCCTCAGTGGCCTCGACCGCGACGGCCACGACGTTCGCCTCACGAAGATCCAGTTCTGTATCGTCGGCCGACCCTGTGGGCGTCGTGGACCTGGACTGGCCGGAGTCGTCCGTGGTATCGGTCGTACAGCCCGCGAGACACGGGATCGTGACGGACCCGACCCCGGCCAGGAGTCGCCGGCGAGAAGGGGTACCGTCTTCGATGAAGAGGCTCATCTAACGGCCTCCGGCCACGCGGGACTGGCGTCGCTCCGGTCGACTTGCGAACCTCCCCGAACCCATCGGCGTTCCTCGTGAGAGGCGGTCATCTGCCCGGCAGTCGCCGGAGAGACCGGGGCCATCAACGACCACCGAATCGCGCGGGGTTGATCGAGAGACAGACCGGAACTGGGAGAGGTGGAGGGACATAAGCCGCGATCACCGCCCGTACAACGGGTGTTGGTCGGTGAGTTCGTCTACCCGCTCCCGCACTGCGGCGATAACTGCTTCGTCATTCGGTGCGTCAATCACCCGTGTGATGAGGTCGCCCACCTCTCGCATTTCGGCCTCACCGAAGCCTCGGGTCGTCAGTGCTGCAGTACCGGCCCGAATGCCGGAGGGATCGAACGGGGACCGCGATTCGTCCGGAACCGTGTTTGCGTTGAGAACGATCCCCGCGTCTACGAGCGCGTCCTCGGCGTCGCCACCCGAGATGTCGGGATGAGACTCGCGAAGATCGACCAGGACGAGATGCGTGTCTGTCCCCCCAGATACCAGCGAAAACCCGTTTTCTTGCAGACTCTCCGCGAGCGCACGGGCGTTCGCGACGATCTGTTCGGCGTACGTCTCGAAACTCGGGTCGAGCGCCTCGGCAAAGCCGACGGCCTTACCGGCGATGTTGTGCATCAGCGGCCCTCCCTGTCCACCGGGGAACACCGCCGAGTCGATGTCGTCGGCGTACTCCTCGTCAGTCATCACGATCCCGCCCCGGCCCGCTCGGATCGTCTTGTGGGTACTCCCCGTGACGAAATCGGCTATCCCCACCGGGGAAGGGTGAACGTCGGCCGCAACGAGGCCGGTAATGTGGGCGATATCAGCGAGGTGGTGGGCATCGACTGCCTCGGCGGTCCGTTGGATCCGCTCCCAGTCGACCTGCCGCGGATATGCGGAGTACCCGGACACGATGATGTCCGGGTCGAACGATTCGGCGGTTTCGCGCAGCCCATCGTAGTCGAGACGGCCGGTCTCGGGATCGACGTAGTACCGTTCGACATCGTATAGCTGTCCGGTGAAGTTGGCGCGGTGTCCGTGGCTCAGGTGGCCGCCATGGTTGAGATCGAGCGAGAGGATCCGGTCGCCCGGATCGAGCATAGCGTAGTAGACGGCCTGGTTCGCCTGCGTACCGGAGTGTGGTTGGACGTTGACGTGCGCAGCCCCCCACAGTTCCTTGGCACGGTCGATAGCAAGCCGCTCCACCTTGTCGGCGTACTCGCAGCCGGCGTAGTAGCGCTTGCCAGGATATCCCTCGGCATACTTGTTCGTCAGAACGCTCCCTTGGGCGGCAAGAACCGCCGGGGAAGCGTGGTTCTCCGAGGCGATCATCGCGAGCGTGTCCCGCTGCCGCTCGACTTCCCCTGCCAGCGCGTCTGCCAGCTCCGGATCAGTCTCGCGTACCGCGTTGTACTCCGGGTCCATACCTCCCTTCGGGGCAGGACGGACAAAAGTTCACGCCCATTCGGCTGGACCGGGCGGATGGGGATTCACAAACTGAACAGCGGGTAAAACGTCAGACGTGTCGATAGTGATTTATTACTCCCCGGCTCATTCCGACTATTCGAATGAAGGTCGAGACGACCGACGAAGGGCTCCGGGCGGTCGATGCTGCCAAGACCGCGCTAACCGTCGAAACCGACGGCTGGACCCCTGGAGGGGATGCGCCCCCGATGCCGGCGCCCGACGACACGATCGTCATGTCGGCCGCGCCGGACACGGTCGTCTCGGGAGAGGCGAGCAGGCTCCGGTTTCCGCCCGTCCACGCCACGGTCAACGACCTCGAAACCGGCGCAACACTGGCGTTGGGGACCGACACTGGGCCCCTTCCCCTGGCCGACGGGTCGTATCTGGTTCGGATCGGTGGCGGCGTCCGAGCCTTCGTCCGGTTCGACGGGGAGGCAACGCTCTCGAAGCCCGAATACGAGCGGCTCGAGCTCTCTTTCCAGGGGTCGACGCCGGTCACGGTCGGGTTCGTTACGCGGGTCCGGCAGAGCGACACCGTGGCCACCGTCCCACGGACGCCCCAGGGCGTTGCGACCGCCCTGTCGCTGTTCCCGGCCGGACACCGGACGGCAACGCCAGACCGGTCCTTTCCGACGATGCGTGGGGAACCACCCCGAGTCTCGTTCGGCGATCAAGAGGACGTTCCGACGGTGCTCCGAAAGCGCCGAGAGCCCACGGACGTCCGCCTGGAGCTTCCGGCGGACATCCGGTATCTTCTCCCGGCGGCGTCGTTCGCTCATTATCTGGGGGCCGAAGTCGTCGCTACCGAGGGCGCGACCCCGACCCTTCAGATCCGTGACGAGACCTGGACCCTGCCAAGCCTCCCGGATTTCCAGTTCGCAGTCGCACGCCGTCTCCGGCAGGTGTTCCTCCTCGACTGTGTCGCTCGGGGTGCCGGACCGTACGGGGTAGATCTGGGGTTACTCGACGAGTTTGACGGGCTCGAACTGGACCCCCAACGGCTCTACGCCGCCCCCATCGCGGACAGGGTTGCCGCGTACTTGGATACCCCGTTCGAGGCGGTCAAGGACGCACTCCCTGATTGGCATCTCTCCATGTATGTCAAACCGACGTACGATCACATCGAGGTGCTTCCATATGTCCTGTCCGGGCTCCCGAACCTCTTCCTCCCGACGTCGGACCCACTGGATGAAGAGGAGTGGTTGACGCGCTCATTGGGGGATTTCTACCGGGGGGAGCGGGCGACAGCGGGTGAGGTGGCGTCGATCGACCTGGTCGAACCGTCACTGGGCCCGGGACGGATGCACGGCTGGCTAGCGGACGGCGTCCCGATCGACGTGTTCAAGACCATCCCGGAGGCGTACCCCAACCGCGAGCGGTATCTCGAGACGACCGACGATCCGATTTCGGTCCTCGCGATACTCAACGACCGAGGGATGCGGGGCGAACACGAGACCGCCGTCGAAACGTACCGGACGAGCGCGGTCGACCTCGATCTCGACATCACTGTGAGGGAGAATCTCAGGGTCGACGAGCTCGCGACCGCGTTTGAAACCCGTCACGACTTGGTGCACTACATCGGACACTGCGAGACGGAGGGGCTGAAGTGCTCCGACGGATACCTGTCCGTCGACGAGATCGGGGAGTCGAAGGCTCAGACGTTTTTCCTGAACGCGTGCGGTTCATACGAGGAAGGTCTGAAACTGATCCGCAAGGGAAGCGTCGCCGGCGGCGTCACCTTCCGCGAAGTACTCGACAGCCAGGCCGCGGTCGTTGGGGCCACGTTCGCCCGACTGATGATGTACGGGTACTGCATCGAACGGGCGCTTGACAAGGCCCGTCGACGCATCATGACCGGGAAGGACTACGCAGTCGTGGGGGACGGAACACACGTACTCACCCAGTCGGACGACCTGGTCCCACCGGACGTCGCCGTCGATCGGCTCGACGGGGACCGGTTCAGCGTCCGATACGGGGTCGAAAGTCCCCGGCTCCCAGGATCGTTGTACCACCCGTATATCCAGAACGACGACACGATGCACCTGACCGGGACGGAACAGGAGTTCGAGGTCGATCAAGAGGAACTCCGTGATTTCCTCGACTACCTCGATCGGCCGGTGCTGTTCGACGGCGACCTAGCCTGGTCGGACGAGGTTCTGGATGACCTCGACTGACCCGAGAAAATCGGCCAGTGGTTACCCGGATATCGTCCGGTATCGATGCGCCCGGTAATCAGGGGCCTGTGTACATGTCATGACCGCCCTTCGGGTCTAACCCGACGGCATGTTCCGCGGCCGCGCCGCCCTGCATCGCAAGCAGGACGACGAGGAACACGCACGCAGCGGTTAGCCGGGGTCGGTTCATGACTGCCCGAGTGAGGCGCGAGCGCGCCAACAGCCCTAGTGTGCCCAAGGCCATGTCCCTCATATGCGCATGCTACGTTTTAGAGTTTTCGCCCGCAAGGCTCGAGAACGAACGCTGCAGTCCCTGAGACCTGAAATTCGACCTCCTGAGGGCTTGATTCGTTGAAAATCTCGTTAGTATTAAATACGCATCCCACCATCCTGAAGGTATACGATGCAGTCCAACCTGCTTGAACAGAACATCGACGATCTGCTTCGAACAGTGCTCGAGGGCATCGACGACGACCTCCTGCTCGTCGACCCGTCCGCCGAAACGGTCGAATCCCTAATCGACGTCGCGACGGCAGCCGCGGACCCACCGACGATCGACGTGGTGGCCGACGAGCGGCTCCTGAAGGAAGTAATGGACGACTTCCTGGTAGCGGCAGACGCGGCCGACCTCATCGACGCAGGCGTGCTGTCCCTGCGAGTACTTGAGAACGGCGCTGACAACACCCTCCTGATCACCGAAGAATCACTGGTCGCACTTGTGACGGCCAGCGATCACGTCGCCACGCTGGCCGCGGACGACGACTCGTTCATCCACGACGCCTACGAGACGTACCGAAACACCTGGGAGACCGCCGATGACTTCAACCTGCGGACGCCCGCCCTCTCCCGGGTCAGGGAGACCCTCGACGAGCAAGTCGGCGAGCCAACCCGCGAAGACTTCGACTCCGTACTCGACTCCCTGGAAACGGCGCGGGGTGACGGCGATGGGCTCGATGAGGTGACGATTTCGTTGCTCGTGGCCGCGAAGAACGACGTGCTCCTGTATGACATCAGCAAATGGGGAGAAGACGTCGGGATCGCGTCGAAGGCCACGTTCTCACGGACGAAGACCCGGTTGGAAGACACGGGCCTGATCGATACGGAGAAGGTCCCCATCGATGTCGGCCGGCCGCGGCTCCGGCTGAAGCTTGGCGACGACCGCCTGCGCGAGGCTGACAGCGACCAACTCGCTAGCGTCGCGTACAGTATGCTGAACTGACAGGGCCAGCGGGCGGACGAGGCTGTGAGCCAGTGCGGGCCAGGTTCCTTTTTCCTGAAGCAGGGCGAATCCAAATCCTGATACCTGGGCCGGTATTTTGATATCCGGGACTGACGAACAACGATTCGAGTACCGGATGGACGACTTCTACGACCTCCTGGGGGTGCACCGGTCGGCCTCGCAGGACGAATTGAAAGCGGCCTATCGGTCGAAGGTCCGGGAGTACCATCCCGACGTCAATCCCGATGAGGACGCCAGGGACCTTTTCAAACTCGTGAATCGGGCCCATGACATCCTGTCCGATCCCGCAGAGCGGAAGGACTACGACCGGCTCGGGCACGCGACGTACGTCCGTCAGCGGATGGACCGTTACTCGCTGACCGAAGTCGACGAAATTCTCGGTGAGGATGGACGGGGCCGGTCGAAGGCCGATACCGGCGGGAGCGGAACGGCATCGGTGCGTGGGACTGGGGTGGGTGGAACGGTCGGAAGCGGCGATGCATCCGCGGGGAGTGCTTCCCGCCGGTCGGGATCGTCTCGGAGCGGCGGGTCTGCGGGGACGACGAACGGCCGGGGGTCGACCGGATCCGCTTCCCCTGCGGCCTCCTCAGGCGGGGCTTCGGCGGGGACCGGAGAATCCACCCGGAGAGGAAACGGGGTCGGAACCGCTTCCACGAGCCGGACGACGACGAACGGGACGGGAACGGACTCAAGGCGGACGTCCAGCGGAAGCGCTAACCAGCGTTCGTCGACGACATCACGGACGAGAAGTGGATCAGGCCGGGGGCAGACGTCGACGACCGGCGTGTCCGACGCCGTCGATCCGTCGACCGTCACCCAGGGGCGCAGGGGGAGAACACAGTCAGCTCGAACGTTTACCCTCAAACGAGCGTGGGCGGCGGTGGCGGCGAGTTTGGTCGTTTATGTCGGCGGGTTAGCTGGATACGCGGCTGCGAACGGGGCCGCACTAAACGCCCTCGTCGCCGGATTGTCCACAAGGCCCCTCCAGGTCCTGCTTTCAACATCGCCGCTAGCGGACCCGGTCGCGGTCGCAGTCACCACGGTCGTTGCCGGGGAACTGACCATGGGCCACCTCCTTCTCCCCGTTGGCGCGATCGCGCTCGGAATCGTTCTTACTTCGACGGTGCTTCGATACGGGTCGGGAACGGCCCGCCTCTATGTGGCCGCGGGGGTGGCGCCGCTGCTCGTTCTGGCGATCGCTCAGGCTGGAGTATCGGTTCTGGCCCTGGACCTGCTGCTTCTCGTGATCCTTCCCGTGGTCGGTACGGTCGTCTTCCTGATCGACGTCGGTCGGTACCTCGGGGCCCGAGACTGAGCCCGACCAGCGGGGCATCCGCCTCGGCATCCAGGTCCGGTGACTGGTTTCATCGCTCACGATCACCGGACGAGATACGGGTCCTCACCGGGAAGGAATCGACCGAGATCGGATTCGCGTCTGAAGTCGGTTGATTGGAGCTTCCGTAGCCCTGTGACCAACCGGTCCGCGTGCTCCAGTTCGTCGGTCCATTCGGCGGGGTCCCGGATCGGAACGACGAGCCAGCCACTCCCATGCAGTTCCCGACCATGGAGTCGCTCCATCTCGGGGTCGGTCTTCCATCCGAGGGCAGTGTACGTCTCCAGAACGTGCGTCGTGGCCCGCATCCCGACTGGGAGGAGGACGTGGGCCGCGATCGCGCGGAGTTCGGCATCGAAAAACCGTTCCATGTCAGCGTATTCGGCAGTCGTCGGGTCGGCGAACCCGGCATTCCCATCCGCCGCGTCCGGAACGCACATATGGAGGTACGAGAGGAACGTCCGCTCGACGGTTGGCCGAGTACCGACGGACTGGAGAAGGCCTGCACGATGGAGGGCGTCCTGTAACGCCTCGGCGGCTGGGATCCCGGTGAACGGCACGCCGGTTTGGATCCCTCCATGGACACCGGGATGGTCCCCGATGACGTGGAAATCGGCGTTCGCGTCACCGAACCCCGGAACGAACCGCTCGCAGTCCGGACGCATGTCGAATGGGTTCGAGACGCGGTCCGTGACGTTTCTCACGTTGATACGGACACAAGAGGCCGGTTTATGTGGCTCGGTTCGAACCGCATGTCGCTGACGCCCGGTTGCTGAGCCCGTAGCGATCGGGATTGCATCGGGCCTGAGCGCGTCTGCAACTGGCGGAACGGGAGGGGAAGTCACACTGGAAGCCCGCGCGACTCCGTGTCAGCCTGCGAGGCCTGGCTGACGCCGAGTGTAGCCCTGGGGAGTGCCCGAGGTCGAGTCTCGAAAGCCAGCACGCCGAGCACTTTCCGCGTGTCCCGGTTTCGGTGCGTCGGGGGCTCAGAATTCACATCCGTGTGTATCCTCGCTACGAGATACATCGAAGTATTCATATTTGCGCAACTACGGGGTGTCTTTTGATGAACAGAGCTGAAAAGGCGACCCTCCAGTTACAGGCAGTCGCGGTGCTACGAACCCTGAAGCAGACGCGAACCTATGACGAGTTGGCCGAAACGACCGGGCTGCCGGCGGGTGATCTCAACCGGTACGTGAACGGCCATGTCCTGCCCGGCGTCGAGCGAGCCCAGGCAGTTGTCGACGGGGTCGGTCGTGAGATGCTTGGTGCCGAACTCAGGGCACGGGTGTCGATCGATGACGACGGATATGTCGACAACTCCGGGGTCGTGTTCGATCAACCGTTCCTGGATTTGGTCGCTCCGGTGGTCGCGGAGGCGTTCGACTTCGATCCCCCGGACATCGTGTTGACGGCGGCGACGGACGGGATTACGCTCGGGTCCGCGGTGGCCTCGCACTTCGATGCGAGAGTGGTCTACGCCAAGAAGACCAAAGAGACGGCCGTCGAGGAGTTCATCGAATCACGGCACCGACTCGCTTCAGGGATCGAGCTCACCTACTATCTCCCGGCGGATGCGATTACGTCCGGCGACCGTGTGCTCGTCGTCGATGACCTCATCCGGTCGGGAGAGACCCAAGAACTCCTCCTTGATATCGCCGCGCAGGCTAGCGCGACCGTGACCGGCGTCTTCGCGCTGATTGCCGTGGGCACGCAGGGTATCGAGCGTGCGCGGGACGCAACCGGTGCCCCGGTCGAAGCACTGGTCCAGTTCGAGTGAGCGAGGGGACCGGGCCAGGACGCGGCGGAGAAGTTCCACGGACATGTATACTCCGCCGGGATTGATGGCAAGTTTTAACATGTTCGTGTAATAGGCGTCAGACGTTCATGGGGCTGACAGAGACAGCCGCTGACTATTTCGAGTTCGACAAGCACGACACAGACCTACGGACTGAGGTCCTAGCAGGCCTCACGACCTTCCTGACGATGAGTTACATCGTGGTGGTCAATCCGAGTATCCTCGTCGGTATCGAGGGTGAGAAGCCGGGGATCATCGTGGAAGGACTATCCTACGGACAGACATTACAGGCGGTCGCCGTCGTCACCATCATCGCGGCCGCGGTGGCGACGCTTACGATGGCCCTGTACGCGAATCGACCATTCGGTCAGGCCCCCGGGCTGGGATTGAACGCCTTCTTCGCCTTCACGGTGGTGGGCGCGCTGGGTGTCCCGTGGCAGACCGCCCTCGCGGCGGTGTTTATCGAGGGACTCATCTTCATCCTGCTTACCGCGGTTGGCGCCCGGGAGTTCATCATTCGTGTGTTTCCGGAACCGGTGAAGCTAGCGGTCGGGACCGGAATCGGACTCTTCCTCACGATCATTGGCCTGCAGGAGATGCGGGTCGTCGTGTCGGATCCTGCCACCTACGTGACGCTCGGCCCGGTAGCGTCTGACCCCGTCGCCATCCTTTCGGTCTTCGGGCTGTTCCTCACCTTCGCGTTGTATGCGCGAGGGTTGCGCGGATCGATCATCATCGGGATCCTTTTGACTACCGTGATAGGATACGCCCTCACCTTCGGAGGGATCGTCCCGGGCGATGCCGGACTGACAGGCAACCTGGGAGCGGGGGCGAACTACGATATCACCCCGCTCGCCGGGGCGTTCCTGACCGGGTTGTCCGGGATCGAACCGTTGTCGTTCAGCCTGGTGGTGTTCACGTTCTTCTTCGTCGACTTCTTCGATACTGCCGGGACCCTGACCGGCGTGTCGCAGGTCGCCGGCTTCCTGGACGAGGAGGGCAACCTTCCCGACATCGACCGGCCGTTGATGGCCGACGCGATCGGGACAACCGTGGGATCGGTCCTCGGAACGTCGACGGTAACGACGTACATCGAATCGGCGTCCGGCGTTGAGGAAGGGGGTCGGACGGGGATGACCGCACTCGTGATCGGCGGACTGTTCGTCCTCGCGTTGCTCATCGTCCCCCTGGCGGCGGCCATTCCGTTGTACGCGTCCCATATCGCGCTGGTCGTGATCGGGGTGGTGATGCTGCGGAACGTCGTCGAGGTCGGATGGGACGACATCACTGTGGCCATCCCGGCCGGAATGACGGTGCTCATCATGCCGTTCACCTTTTCGATCGCGTACGGGATCGCCGCGGGGATCATCTCGTACCCGATCGTCAAGGTAGCGGCGGGCCGGCACGGCGACGTGCGGGTCGGCCACTGGATCCTCGCCGGGGCGTTCGTCCTGTACTTCTTCGTGCGGACCTCGGGCGTCCTCACCGGCCAGCTATGACATCCGCCCCGGCGTGAACGTCGGGGTTTCCTCCGTGGGGGTCTCGGCCTAGGATACCCCAGAAGCAACTTCCCGCCACGGCAGGTCCGACCTAGCCACTGCCGTCGGGGCCGACGCCGGTAACACAAGAGTTTCCCCGACCGATTCCCTTCCCGCTGATGATGCGTCGTCCTGATGGCCTTCCGCCGCGTCGGAATCTCGTCCGGGGGGCGGTCCTCTTGAGCGTGTTTCTGTTACTCACCCCCGCGGGGGTCGACGCCGTCACCCTCGACAGCGGAACCCCGGGGAGTGTCGGCCTCCAGAACGGAACAGTGGAGTCGCCCGCGGACGATTCGACCGTGGTCGCAATCCAAGGGTTCCACTTCCAGGGCCAGGGCTCGAAGAAGAAGCCCGCGCGCCTGGTTTCGACGGGACCGACCGGCCAAACGGAGTGGGTGTTCAACGGGTCGAACGTCGGAGCCAACTGGTTCTATGACGTGGATCCGCTCCCGAACGGGAACCTCCTCGTGGTCTCGACGAACCCGCCGAACCGTGGTCCACCCGGCGGAACGATCGTGTTTGAACTCGACCCGGAGGAGCGTGAGGTCGTCTGGTCGGAGACGTTCGACGCCAAAGACACGCACGACGTCGATATGCTCCCGAACGGGAACCTCCTCGTGGCAAACATGCGCAATTACGACGAAGAACGTGCCGTGAGCAACGACCGGGTCTTCGTTTACAACCGGACGACCGACGAAGTCGTCTGGGAGTGGCGCTTCCGCGATCATTATCCGAACTCGACCGACGGGGGATTCAGCGAGGACTGGACCCATGTCAACGACGTGGAACGGGTCTCCGAGGGTCGATATCTCGTCTCGCCACGGAACTTCGACCAGGCAATCATTATCAACCGTTCGACCGGGGAGATCGAGGAACGGCTCGGGAGGGACGGGGACCATTCGGTCCTCCACGAACAACACAACCCCGATTACCTGGAAACCGAGGACGGCACCCCGGTGATCCTCGTCGCCGACTCGGAGAACGACCGGGTCGTCGAATACACCAAGATCGACGGGGAGTGGCAGGAAACCTGGGTGCTCGAAGGGAACCTGAACTGGCCGCGGGACGCTGATAGGCTCCCCAACGGGAACACGCTCGTCGTGGACTCGCTCAATCACCGGGTGATCGAGGTGACCCCCCAAGGGAAGATCGTGTGGGAGTACTACGCGACCTGGGGGCCGTACGACGCCGAGCGCATCGGAACCGGGGACGAATCGACCGGTCCCACCATGCAAGACCAGGGCACGACGGGGACCTATCGGGTCCATAACAGTGCCGGCCTCATCGCCGGGACAGGGAGCGACGCGACGTTCTCGGCGACGGTCCAGGCAGCCTTCCAGGGAACGGTCCTTGCAGGGGCCAGCACGGAGTTCGCCCGGAGTTGGCGGCACATTACCCCGTGGATCCAGCCGGTGTGGATGGGCTCGTGGGCCTTTGCCAGTGCGGTCGGGGGGGTCCTCCTCCTGCTCGGGTGGGTGCTCGGGGAGCTGGTCTATCACCGTCGGCGGATCTTCGACGAACTCCGCGGGCTCGGCCGGACTGTCCGACAGATGTGAAACGACCTCCGAAGCCGGACCCGTCGGTTACAAACGAGGGCCGGACGGATTCCCTCATATGCGACTAACGGACGCGACGTGGACCGAAGTCCGGGACACTGAGGCGGAGATCGCGCTTCTGCCTGTCGGATCAACTGAGCAACATGGGCCACACGCGCCACTGGGGACCGACACGCTCCATGCCGAGACGGTCGCCGAAACGGCAGCGGAACGGTACGAGGCTACGGCTTCGAATCGGAAACTCCTCGTCACGCCGGCGATTCCGGTCGGAATCTCCGAAGAACACCGCTCGTTCGACGGGACGCTATGGGTGTCACCGGAGACTTTCCGCGGGTTCGTCCGGGAGACCGCCCAAAGCCTCGCTGACCACGGCATCAAGGCTCTGATCCTCGTCAACGGGCACGGAGGGAACACCCCGGCCCTCGGAGAAGTGGCAGCCAGACTCAGCCGGGACGGGATCGTCCGGACCGTTGCGTTCACGTGGTTCGACGCCGTCGGCGAACACACCACCGAGATGGGTCACGGGGGGAAACTGGAAACCGCGCTCCTCCGACACAGTCGGCCTGACCTGCTCCGGGAAGACCGGCTTGAAGAGGCGCGTTCGGGCGGCAGTCAGCGATGGGGACGGTGGGTGGCCGGCGTCAACCTGGCGCATGACACCGACGAATTCACCGAGAATGGCGTCGTGGGTGACCCGCTTTCGGGGGACGCGGACCTCGGGGAGCGTCTGCTCGAGAAAGCCACGGACGCACTGCTCGAGGTAGTGGGAGCCCTTGAGGACGGGAGCGAGCCGGCGGGGCCACGAGCCTGATCGGCCTCAGTCTGCTTCTGCTTCGTCGGATTCGCTATCGGCGTCCGCATCGGGGCCGCCTTCGTGAGCCTCCTCCAGCTGACTCCGGAGTTCGGGAATGGTCGCAGTCAGGTCGCTGACCTCCTCGCGCGCCTCTTCGAGGGTCGCGATGAGGTCCTCGACCCGCTCCATTTCGGCCGCCAACTCCTCGTCGCCGTCGAACGCGCCTGCGCGCTCGCCGAGGACGTACGCCTTCTTCGCATCCCGGAGTTCGGCTGCCGCGTCGCCCGTGTCCAGGGCCTGAGAAAGCCCGTTGAGCACCCCGAGTACGTTATCCGCATCGGTCTCCCACACTGCATCCGCAGTTGGAAGCTGGGCGCGGGCCGCGTCGAGACCGTTTTGGACCTCCGACCGGGTCTCGTCAGCCGCCTCGCCGAACAGTTCGTCGTCGTCGAACGTAGTCTGGGCCATACTTGGCGTTCAGCCTGCCACGTCTTAACCCGTCGCCCGGAAGTGAAAGTGAAACGTCCCCGGAGTCAAAAAGGGGACTGGGAGAATCGGGGCCCGAATCAGTCCTCGACAGCGACCGGTCTCATGAGAGGGTACCCGTTCTCGGTCTCCATCCTGGCGTGAACGCGCACGCCGTCATACACGACGTGGATATCCACCTCCATGAGTCGTCCCGTGAGCTCCGTGTACCCGTTGTCGTGGTCGATCGATTCCCGGACAGCGTCGTCATCAATGTTGACCGAGACCGATTCGCAATGTGGTTGGTTTTCGATCGCCTCCGCCATTGCGTCCTCGAGTGAGCGGGTGCTTCGGGGACTGACTGGCGTCCCAGCGAACTGATGATACAGGGAGCCGAACTTGATTCCCGCCTCGAAACACGCCTGCTGTGAATCCGTAGCCATGGTCGGGAATGGCTGGGAGCCCGTTAAGCTCTGTCGTCGGGTCCGCGACCGGACCTTACTTACCCCCGCCTCGCCGATGTCCACACGAATGGCCCAGGGGGTTGAGGAAGCCAGCTCGACCGAGGGACCACCGATGGGTCCGGTCCTCCTGACCGGAGCTGCTGGACGGGTCGGCCAGGCGATCCTTTCACGACTTGGTGACGCGTACGACTGGGTTCTACTGGACAGGGAGCCGATGACCGCCGACGAGATCCCTGAAGGCGTTCCCGACGAGCAGGTTCACGTCGCGGACGTCACGGACGAAGAGACGGTCCGTGAGGTGATGGCGGGGACGGAGGCAGTCGTGCATCTGGCGGGGGATCCACGGCCGAACGCACCGTGGGAATCCGTCTGGCGAAACAATATCGATGGGACCCACGCCGTGTTCGCAGCCGCGGCCGAAACCGACGTCCGGAAGGTGGTTTTTGCCTCTTCGAACCACGCGGTCGGGGCGTACGAAACGGACGAGCGAACCCCCGACGTGTACCGGACCGAGTCCGAGTTTCACCTTGACGGAACGGAACTGCCACGCCCCTCGAACCTGTACGGCGTCTCGAAAGCCGCCGGCGAGACCCTGGGTCGATATTTCCATGACGAGCATGACCTGTCGGTCGTCTGTATCCGTATCGGCAACCTGACCGAGGATCATCCCCCGAAGGACTACGAACGCGGACAGGCGATGTGGCTTTCCTATCGGGACTGTGCCCACCTGATCGACCGGTGTCTGCTCGCAGAGTACGGGTACGAGATCGTTTACGGAATTTCCGACAACGACCGGAAGTATTACTCAATCGACCGCGCGCGCGAAGTCCTCGGATACGACCCGCGGGACAACTCCGCCGAATATACGCTCGATGGGGATCCACGCCGGGCGGAGAACGACTGACAGGGACCGGACCGCCCCGTGATGTCCTCGACCACGGGATCGACGACAGGGTTCGGGGCCGGGCCACGGAACCCAACCCGAATCCCTCGATAAACCGCCTCGGTGTCACGCCCCGAGGCACTGGGCATGCTCCGCCCGTAGACGAGTATGGGCTCTCACCCGGACTAGTCCCCGAAATTGGTCGTGAGAGGTCAGTCGAACAATCCTTCGACGTCCTCGGTTTTCTGCCGTTCCCGGGCGACATGGCCCGATAGTCGCTGGAAGACGAGTCCGCGGCGTTCCGAGTTCGTCACGAATTCGGTTACAAGCGATAGGAAGAGCGTGCGGTCGGTACCGCGTTCCTCCCGGGCGCAGACGACGGCATCCTCGATCAGGGATTCGTCGTAATCGTATTCTTCGGCAAGGGCGACGGCGGCCTTGGCGGTCGCGTCGAAATCATCGCGCAGGCTGTCCAGGTCAGGTTCGGCGGCGTTGAGCGTCAGCGGAAGGGGGTCCTCGGCAACCGTCGGGTCGGCCGCGACCGCCTCCAGGAACGTCCGGATTTCCCCGATATTCAGGCCCCGGTAGTCCTCAGGGACCTCGACGAGGTACCCGACGGCACTCCGAGCCAGGCCTGTCGCACCGCTCCGGTTTCCTCGATTGGCATGGTAGACGGCCGCGGTCGTCTGAATGAGGCCGTGCAGAAGCCGCTCGTCGGGTCCGTCATCGAGCGTGAGCCAGCTCTCTTCCCAAGGGTCGTGGGCCGCGTGGTACTCGCCGGTGTTATATAGGGCCACGCCGGCCTTGAGCGAAGCCTCCATAGGCGAGGTTGGACGCGTTCCGTCAAAGTCCCGGCGACGACGCCCAACGCCGACGGCCAAGCGAGGCCGACCGCTAGCTACCGAGGAGCAACAGGAACAGTGCGTGGGCTCCCGGGCCCAGCCCGAGAACCGCCACCAAGCCCAGAAGGAGGTTACCTCGGTTGGGGTGGACCTGGATGTAGCGTGCGATCACGAAAACGGCCAGGGTCGCGACCAGTACACGGATGATCACGACCGGCCAGGCCGTACCGACAAACTCGGCCAAGGGCAGCCCGACAGCGAGGGTCGTGAGTTGTCGAACGAGCGGATCGGTTGCTGGGACGCCGAAGACATCCAGCCTAACCGCCGTGACAACTCCCGGAAGAGCGTGTGCGAACACGACGAAGCTCCCCAACGAGCCTGTGGCTTCCGCGGTGTCTACCGCACGGATTCGAAGCAGAATATAAATCACGCCCGCCAACACCTCGGCAAAGACGACCGCCCCTACGGCCCAGAGGAACCGTAATGGCCCGCCGAATCCCCCCTGTAGCACCACGTAGCCCCCGAGGGCCGCTGCGAGACCGAGGCCAACCACTCCCAGGGTTCGATAGCTCCGGGGCGGATTGTCGGCGATCAGAGCCAGGACCGTCGAGACGGTCCAGACGGTCCCGGCGAGAACGAACGTGGTCGCTCCGACGGCGAACGGGCCGAAAAGCGGCTCGACAATGGCCGGATAGTCGCCGGCGACGTACGGAACGTGTAATGCCGCCGCGACGACGGTCCAAGGCGCGAACGCGTAGACCGTCCCCCGAGTAACCGGAGGCTGCAAGGCGACGAGCACGATTGCCACGATCGCTACGAGTCCGAGGAGTCCCACAGCATAGGGCAAGGGGGGCCCGACCCCGAGCCCAAGCAGCCCGGACATCGTTGCGAAGTTTTCTCCCCGGAACAAGAAAGCGTTGCGGTGAGTCGTCCGTGGTGCAGCCCAACCGCGCGGTGGCCGTCAGCACCTCCAGGGATTCATACAAGGGGTACGGAGGCTCACCTCGCAGGTGGATGGGGAATGCTGGACCAGAGGATTCTTTCCGGCGTGGCTGAAAGCAAAATCGATGGTTGAGTTCGACTCGTGGGCGGCTTACGAGGCAATCGGCGTCCTATTCGTCGCCGCTGGGCTCTACGTGGCGTACCTCAATCGGAGCCTGATTGTCGGGGCCGTCTCCCTGTTCCTGCTCGTTTTCGTCTACGCACACTACGAGCGCCGGGAGCAGTTGGCAGACGCGCTCGACCCGGAGGCGACGGCGACCGGACCCGAGGTCGAACGGGATCAGGGGGGCGGCGAGGAGCCTCCTGCTGAGAGCTGATCAGACGAAAGTAAGTCCGCCCCCGGTGTCGAGAACGCGGCGGACTGAGCCCCAAATGGAGACGAGAGTGTAGTCGCCAGTAACCCCTTCGATTCGGCTGTCACGAACGGCTCTCAAATCGAAGTCCGGGCCAGAGGCCGTAATCACGTGACTGGCCCCGTCTGCCGCCGGGTCGGCAACCAACCGGGAAGCGGTGTCATCCAGCCCGAGTGAGGCGAGCGCGACGACAGCATGTGAGTTGAAGTTCCGGGGGAAGAGCCTACAGAGACCACGCGTCGGCCCGTCGTAAAGGACGGTGCGGTCGGTCACGTCCGTCGGTCCCAACTCGGGGACATCTGCGGCGGGGATTTGGACGTCCACGGCACCGGGACTCTCGCCGTATTCGAAATCGAGATGGGCGGGCGCCTTCGTCGCTTCAATCTGGACGTGGTCGAGTTCCCCCCGCGCGTCTACAAGCCCGTCGATACCAAAGAGCGCGGCGTGTGGGAGATAGAGATTGGCTCCGGCTTCCTTGGCGGCCGACACGAGCCGCTCCTCCGTTCCCGGGTTCGCGAATGCCGAGCCGGAAAGGACCATCAGGTCGCTCATCGCGAGAACGCGCTCGCCGAGGTTAGCCAGTGCCTCTGGGGTGGCCGCTTCGACGACCAGGTCCACCGGTCGGTCCTCGATAACGTCCGTGTCAGTCTGCTCAATCCCCGGGCTGAGGTCGTCGGTTTCCGAGCGAACCAGTACGTAGTCGAGGGTCATTTCCGGAGCCTGACGGATTCGAGTGGCGAAATCCCGGCCGATTCGACCGTAACCGATGAGACCCACGCTGGTGCTCATGAACCTGCCTCCGTCTGCTCGGCGAAGAAGCCGTCGCTCCAAGTAGCGGCCCGGGTCCGGACGACATCGTCGTCGAGTTCGATCCCGTAGCCCGGAGTCTCAGGGACCTGGATGTGGCCTTCGGTGATGAGTGGGTCGTCCCTGACGAGCAAGTCGTCCCACCACCCTACGTCACGAGCGTGATATTCGAGATAGCCGGCGTTGGGAATGGCCGCACAAAGGTGCGCAACCGCCATCGTGCCCACAGGACTGCATACGTTATGCGGCGAGAGAGTGATGTAGTTTTCCTCCGCTCTGCTAGCGATCGCTTTCGACTCGGCCAATCCTCCGACGGTCGTCGGATCCGGCGTGACGATATCGATGCCGAATTCGTACAGTAACTCCCGGAATTCGTGAACTCGGAAACGATTTTCACCCGTCGCCATGGGGGTCGTAGTCTCACGAGTCACCTCGCGCTGGGCGGCGAGGTTCTCCGGCGGGACCACGTCCTCAAGCCAGAGGAGATCGAACGGTTCGAGGGCCCGCGCCAGTCGTTTGGCGGTGTCCAGCGAGTAGTCCCAGTGACAGTCGAACGCCACTTCGGCTTCGTGGCCGACGACATCTAGTACGGCAGCCACGATCTCTCGTTTGCGTTCGATATCAGCCGCCGTCAGCCGGCCGTTACAAGGGTCCGACTCGTTGTCCGCCGGAGCGTCGAGGTCGAATTTCAGCGCCGGGAACCCGTCATCGAGCGCCCCCCGAGCCGTTTCAGCGTACGCCTCGGGGCGATAGGCTTGCTCTGTACTGTAGGCAGTCGCACCGTCTTCAACGGCGTACGGCTCGCCGGCATGGAGGTCGACATACACCGGCACACTGTCGCGATATTTCCCGCCGAGGAGTTGGTACACGGGAACTCCGAGATGCTTGCCGGCGAGGTCCCAGAGGGCTATCTCGAGTCCCGAGACGGCTGTAACGACTTTGCCTGTCGTCCCACCGTGGCCGGACGTGTCCTGGATGAGCAGACGGGAGAGCCGCTCGACGTCCAAGGGGTTCTCGCCGACCAGGATATCCTCAAGGTAGTTGACGATGTCGTTGACGGCTCCACCCCGGTACGCTTCGCCGAGACCAGTGATTCCCATGTCCGTGTGGATCCGGACCAGGTTCCAATCGAAGTTCCCTGGGACCACAGCGGTTTCGACAGCGGTGATTTGGAGGTCCCGGTCGGCGGCGCGATCCATCGCTCGGTCCGAAAAGTCGCGCATCGTCAGACCTCCACCGCCGCGAGGGCGTCGCGGTCGATACGTACCCCGTGGCCGGGGCGGTCCGGAAGGGGAATCCGTCCTTCGACCGGCTCACTCGGCCAATCGATGACGTCCTCGAACGTCTTTACATCCTGGTCCCGATAGAAGTATTCCACATACCGGCCGTTTTCAGCGGCGGCGACCAAGTGGGCGTGGAGCTCGGGATTATAGTGTGGCATCACTGGGACGTCGTGGACGGCGGCGGCGTTGGCGACCTTCAGCCACTCGGTGATCCCACCCAGGACGGTCGCGTCCGGCTGAGCGATCCCGACCGCGTCTTGACGGAGAAGTTCGGCGAACCCGTATCGGGAAAACTCGAGTTCGCCAGCGGCAACCGGGTATTCGAGTGCATCGTTGACGTTCGCCATCAGTTCGACGCTGTCCGGCATCACCGGCTCCTCGATAAAGTAGGGGTCAACCTCACCGAGCTGTCGGCAGGCCCGTACTGCAGCGGGCTTGTCGGACCAGACGCCGTTGGCGTCCATGAACAGCGTTCGGTCGTGGCCGATCTCGTCCCGAACGGCCCGAGCCCGGGCTAGGTCCGCGGGGACGGATTCCCGGCCGACCTTCATTTTTACCGCGTCGTGACCCCGGCGGACGTAGGTGCGCATTTCCTCCCTGAGCCCTTCCAATCCTTTCTCGGCTCGGTAGTAGCCCCCGCTGGCGTAGGCCGGTACCGACTCGGCGTCTGCGCCGAGGTACTTATATAGCGGGAGTCCGGCTGCCTTCGCATTGCGATCCCACAGTGCGATATCGATCGTAGCAATGGCTCGCAAAATCAGTCCCTTACGACCGATCTGAACGGTCCCGTCGAACAGGTCCCGCCAGATTCGTTCCGTGTCGTGAGGATCCTCACCGAGGATCAGGGGCGCCAGCAGATCCTCGACGGCCGTCGCAATCATCGCCGCGCCGCCGTAGCCCAGCGTGTAACCGATACCCTCTCGACCGTCGTCGGTCCGGACGAAGGTGATGGCGTGGTCCCGTTCTTCGACCGTTCTGGTGGCAAAAGACACCGGTTCATCGAGCGGGATCGATACCGCGGTGCTCTCGATTTCGGCGATTGCCATGATGCTTCCTCACGCCGAGGTGGGTAAGCGTTGGGGCCACCCGGGACGGGTCACACGAGCAAGTTGTCGCCGGTGGTCGGGTCGAACAGATGGATCTTGTCAGTGTCGACCGCAAGCCGGGTCCGCTCTCGTTCGACCGCACCGGTGTTGTTCGAGACGCGCGCGGTGAACTCCGCCGCCTCCTCGTCTTCACGTCCGAGGGGACGGACGGCGAGGTCCTTGTGCGGACCCATCGGTTCGATCACCAGCACGTGTGCCTCGAAGGTGGTTCCGGCAGCGGGATCTTCGACCAGGGCCGCGTCCTCGAAGCTCTCCGGCCGAATACCGAGTTCCAGTGACGCGTTCGGGTCCACCGTCGACGCAAGAGGGATGTCCGCCGGGAGGGCGAGTTCGAAACCATCAGCGACCGCGTAGCGCCTATCCTCCCGCGATTCGAGTTCGACATCGAAGAAGTTCATCGGCGGCTCGCCGATGAACCCGGCCACGAACCGGTTTGCGGGACTCTCGTATACCACCTCGGGCGAATCGACCTGTTGAATTTCCCCGTCGTTCATCACGACTACCCGATCGGAAAGCGTCATGGCCTCGGCCTGGTCGTGGGTAACGTAGACCGATGTCTTCCCGACCCGATTGTGGAGCCGATTGAGTTCCGTCCGCATCTGGATCCGGAGCTTCGCATCGAGGTTCGACAGCGGTTCGTCGAACAGGAACAACTCCGGGTCCCGGATGATCGCTCGGCCGAGCGCGACGCGCTGTTGCTGGCCGCCCGAGAGGTCCGCGGGATGCCGACCCAGGAGTTCGCCGATTCCCAGCAGGTCTGCAGTCTCCTGGACCTGTTTTTCGATGGTCTCGCTCGGGAACTTTCGGATTTCCAGCGGGAAAGCGATGTTCTCCCGCACGGTCTTGTGGGGGTACAGCGCGTAGTTCTGGAAGACCATCGCCACGTCCCGCTCGCGTGGGTCCTGCCCCGCAACGTCCTCGCCGTTGATGATGATGCGTCCCTCCGTGGGTGACTCCAGTCCGGCGATGGTGCGAAGGGTCGTCGTTTTCCCGCACCCCGACGGTCCGACGAGCACGATGAACTCCCCATCGTAAATCTCGAGCGAGATATCGTCGACGGCAACGACGTCGGTCCCGTTATCATCGAACACTTTCGTCACACCATCGAGCCGCAGGCTCACGTCCCGGTCGTCACCGGTCGGAGAGCGCGACTGTTCTTCGGCCGTTGGTGTCTCTACCGTATCACTCATTGTAACCAGTCCGTGTCGCCTCGTCTCATAACCCTGTCGTCGAGCAAGTCAGACTCGGGACGGATCAGAATCATCCCTTCATGCCCCCCGTGAGGCCGACGACGATGTACCGCTGGAAGAAGATCACCACGAGCGCCGACGGGATGACCGAGACGATGGCAGCCGCGGCCATCGCCGCCCAGTCGATCCCGGCGTCACCCACGAACAGGAACGTCGCGACGGGGATCGTCATGGAGGTGAGGTCGGTGCTGACGGTGAACGCGAAGAGGAACTCCCGCCACGAGTAGAGGAACGTGAGGATTGTCCCGGCGGCGAACCCCGGCAGTACGACCGGGAAGACGACGTGGCGAAACGCCTGGATTTTCGTACAGCCGTCCACCCGAGCTGCCTCGTCGAGGGCCTGCGGGATGGTGATAAAGAAGTTCCGCATGATGTAGATCACCAGAGGGAGCCAGAGGTAGACGTTCGCGATCACGATACCGCTTTTCGTGTTCAGGAGCCCGAACGAGACCATGATCTGGTAGTACGGCGTCACGAGCCCGATCGGCGGGAACAGTCGCGTGAACAGAACGAACACGAATACCGCGTTGTCGAACGGGAAGCGGAATCGGCTGAACACGTAGCCAGCCGGCGTCCCGAGCACCATCACGATCGCCGTAGATGCCGAGGCGACGATCACGCTGTTCACCACCGCTCGCCAGAACCCGCGATCGAACAACGCCCGTTCGTAGGCGGCCAGTGTCGGGTCCTGAGGTAAGTATGTTAAAGCGAGGACCCCTTCCTGGGTCTTGAACGATGTGAGAAACTGCCAGACGAGTGGCGCAACCGCAAAGAAGACGGCCATGAACAGCACGAAGTGGATGACGGCGCGGCTCTCGACGAGGTTCCAGAAGCGCTGGCGTCGCCGGTACTGATCCACGGTGAAGTCGGCCCCAGCCATCCTACACCTCGATCTCCTCCATCTGTTCGAGGATGAAATACACGTAGCCCGTGGCGACGATCAGCGTCACCGCGACGAGGAACACCGAAACCGCCGAGGCGAACCCATAATCGAGCAACTGGATGCCGAACCGGTGGATGTAGATGGCCAGAGTCTCGGTCGCCCCACCGGGGCCACCGCCCGTCGTCGAGAAGGGGATGGCGAAGGCCCGGAACGCGAACATCCATGTAATGAGCCCTGCCACGAAGAACGAAGGGCGGAGGTACGGCAGCGTCACGTTCCGGAAGGTCTGGAAGGTCGTCGCGCCGTCGATTTTCGCGGCATCATACATCTCCTGGGGGATGGCCTGGAGCCCGGCCAAAAGGACGATCGTCGCGAACGGGATGCGGGACCACGAGTCCGCAAGGATAACGACGATCATCGCGCTCGTCGAATGACCGAGCCAGGAGAAACTGGACTCCAGGATTCCCAGGTCGAGCAGCACCTTGTTGACCACGCCCAGTTGGCCGTTGAACAACCATCGCCACGTGACCCCGACGATGGACAGCGGGACTGCCCAGGAGATCAGGATCAACGTTGAATACGTGTCCCGGACCCGCTGGTCAATGATCTTGTTCAGCGCGAGCGCGATGAGTAGTCCGGCCCCGACCGAGACGAACAGCGACCCGAACGAATAGATCAACGTCTTCTCCACCGCGTTCCAGAACGTCGGGTCGGTGAAGATTCGACCGTAGTTGTACGTCGGCTCGAGAGTCTCGCCGATCCCGCGCGTGTTCTGGAGTGAGAGCCATGCCAGCATCACCGCTGGGTAGATGAAGACGACGAACAGGGCGACAAGCGACGGGCCCAGGAGGACCGTCCGGATGTGATCGTTGACCCAGTCGGAGATCAGACCGGTAACGCCACCGCCGTGCGGACCGACATCGCCCTCAAACTCCTCAGTCGCCATATCGGGGTAGGCACCTGTCGGACATCAGTTGATCTCGTCGTCGACGAAGCTCTGAACCTCGTCCATCGCCTCCTGAGGGGACATCTCGCCTTGGAGCGCCCGTTGGACCGGACTGAGCATCCGCTGGAACACCGAGGACATCTGCGGGAACAGTTCGAGGACACCGTTCTCGATGGCATTCCCGATCGCGCCCCCGAACGTGACGAACTCGTTTTCGGCAGAATCGGAGTACACCTGATCCATGTACGAGATGTTGCCCTCGTAGGTGAACTCCAGCCACTGCGTGTAGTAGCTCAGCTTCAGGTCGCCGTACAGCATCGCTGCCAGCTTGTGACCGGTGTCGGCGAACCGATTGATGCTAGTGGAGTTGGGCGCCACGAGCCCGGCCTGGGTCGGGGACGGCCCGGCGTTGGCCGCCGGCGGGTTGACGATTTGGTACTCCGTCCCGGGCTCGTACTCCTGGAGTAGTCTGGGGACGAAGTCGCTGAAGGCAGTGGTGTACGCGACCCGACCGGCTGCGAACAGGTCTACGATGTCGCCCTCCCCATACGAAATGACATCGCTGGGGACGTACCCGGCGTCGCGCCACTCCTTCATTTTTTCCACGACCCGGACGGCCGCATCGGTGTTCATTTTGACCGTGCCGTCGTCCTGGACCATGCGGGCGCCCTGTTGGAAGAGCATCTCCCGGAAGGAGTACGCCAGGTACGTCGACGTGCCCGCGTAGAACGCGAAGGCGTTGACGTCCGTCCCCTCGAAGGCTTCCCCGAGTTCCTCCAGTAGGTCCCACGTCCATTCGCCCTGGAACCGTTCGGGGTCGAGTCCCTGCTCTTCGACGAGATCCGCTCGGAGGTGACCCATGCTCGCCTCGCCGATGTTGGGATAGCCGTATGTGTGGGTCCCCTCCATTCGGCTGTCGAGGTCCCACTGGACAAGACTCTGCAGCCCCGGGATGTACGGCTCGTATACGCTCTCCTCCGGGTACAACGCATCGGTGACCTCGAGGTATCCCTGCTGGACGAACTGTGGGAGAAGCGGCCCGTCGACGTTGAACGCATGGGGGCTTCCTTCCTCGGAGGAGAGGAACTGTTGCTCGCGAGTGTTCGCCTGGTCGACGCCGATTTCGATGACGTCCAGCTCGATACCCGTCTTTTCGGTGAACAGCTCATGGGCGGCGAGCGTCGCCGGATCGAACTCCATGTTCGCGGCCCCGTGATTGAGGATTTGCATCGTATCGACGTCGCCGGCAGCAGTGTCATCCCAACCTTCAGGGGGGCGCCACACGTCGTTCTCCACCGCGCTCTGGAAGGCACCGCTGTTCGTCCACGTGGTGTCGTTCTGGCGGTCGGGGACGTCTTGGCGATCCTCGATCGACCAGTTGTTCCGCGCACGACCGATCCGACGTTGCCGCCAGCCGTCCGCCAGCCCGAGTTCCTCGGCTGCGGCTATGAAGTCCTCGTCACTACCACCATCGTCACCCGCGCACCCCGCGAGGGAGGCCGCCGTTCCGGCACCGAACAGTTTCAACCACGTCCGTCTGTCAACCTTGTAAGGCGTTGGCATATTCTGCATTATTCTGAATGCTTTTACATAATGATTGTCCCCGCGAATCGGGCCGAGGGACCACTTGTTGATCTGAGTTTTCAGGCAGTACACGGAAAAATTCAATAATCCATCATTTATTGCGCCGGCTTGACCCCGGCTTATTTCGGCACTGTCGTCGAACGGCGATTGAAAATGGAGTTCGACATCGACGGAGACGTAGCACTGGTAACGGCCTCAAGCAGCGGCCTGGGGAAGGCCTCGGCACGAGCGCTCGTTCGGGAGGGCGCGAACGTCGTCCTGAACGGCCGCGATGCAGACCGGTTAGAGGCCGCGGTCGCAGAACTCGGCGACGAGACATCGGGGGACGCGTCCGTCATCGGCGTGCAGGGTGATCTCACTGTCCGGGATGACATCGAGCATCTGGTCGACCGAACCGTCGAGGAGTTTGGAGGCCTCGATCACCTGGTCACGAGCGCAGGCGGGCCACCTTCGGGGGCCTTTCTCGACACAACCGACGAGGACTGGTACGAAGCGTTCGACCTGCTGGTGATGAGCGTGGTTCGGGCTGTCCGCGCAGCGGCCCCACACCTCCAGGCCGACGGTGGAGGAACGATCGTCTGTATCACTTCACGGTCAGTGAAGGAGGCGATCGATTCGCTCGTGCTTTCGAATTCAGTCCGGATGGGCGTCATTGGACTCGAAAAGACCCTCTCCCGGGAACTCGCACCCGACGTCAGAGTCAACGCCGTTTTGCCGGGGCCCCATGAGACCTCTCGGATTCGTGAACTCATCGAACAAGGTGTCGAACGCGGGGAGTACGACTCGTACGAACAGGGCCTTGCCGCCCGCGGGGAATCGAACCCCCTGAACCGAATCGGCGATCCGATGGAACTGGGCAACACGGTCGCGTTCCTCTGTTCGCCGGCGGCGGGGTACATCAACGGGACCGCGATTCCGGTGGAAGGCGGGCTCGGTCGGTCGAACCTGTGAACGCCGACGGGGAAAGACGGGCCTACACCGACCCTATCTCTCCTTGACCACGGTCGCAGTCAGGCTTCCCAGGCCGTCGACTTCGGCACTGATTGTATCGCCTTCGCTGATCGGGTGAGCACCAGGGGTGCCCGTACTGATGATGTCCCCCGGCTGAAGAGTCATCACCCTAGAATGGTACGCGACGAGTTCGGCGGGCGGGAATAACATGTTTCCAAGGACGTTTCGGGCACGAGTCTCGCCGTTCACCACGGTCCGGACCTCGGTGGTATCGAGGTCGGTCAGCTCCCCTGTTCCAAGCCAGGGACCGATGGCCAAGAACGAGTCGAAGCTCTTGGCCCGGGTGAGATACCGGGGATTCCGCTCCAGAATATCCTCTGCAGTCATATCGATGACCGGAACGTATCCCGCAATGACCGTACTGACTTCCGAAAGGTCGACGTTCCGGGCCGTCCGCCCGATGACCACTGCGAGTTCGGCCTCCGCAGTAACCCGCTGTGTGAGCTCGGCGTCCGGAAGCCGGACTGGTCCACCCGGACCGGTCACGGCGGTCGTCGGTTTCATGAAGCTTGCAGGCTCGTCCGGACGCGTCTCGTCAAGGTCGGCGGCATGATCGGCGTAGTTCAGTCCGATACCCCAGAGCTTGCCGAGGGTATTCAGCGGCCGCCCGAACCGTATCTCGCTCGCCGCTCGGCGCCGCGCTGTCGCGTCGGTTGGGGCGAGGTCGCCCGCGGCCGCGGCTGCGAGAGCCTCCCGGACGGTCCCGAACTCCGGATGGGCGGCGGTAAGCGGAACGAAACCATGGTCGTCCCCGAGCAGGGGAGTGCCGTCCACATCGCGGGCCAGACGTCTCATTTGCTCACCGAGATCACTCCCGGTCCGTCCAGAAATCGAAGGATCGACCCGGGGCGAACACGTCCAACCCGATGGCGAGTTCATCACCCGCGTTCTCGACCCGATGGTCTTCCTCGGACTCGAAGAGGACGGAATCGTGTTCCTCGAGCGTAACGCTCCGTTCCGGCGTGTGGACCGTGAGTTCACCACGGAGACAGATGCAAACCTGTTCGTTCGTGTGACTGTGCATCGGCGAGGAGTGCCCGGGTGGTTTTTCGAACCACTCGAACGAGAACTGGTCGCTTCCAGCCAAAGAGACACGTCGCCATCCTTCCTCCGGTTCGTAGGTTTCCGCCTCCGCGAACGGTTGATATTGCATTCATCCCTCATGCATCGGGCACCTGTATGAGTGTTTGCCCTCGGGGGTCGGGTCGACGCTTCGGTTCCGCACACCGCCCGGTGGCCGACACGCGATCCGGAACTGTCGTCCTCGAGAAGAGACTCGTTTCTTGGGAGAGTAAGGCGGACCCGTTCAGTAAGAGGACTGCGTCGGCCGGGATTTGAACCCGGGTTGCAACCATGGCAAGGTTGCGTGATACCACTACACTACCGACGCGCCACTACTGAATACCCGGGGCTCGATTCTTAAGCCTTCCGAAGCAACCGGACCGCAAGCCAGCGGTGGGGTAAAGCCGCCGGTGCCGGGACGACGTACCGCCCGCACCGGCCCGCCTCAGCGACCGGAACGAGATGGCAAAAGTGCCCGAATGCGGCGTGAGAAGGCTTCACACCCGAAAGGGCGTTCCGCTATCCTTTTACGTCACGATGGAGGAATTACGAGGTACAGTCTGGTGAAGCGATGATTGACGGCACGGGCGTCGATATACTCGTGCCGTCGTCGCTCGTGCGGGAGAGCGAGGACGCGCGGGCGGCCACCCGAAAACTCGGGTGGGTCGCCCGGGCTGCCGCGGTCTTCCGTGCGGATCGGTTGGTCGTCTTCCCCGACCGGGAAGGCGAAGGCCGCTTCGGCAGCGAGTTCGTCCACGTGGTGTTGGAGTACGCCGCGACCCCACCACACCTCCGGAAGGAGGCGTGGGGCAAGCGGTCCGAACTCCAGTACGCGGGCGTTCTCCCGCCGATGCGGGTCAGCCAGACCTCGCCCGGCCCGGAGGGGTCGGGCGAACTGCGCGAAGGAGTCGTGACCGAGGTCGGACCTGAAGGCCGCGTCCGGGTCACTTGCGGACTGCAACACCCGATCTCCCTCCACCTGCCCGACGGACGGGAGGTGACGGAGGGGGAGCGCGTCGCCATCAGGGTCTCTTCGCGAGAGCCGGTCCGTGCCCGCCTCGTGGACGAACCCCTCCCGGGGTTTCGCGTTGTCGGGACGGACCTGGAGGACGCCCTCGCCGGCGCCGACGAGGCGATCGCCACCTCACGACACGGGCAGTCCCTGTCCGTGTCGCTGCTGGCGAGCGTCACGGGAGCGATACGCGACGCGGACCAGGTCGCGGTCGCGTTCGGGGCGCCGGACCGAGGGTTGCCCGCGATCCTCGGGTTCGCACCCGAGAAAGTCCCGACCGGTCCGGCGGAGGATTCGCCGGATCCGAGTCCGGGGTTCGATCGCTGGCTCGACACGGTCCCGCAGCAGGGGAGCGACGTCGTGCGGACGGAGGAAGCGCTGTTCGCTTCCCTCGCCCCGCTGCTGCTGGAGCCGTAGAGCGGGCCGCGCCAGGAAGGCACCTGGGCCCCCCACCGGCCCGTCGCACCGAGGGGGTGGACGCGAGTGCGACGAACGCAACGGACGAACACACATGCCACAACCAAGCAGACCACGAAAAGGTTCGATGGGCTTCAGCCCGCGCAAGCGTGCGGCATCGGAAGTCCCGCGTATCCGCTCGTGGCCCGAGGACGATGGGTCACCGACGGTACAGGGATTCGCCGGCTACAAGGCCGGCATGACCCACGTCGTCATGGTGAACGATGAGGCCGACTCCGCCCGGGAAGGGATGGAGGAGTCGGTCCCCGTGACAGTCGTGGAGACACCGCCGATGCGGGCTGTCGCCGTCAGAGCCTACGAGGAGACGCCGTACGGCCGGAAGCCAACGACGGAAGTCTGGACTGACGAGTTCCACCCGGAACTCGAGCGGGCGCTGGACCTCCCGGCCGAGCCGAATTTCGGCGACGATGCCGAGGAAATCCGCGAACTGGTCGAGACCGACGGGGTCGACGACGTGCGACTCGTCACACACACAATGCCCGCGGACCTGGCCAACGTCCCGAAGAAGCGGCCGGACGTGATGGAAACCCGGGTCGGCGGGGGGACGGTCGAGGAGCGCGTCGAGTATGCCCTGGACCTGGTCGGCGATGGAGGGGAACACGAGGCGACGGACGTATTCCGTGCCGGCGAGTACCTCGACGTCGCAGGCGTCACGAAGGGGAAAGGGACACAGGGACCGGTGAAACGCTGGGGTGTCCAAAAGCGAAAGGGCAAACACGCCCGCCAGGGCTGGCGCCGGCGGATCGGGAACCTCGGCCCCTGGAACCCCTCGCGGGTCCGGTCGACGGTCCCGCAACAAGGCCAGACCGGATATCACCAGCGGACGGAACTGAACAAGCGACTCATCGCGCTCGGCGATGGGGACGAAGCGTCGGTCGACGGCGGGTTCGTCGGGTACGGGGAGGTCGATGGGCCGTACGCCCTGGTGAAGGGTTCGCTCCCAGGGCCTGACAAGCGGCTCTTGCGCTTCCGCCCGGCGGTGCGGCCGAAAGACCAGCCGCGCCTCGATCCCGAAGTGCGGTACGTCTCGACCGAGTCGAACCAGGGGTGATCACGCATGGAAACTCCACTACGCGATCTGGACGGGAACGAGACGGGCACCGTTGACCTGCCGGACGTGTTCGAGACCCAGTATCGACCGGACGTGATCCAGCGGGCGGTCGTGGCGGCGCAGGCGAACCGGAAACAGGACTACGGGGCCGACGAGTATGCCGGCCTGCGAACGCCGGCGGAATCGTTCGGCTCCGGCCGTGGTATGGCCCACGTACCACGCGAGAACGGTCGGGGGCGACGCGTACCACAGACGGTCGGCGGTCGCCCGGCGCATCCGCCGAAAGCCGAAAAGGACCGGTCGAAGACCGTCAACGACAAAGAACGACAGCTCGCAGTGCGGTCGGCCATCGCCGCCACCGCCGACGCGGAGTTGGTTCGCGAGCGAGGCCACGCGTTCGATGACGGTGTCGACCTGCCGGTCGTGGTGACCGACGAGTTCGAGGAGCTACTGAAGACCCAGGAGGTCGTCGAGGTTTTGGAGGCGCTCGGCGTGTACGCGGATATCGAACGGGCCGACGACGGACGCGGGGTCCGCAGCGGTCGCGGGACGACCCGAGGTCGGCGACACCAGGAACCGACGTCGATCCTCTTCGTGACGGCCGAGGAGCCGTCGCGCGCGGCCCGGAATCTCGCCGGGGCGGACGTCGCCACGGCAGCCGAGGTGAATGCCGAGGACCTGGCACCCGGTACCCATCCGGGACGGTTGACGCTGTACACTGAAAGCGCGATCGAGGAGGTGGCAGACCGATGAACGTGATCGAACATCCGCTCGTGACCGAGAAAGCGATGGACGAGATGGACTTCGAGAACAAACTCCAGTTCCTCGTCGCGACGGACGCGTCGAAGCCGGAGATCGCCGACGCCGTCGAGACGCAGTTCGACGTGACTGTCGAACAGGTGCACACGCAGGTAACGCCGCAGGCGAGAAAGAAGGCCACCGTGACTCTGAGCGAGGACGATGACGCTCAGGAAGTGGCCTCGCGAATCGGGGTGTTCTAACCATGGGACGAAGGATACTCGGTCAACGACGCGGGCGCGGCGGATCGACGTTCAGAGCTCCGTCGCACCGCTACAAATCTGACAAGGCGCACAAGGACGTCGCAGACGATGACCTCGACGACACGGTCTCGGGAACGATCGTCGGCATCGAGCACGACCCGGCCCGGTCGGCGCCGATTGCCGACGTGGAGTTCGAGGACGGTGACCGCCGACTCGTACTCGCCCCCGAAGGGATCGCCGTCGGTGACGAGATTCAAGTCGGAGTGAGCGCGGCGATCGAGCCGGGGAACACGCTTCCCCTCGCGGAGATTCCGGAAGGAGTCCCGATCTGTAACGTCGAGCGGCAGGCGGGTGACGGCGGAACGTTCGCCCGAGCCTCAGGGGTAAACGCGACGCTGCTCACGCACGACCGGAACGTCGCCGTCGTCCAGCTTCCGTCAGGTGAGGTCAAGCGACTGAGCCCGGATTGTCGGGCCACCATCGGCGTGGTTGCCGGGGGCGGACGAACCGAGAAGCCGTTCGTGAAGGCCGGGAACAAGCACCACAAACTCCGAGCGCGGGGGACCAAGTATCCGCGAGTTCGTGGCGTGGCGATGAACGCGGTCGATCACCCGTTCGGCGGCGGGGGTCGGCAGCATCCCGGCCAGCCGAAGAGCGTCTCCCGGGACGCCCCGCCGGGACGAAAAGTCGGGGATATCGCATCCAAGCGAACGGGGCGAGGAGGTAACAAATGAGCTCAAGTGACTACCGAACCGGCCGCGAAGGGGAGTTCACCTACCGTGGCCACACGCTCGACGAGTTGGAGGACATGGATCTGGACGAGGTCGCGGAACTGCTACCCGCACGACAGCGGCGAACCGTGCAGCGCGGACTCGGGAACCAACAGCGAAAGTTGCTGAGGAAGGCCCGTGAACGGGCCGCCGAGGAGACCGCCGACGACCCCATCCGGACCCACCTGCGGGACATGCCGATCCTGCCGGAGTTCGTCGGGCTCACCTTCGCGGTCCATACTGGCCAAGGGTTCGAGCGGGTCGAAGTCGAACCCGAGATGATCGGTCATTACCTCGGGGAGTTCCAGCTCACACGACAGTCCGTCGAACACGGCCAGGCCGGCATCGGCGCGACCCGGTCCTCAAAGTTCGTGCCACTCAAATAACATGGGAATCAGCTACAGTGTCGACACGGATCCGGAGACCACCGCCAAGGGGATGCTCCGGGACCGACAAGTCAGTCCGAAGCACAGCAAGGCGGTCGCCCGCGAGATCAAGGGGATGACCGTCACGGACGCCGAGGAGTACCTCCAGGCGGTCATCGACGAGGAACAGCCCGTCCCGTTCCGCCAACACAACAGCGGCGTCGGTCACCGGTCGGACATCGACGGCTGGGACGCGGGCCGGTTCCCCGAGAAGGCCAGCGAGGAGCTCCTGAAGCTCCTGGAGAACGTCCGTAACAACGCGATCGAACAGGGCTTTGACGCTCCGGAGATGGTGATCGCACACGTCGCCGCTCACAAGGTCGGGGAACAGCAGGGCCGGAAGCCCCGTGCGATGGGGCGTGCGACCGCATGGAACACTCCTGAAGTCGACGTCGAGATGGTGATCGCGGAACCCGACGCCGTCGAGGAGGTGACCCACTGATGGCGGACGAACTCCAGTTCATCGAGGACGGCCTTCAGCGGTCGCAGATCGACGAGTTCTTCGCCGAGGAATTGGGGAGAGCGGGCTACGGCGGCATGGAGATCGCCAAAACCCCGATGGGGACACAGATCCAGCTTCGCGCCGAAAAACCGGGGATGGTGATCGGCAAGGGTGGCAAGAACATCCGGAAGATCACGCAGGAACTCGAGGACCGGTTCGATATGGACGACCCGCAGATCGATGTTCAAGAAGTCGACGAACCGGACCTCAACGCCCGGATCGTCGCCGACCGACTGGCTAACGCCCTCGAGCGAGGGTGGTACTTCCGGAAGGCCGGCCATACCACCATCGACCGCATCATGGAGGCGGGGGCCCTCGGAGCCGAGATCGTCCTCAGCGGTAAGGTCACCGGAGCACGGTCGCGCGTGGAGAAGTTCAATCGCGGGTATATCAAACACAACGGTGAACCCGCCGAAGACGTCGTCGACGAAGGACAAGGAGTTGCCGTGATGAAGCTCGGCACGATCGGCGTGACGGTCCGTATCATTCCCCCGGGTGCCGAGCTCCCGGACGACTTCCGCGTGGCTGAAGGTGTCGAAGCCCGGGAGGTCGAGCAGGCCGGAGCGACGAGCGGGGACGGTGACGTCGAAGACCTGCTCGCGGACGTCGACCAAGAGGAGGTCCCAGAAGTGGGTGAGGAAGACGTCGGTGTTCCCACGGAGGACCCCGAAGACGTCATCGACGAGGAGGTCGTCGAAGAGGTCATCGAGGCCGACGAGGCCGGGGCGGTCGATGCCACGGCGGAAGAACCCGATCTGACGGACGAACAGGCGGACGCAGCCGAGGAGTTCGACGAACTCGACGAGGATATCGAGGACGAAGCCGAGGAACTAGTCGCAGAGATGGAATCGACCGAGGACGACGACACGGAGGAGGAGTAAGATGGCGATCCTGCATCCAGAAGAAATCCGTGACATGACTCCCGCCGAGCGGGAAGCCGAGCTGGAGGAACTCGAGACGGAACTACTGAACTCGAAGGCCGTCCAGGCGGCCGGGGGTGCGCCGGAGAACCCCGGACGCGTCGGCGAACTTCGACGAACGATCGCCCGGATCAAGACGATCCAGCGCGAGGAAGGCGACCTCGACGCGGAGACGTAAGGATGCCCTTGACCCCTGAGACCCTGACACGACACGAGTTCACCGGGCTGCCGGTTCGAGTAGCCGCGGCTCGAGACGCCGGTCTGATCGGGACGACGGGCCGTGTCATCCGGGAGTCGGCACGGACGGTGATCGTTCGCACGGTCTCCGGGGACAAACGCATCCCGAAACGCGGGACGACCTTCGAGTTCGCGGTGCCAGCGGACGGCGACGTGTCCTTCGTCGTCGACCCGTCGGTCGCGTTCGCGACGAGTCCCCCTGAACGAGCGCCCACAGATGAAGCCGCCGGCCCTCGCGAGGGGCCGGGGACCGCATCCAAACTTCCGTCGGAAACTGCCGGCGCTGCGTCCGCAGTAGCCGGTCAGTCTGGCGGTTGCGAGGGTGTGGCCTACGTTACGGTGGATGGGGAACGACTGCTCTCACGACCCGCCTACCGCACCGAGCGGAACGCGAACAGAGGTGACAACAAATGGCAATCGGACTGAACGTACCGGAACCGGAGGAGGCCTGCTCCGACGCGAACTGCCCGTTCCACGGAACCCTTTCCGTGCGCGGGCAGACGCTCGAAGGCACGGTCGCCTCCGCGGAGATGGATAAGACCGTCGTCGTGGAGCGGGAGTACGACGTGTTCGTACCGAAGTACGACCGCTACATGAAACGACGGAGCCGCGTCCCCGCCCATGCACCCCCGTGTATGGACGTACGCGAGGGCGACGAAGTGCGCATTGCGGAGACACGACCCCTCTCGAAGACCAAGTCACACGTGGTCGTCGAGAAGACCGGAGGTGACGCCTGATGGAGGCACTCAAAGCTGACATCACGCCGGGGCTCGAGAAGGGATCGCTCGTCACGTGCGCTGACAACACGGGAGCCCGGGAGCTGAAAGTCATCAGCGTCTCGGGCTACTCGGGGACGTTGAATCGACACCCCAAAGCAGGACTCGGCGACAAGGTGACCGTTTCGGTCACCAAGGGGACG
>CAZCXJ010000007.1:0-30580 GCA_964502585.1 uncultured Candidatus Halobonum sp.
ACGCCCTCCCCGTCGCCGAGGCTGCGGACCTCGCCGAGCGGGTGATCGAAAACGTTGAGGATGTGATCGTCGGGAACCGACGAGCCGTCGAACACATCCTCGTAACGCTGTTCGCCCGGGGACATCTCCTCTTGGAAGACGTCCCCGGCGTCGGAAAGACGATGCTCGCTCGATCGATCGCTCGATCGGTCGACTGTCGGTTCAAACGCGTTCAGTTCACTCCGGATCTCCTGCCGGCGGACGTGACAGGTGTGAACGTATTCAATCAGAAGACCCAGGAATTCGACTTTCAGCCTGGTCCGGTATTCGCGAACATCGTCCTCGGGGACGAAATCAATCGGGCGCCACCGAAGACGCAGTCGGCACTCCTGGAGGCGATGGAAGAAAAGCAGGTGACTGTCGACGGGGAGACGCGTAATCTACCGGACCCCTTCACCGTGATTGCGACACAAAACGACGTCGAACCGGGCCGGACCTACGAGTTGCCCATGGCCGAAATCGACCGGTTCATGAAGAAGCTCCGACTCGGATATCCCTCCGAAGCCGACGAGAGTGCTATCCTAGACCGAACGGCGGGAGAACATCCGATCGAATCCCTCAATCCTGTCGCTTCGACGGATGAAGTCCGTCGTGCCCGAGCGACGGTGGCGGAAGTAGAGGTTTCGGAACCAGTTCGAGAATATGTCACTTCGCTTGCCAATTATACGAGGGAGAACGCCCAGCTCGGCGCGAGTCCTCGGGGAAGTATTGCGCTCGTCAGGTCATCGCAAGCCCGGGCCGTCCTCGCCGGTCGTGATTACGTGGTCCCGGATGACGTTCAGGACGAAGCGGTGACAGTGTTCGCCCATCGTATCCGGCCCCGGACGGGAAGCGAAACAGGGCGCGATGTTGTCGAGGCCGCTCTCGACTCGGTCCCAGTCCAATAATGAGCGAGTGCGTCCACCCAGTCCCCAGTGGTGCCAAGGGGGTGGAGCACGTCGAAACGCCTACCCAAGGAAAGGGGAGACTCACCCAGGACATGGTCCCGGTGGCCGGCGCACAGGTTGCCCCCTCCTCAGTGGAGGGTGACAGATGCGCCTGACGCGCCGCGGTCGCTTGGTAGCTGCTGTCTCGGTGATCGGATTCGTGATGGCTGTCGTATTCGCTCCAAGGGGTTTGAACGCGGTGATTCTTCCGGGAGCGATCGCGCTCGCAGCGGCGTATCTGCAGTTGCACCGGATGCCCGCCCCTCGGATCATTCGGCACACTCCGCCGGACGACTTTGCGGACCGTGGGCACCAAGCGACGATGGAGTTCGCAGACCACGGTACGCCACACCCGGCCGAGTCCGGACTCGACCGACCGTTCATCGGGACCGTCCACGAAACGGCCAGTGAGGGGCTGTCCCTTCCAGAAACGGATCACGAAACCGTCGTGGGTACTGAATCTATATCATACGACGTCCGATACGAACACCGGGGCGAACACGTTCTCGGGCCGGCGACGATCACCGCCCAGGACGTGCTTGGATTAGCCGAGAGGACACTTTCGTGTCCCGAAACCGACGCCGTACTAGTCTATCCACAGGTGAGTGCTATCGCGGGGTGGGCCCGTCGAGACCTCCGGGCTCTCCACGAAACGGGCCTCCACGAAGAACGGTCGGAGTTCGACCGCCTCCGCGAGTATGACAGAGGTGATTCCCTGCGAGATATTCACTGGAAATCGACCGCGAAACGCGACGAACTCATCGTCAAGGAGTTCGCGGCCGAGGCCGAGACGGAAGCGGTCCAAATCGCTGCAGGTGCGACGGCAGGCAACGCCGACGGCATGGCCCGTGCGACCGCAAGCATCGCCTTAGCATTGCTTGACGATGGGATTCCAGTGGACGTCCAACTACCCGACGGTGACGTACAGGCAGGACCGGAGCGGGCCGGACGGATTCGGTTGCTCGAACGTCTGGCACTCGTGGGGGCCGGTCGGGTCCGGTCAGACGACGCCGATGTGGAAATCCGCGGCGAAGAGGAGGGGACTACCGTCCGGGTCGGGGAACGGCAGACCTCGTTCGAGGACCTGACCAAAGCGGTACCGCCTGCCTGGGCGTCCGAACCGCCGGAACTCGATCCCGAACGGGAGGCAACTGCATGAGCATCGGAAGTTCAACGATCACCCGCGACAGGGTACCGCGTCCGTCAAACCGAACCGAGAGCGACCGTGGGCCACTACTCTCGGCGATTCGCCGTCCGCCCGCACTGGGGGTCGCCATCGTGCTTCTTGCCATGCTGGCAGTCTTTTATGACATCTTGGACATCGTGGGGGGGACGGGAGTACTCCTCCTCGAAGTGACGATCACGATCTTGGTCGCGACATGGTTCGGACGGACGGTCCGTGAGCGGACCGCGGTTGTCGTTGCGCTAGCCGCTCTCGGGGGCGCCCTCCTCGTGTACTTCTACTCCGTGCCGCCCAGCCAACGAGCGTTGTTCACCGTGGGTCGGGTGATCGGTGACACCGCTGCGCTCTTGACTGGCCTCTCGATTCTTCGCATTCTGAACGTCGGCGTATGGGCACTGGCCCTTGCACCGGTGCCCACGTTCCTAGCGTGGTATCTGACCGTGCGGGGTCGATACGTCGCCGCAGCGACGGTGGCTGCGGGCGCACTCGGATTCTTTATTTTGACTGGAGATGCCGGCGTGGGATTGACGCTGTTGGGTGCGGTCGGGATGACCCTGGCAGCGGGGCTGACCGGTCTTGACGCAGCAGGGCTGAGTGGCCTGGAGGCCCAGTGGGACACGCTCGCAGTTATCGTTGCCGTGATGATTCTATTGACCGCGAGCATTTCGATCGCACCCGGAGGTGCGTCCGGACCCCTGGATGTGGCGGGTCCGTCACCGACGATCGAATCTAGCCTCGTGACAAACACCGATCGGGTATCAGTAGTCGGGAGCATCCGGCTTTCGCCGGAGGTACGGTTCGTGGTCCAGGCGGATCGTGCCGCCTACTGGCGAACGGGTACCTACGACCGATACACCGGTGAAGGGTGGGTCCGGACAGGCGATGCAGAGCCCCTGTCTGGGGGGCTTGAGGGACCACCTGGCGAGTCCCGGGAGCTGGAACAGACGGTTACGGCGAAGACGAAACTCGACACGATGCCGGCGGCCTGGAAACCAGTCGGGGTCGAAGGCCAGATCGCGCGAACCGTTCAGCGGACCGATCACGACGGCCTACGGCCTGGTGCGACGATTCAGCCGAACGAGTCGTATACGGTAACGAGCCAGCGTCCGCTCTCGACGACGGCCCAGTTGGAACGGGCTGGAACGGATTATCCAGCCAGTGTGAGCCAGCGGTACACGCAACTCCCGGAGAGTACCCCCAGCCGCGTGACAGAACGGACTTCCCAGGTGCTCGAACAGGCTGACGCGAGTAACCCCTATGAGGCAGCCGTCGCGATTGAGCGGTATCTGGAGCAAACGAAAGAGTATTCCCTCGACGTCGATCGTCCGGAGGGCAACATCGCGGACTCGTTCCTCTTCGAGATGGACGCAGGATACTGCACGTATTTTGCTACGACCATGGTAACAATGCTCCGGTCGCAGGGGATCCCGGCGCGGTTCGTCACGGGGTATACTCCGGGTCAGCGAGTCGCCGAGGATCAGTGGGTCGTTCGGGGCCTCGACGCACACGCGTGGGTCGAAGTGTACTTCCCGGGAGTCGGCTGGATACAGTTCGATCCGACGCCGGGTGGACCCCGATCTGCAGCCGAAGAGGCCCGAGTTGAGGAAGCCCGGGAAGAGGGGATAGAAGGCGTCGACGCAGCCGGGTCCGAAGAGGGGACGTACACGACCCCGACCGCCACCCCAGGAGAATCCGGATCAACGCCGATCGGCGAGACTCCGAATCCGCTCGGGCCGGAGATTGCCGACCCGAACCAGTCGGAGCTGAACGGGACGCTCGGCGAAGGGGATGTGGGATTCAACACACAGACCCAAGTAGGGGGGGCCGGGGACGGAAATGGGGAAAGTGATGGCCCGCTCCCCTCCGAGCGGGACGTGGGCCTCGGTCTCGTTGCGCTGTTCGGGTTGGCGGCCGGAGCCCGGCGGCTCGGGTTGACGGACCGAGCCTACCGGCTCGTCTGGCTCGTTCGCCAGCCACGGACCGAGCCCGTTCCGGACGCGGAGCGGGCGTTCCGCCGGTTGGAGTACCTCACCAGTCGGCAGTATCGGCCGCGGAACCCGGGCGAAACTGCTCGGGAATATGTCGAACGACTGGTAGCCGCAGGTGCGGACCCACGAGTTCGAGACATCGCTCAGACCTACGAACGGGCCCGGTACGGTAGCGGTGTCTCCCGAACCGAGGCCGACGCGGCCGTGGACGCTGTCGACGACATGGTATGGAATAACGCTCCTATCGTGGGACGGCTGCGGGATAGGGGTGCATCCTGAGCGCGAGGGCCGCGACCGGATGGCCATGCACGACACGTTCGTGAGCCGTCGTGTCGAACCATGCGCTGATGTGGATAACTTCGTCCTAGGAGGGATACGGAGCGAAGCAGGGGGAGATGCAAGGTGTAGCGGCCTGGGATCCACGATGTCAGCCGGACGAGAACGACGATCCGTGCGGACCCGACAGGACCGGGAGCACGAGGGCGATAGCCGCTCGTGCCCGCGATTCGGACACCCGACAGCATTATACCGGGCGCTCGTGTAGTTCGGGGCGGAAATGAGTGAGGTATGCTCGACGTGCGGGCTACCGGACGAACTCTGCGTCTGTGAGGACGTCGCCAAAGAGTCGCAGGAGATCCGGATCCGCATCGACGAGCGCAGGTACGGCAAGGAAGTAACGATCATCGAAGGATTCGACCCCAAGGACGTCGACATGGACAGCCTCTCGTCGGATCTCAAGTCCAAGTTCGCGTGCGGCGGTACTGTCGAGGACGGGTCTATCGAACTCCAAGGGAACCACACCGGCCGCGTGGAGGACTTCCTCCGCGAGAAGGGCTTCAACGTCGCGTGATCAGCCGTACCTGAGCATCCCCTCGAGCCTTACTCGAGAACTGGCGCCCTAAGGCGGATTTCTGGCCGATAAAGGTCTTTATGTTTCCCTACCGGATCCATGATATGCGTCGGGCGGCTCTGACTGGGCTCGTACTGATTAGTGTCCTCCTCGTTCCGACAGCAGTCGGGTTGGCCGCCGACCAATCGGAGGCTGCGACTACGGGGGGGCCCACCCGGTTCGTCGACAGCGAGCCGACGACCACAAAAGGATACAGAACTGGCCAAGATGCTACGGCCCTGCCGCGTCCTAGAATCGCCGGCCAGGAGCCACGCAATGCGGCAGGGACGGACATCCGTCTCACAACCGAACTCCGGCTGACGCCCGACCGCCCGGGGGAAGTGAGCGCCGTTTTTCGGTTTGAGGTACCGGACCGCGTGACGGACTTGACTGTTCAACTTCCCGAGCGGACAACGGTGGTTTCGGCAGAGGGCTTTACTCGGGAAGATCGACGCACGTACGCATGGGATAAGGAGACCACTTCGCCGACGGTAACCGTCCGGGTGGAAGCAAACCTCACCGCGACAGACGCCCGCCTTCAGCGGGAGACCGGGATGGCCCCGAAAACGGCACTCATCGACCGATCACAGCCTATGCAGCTGCGAGACGACGGGTTTCTGTTCGTGGACGTCGGAGCGTGGGCGCTAGTCAGACGGCCGCAGCCGGGGGTAAGTTGGCGGTATCGTGGCGAGGTGGTCGGCCTCGAACGGACAGCTACGGTCGACGGTCCGGGGAGAGTGGGTGGCACGATCGCCTTCCTTGGCGAACACCGGACTGTTACCCGGACGGCACATAATCAGACCTTGAGACTGGTCATCCCCAGAAGCGCGTCTGTGAAAGAATCGCCCGAATCCGTTCTGGACTCGTTAAGCGACGCGAGCAACAGGCTACGGGTTGGAGACCGGGACCGATCTGTCCTGTTCATCGCCGCACCAGAAGGTGTCGGGTGGGCGGTCCGCGGGCTCCAAGCCGGCGACGCCGACGCTTGGGTGCGGGCCGGCGAACCACTGGATTCGGCCGACAACCCGTGGTTGCACGAATACGTCCATACCCGACAGGCGTTCAAACCCACACGTGAGACACGCTGGACCGTCGAAGGAACCGCGGACTACCTAGCCGCATATCTGGCGTTCCATCAGGGGCGGATCAGCTTTCGGGAATTCCGTGAACATCTTTCTCGAGGGACTGGGGCACCTCAGGCACAAGCAGTACTGGCCGATCCCGCGACCTGGACGAACGCCGCCCAGTACACCAAAGGGGCGCTCGTAGCGGGGGAGATCGACCGACGGATCCGATTGGCAAGTGAAGGGGAGGCGACACTTTTCACCGTGGTTTCCGAAATGAACGCCGCTGGAAATAGCGTCACCGAATCCGAGTTCCGGGCCTTCGTCGCGGAAGCCGGGGGGGAGAAACCAGCGGAGGCGACCGACCGGTTCACCAAAACCGAAACTGTCCCTGAACCGTGGGACGCGGAGTCACACCAAGAAGCGTTCGGCACAGATCCCGCGCTCGTGACCTACAGAGTCGCCCCCACTGGGATCCGGATCATCGGAGAGTACCGGAACACCACCACATCTGCCAAGCCGATTCCTACGGTGGTCACTGGCGAGACGGTTGTGATTCCGACGTCGGTCTCGAACGTCGGAGGGACGACCGGCGACTACCGCATCACGTTGTCCGTCAACGGTGACCGCCTGAACTCGACGTCGGGCCGGATCGTACCCAACACGACGATTACGGAACGGATGACCTATACGGCCGACGAGCCGGGCGAATATACTGTACTCGTTCGGGGCGAACGGTTCCTGATACGGGTTCAGGAACCGGCGACCCTCACCGTGACGATGCTCGAGGCGAATCGGTCGAGGGTCACAGGAGGTGGTTCCATCGAGTTGACCGCCACCGTATCGAACGGGGCTGACCGACCTGGGGCTACCGTTTTCCCCATCCGAATCGACGGCGAACCGGTCGCGGAGCGAAGTGTCAGGCTTGCGCCTGGCGAATCGACCACGTTTTCAGCGACCGTTCGGCTGACTGAGGCGGGAACTCACACCGTCTCGGTTGGTGACCGGCAGCTCGATGTCGTGGTTGACTCTCGGAACGGATCAAGCACCGTCGCCTCGGGTTTCGGCGCCGTCACGGCGATGATTGCGCTGGTGCTGATCACGGCGGCGAGATTACTCCCTCGTCGTTTTTGACTCCGGACTGGTCAGAAAGGCGCGTCGCTGGCGTTTCCGGTCTGGGTGTCCCGGTCGGGATCCGACACGGAATCTAGCGGACCTTCGTATGCCTCAAGCCCGCCTGCCATGCTCTCGACGCGGGCGGTGTCAGTACCTTCGAACGCTGAGATGAGGCGGGCGGCCTGCATGCTTGCCTCGCCGTGGGGACAAATTGTGATCACGCGGTCAGCGCCCGTCAGTTCCGAGATCCGGTCCGGGAGTTCCGCGAGCGGAACGTTTTCGCTCCCGGGGACATGGCCGGCAGCATAGGCTTCCGGGGCCCGGATGTCAACGATTCGGACTCCCCCATCGACGCCGCCCCCCGCCACGAGCGCCGCCACTTCTTCCGGGTCAATCTCCGCGTCCATGGCCGAACGAAGGGGATGTTTCATAAAAACGACTCGCTCTCTATCACTGAACCAGACTACAACAATCCCTCCTCGCGGGCCAACAGGATTCCTTCGACAGTCGCGTCGTTCGTCGGCTGCTGCCGGACACGCTCGACAACCTCCCCAACTGGGACGGCGCGGATCTGCAGGAACTCACTAGCATCAAGCGACTGTTCAACCGGACGGAGATCTTGGGCGTATACGAACGCCCGGCGATGACGGAGAAGTCCAGTCGTACACCAGACCTCCTGAAGGAGCGTCGTACTGTCCGGGGCTAACCCAGTTTCTTCCCGGAGTTCGCGTGAGCCTGCGGCGGTAAATGACTCCCCTTTCTCGACAACTCCGGCTGGAAGTTCGAGTTGGGTCTCGCGGATCGTAGGGCGGTATTGGTCGACGAATACGACCCGGTCGTCCGTCCGAGCGACTACTACCACGGCCGTCGGTAATTCAGCCCAGTAGTATCGCTTGGTGGTCCCATCAGGATGCTCGACGAGATCGTAGCCCGCAGTCACCCATCCGGTCGCGTATTCGACTGCCGACTCGACGACGGGCCATTCCGGGGACCCTGGCCAAGAGTGACGGCGGCGGTCGTCGAGATCTGGGACGTTACTCGAACCGGCGGTCGACTCAGTCCTGTCACCCTCGGAGGGATCAGGTTCCAGATCCCTGCCGGTACAGTCGTCCTCCGAGTCATTGCCCATTCGACACCACCTCCACCCGATACCGCTGATCCTGGTAGGAGACGTAGACCGTGTCCTCCTGGGTCGCGTTCGCGGGAGCCATTCCACGGAGCGCGTCAAGTTCATCGAAGGGGGAGTGGGTAAACGATTCTTTCAGACCATATGGGCCGCGATAGTACGAGTGTGACCGACCATCAGCGGCTTCGAGTGCCCCGAATAGATACGGATATCGTCGTTCCGGTAGGTCAGCGACGGCCAAGGCAGGACCGTCGTCGACAGGGGTTGCCACCAGATAGTGAGGAGCCCCCGATCCGAGGTAGCTCGGGAGAGCACCTAGCGCGAGGAGGAGTACGGTCGCCACAAGAATGGCCCCAAGGACGATCCGCGTAACCCGGCGCATAGGTGACGGGTCGGATTCGACCGGGATACGGGTTACGAGTCGCTCTCGAGTCGCTCGCGATAGATCCGTCCAAAGGCCTGTTTTCGAACTGTCGATACCGCCGCCATCCGTTTCTCGTGGAAGGTTGCACCGACGGCTTGATCGGCAAACGGCGCCACGTGCCATGCGATGCGGTCCACCTCAGGACTGCCGATCTCGATCACCTCAAACTCGGGGTTGGTGTCACCCCACGACTCGTACGTTTCCCGGTCACTGATCCGGACGGCCAACCGCTCTGCAAACAGCGCCTCCCGGACCGTGGCGATCACGCCGGGCGTCACTCGCTCCTCGTATTCGGAACTATCGAATCCCATCGCTTTGGCTGCTTCACGAACCGCTATTTTTGCAGTGGGCGCCTCAGCCGCGTACGCCTCGCGTGCAGCATCGAGGCTTTCGGGCTCGAGGTCCCCTTCCACCTCCGGGACTTCGGAGGTCGTCCGTGACTCGTTGTCGGTGCTCACTGGTCGGTGTCCTCCGATGATTCGTCGTTCGTTTCCTCCTCGTGCAACATCTCTTCCGTAAGCTGCCGCGCTTCTTCGATTACCTCCCTGGCTTCAGCATCGAGCTCGGAGGAGTCGTCGGATATCAGCGCATCCGTACGGTCGTGAGGGACGCCCGCCGGATGGTCCCGTTCCTCCACGTGGTGGTGGGTGGTATCCTCGAAGACTTCTTCATAGTCGGTTTCAGGAGCATGTGGCAAGACCGCCTGGGCAAGGCGCCCGGAGTCCGAGTCCTGCCACCCCTCGACGTTGTCGTCGAGCCATGTCTCGTGATCCCCGCCGTGAAGCATTGCGGTAAAGGCAAGATGGTGCGCGAGATGCTCGCCATCCCGTTGTGGTGTCCCACATACCGGACAGCTGTATCCCATACTATCGCTTCTGCCGGCGAAGTGTATAAACCCCCTTCGTCCCCGCAGAAGGCCACCGTTCGGAACCTCAGCCCCCTCCCAAAGGTCACCGACCTGATGGCATCACGGAGCCGACCGCGGGTGGGTCGTGTGGCCATGCCCGTTACAGCGCGCCTGAACTATGAGACAGCGGGCCAGTCCGAGATGGAGCGGACTAGGAACTAAACCCACGAAGGCGCACGGACCGTTTGTCATTCACTCCGAGCGTCCCAGCAGCCAGTCCCACAGGCTCGAAAATGGTCGGTAGAAGGGGCTGTCCGTCAGGCGGACTTAGAGTCAAGAGGACGCTGAACGAGTCTCTCCAACTGCCGGCTCGAAAGCCGCCTGTGAGAACGCGAGGTCGGAGTCCGTTCGGACAGCAGGCGTCACACTTGGGAGCCCTCGTGACAGACCCACGAGTTACTCGCGGACAGCTGGCGTCCGTAAACCGTAATCTTCTGTGGGTCGACAACAGCGATCGTATGGACCCACGTGTCCGCGAACATGCCGAGATCGTCGCTGACCATGCGATTGACCTCTCAAAAGGGGACAACCTCGTCGTGCGGACGCCGCCGGTCGCCGAGGAGTTCGGGATCGCTCTACACGAGATCGCTGGTGACCGCGGGGCTAACCCTGTGTATTTGAACAACTCCGATCGGCCAGAGCGCGCCCACCTCCGAGCCAGAAGCGAAGGGTTCGAGACGCCCGAACACCTGTTGTCATTGTATCAAAACGCGGACGCGACCGTTATCACGCGCGGCGGGTCGAACCTCGCCGAAAAGACGGACGTAGATCCAGAGACAGTGGCCAACGCCACCCGCGCGGCCCAACCCGTACAGCAGGCCCGACTCGCCACACGGTGGTGTGTAACCCAACACCCGACCGCCGCTCACGCCCAACTTGCCGGGATGAGTACTGAGGTCTATGAGAACTTCGTCTACGACGCGGTAACCCTGGACTGGGAGGCACAGCGGGAGTTTCAAGCCGAGATGGCGGAGATACTGGACGACGCGGATGAGGTTCGGATCCGCTCTGGGTCCGAGACCGACGTTCGAATGTCGGTCACCGGCAATACAGCATTAAACGACTACGGCGAGAACAACCTACCCGGTGGCGAGGTATTCACCGCTCCGGTTCCCGACTCCGTGGAGGGAACGGTGCGTTTCGACAAGCCCGTCTATCGCCAAGGCCGTGAGGTCAGCGGCATCAAGCTACGGTTCGAGGGAGGACGGGTCGAGGCATACACTGCAGAGCGAAATGAGGGGGTGCTCGATGGCGTGTTCAACACCGATGAGGGTGCGCGGTACCTCGGAGAGTTGGGCATCGGGATGAACCGCGCTATCGATCGGTTCACGTACAATATGTTGTTTGACGAAAAGATGGGAGACACTGTTCACATGGCTGTAGGGGCAGCGTATGAGGAGACGGTCGGGAAAGAAAGCGACCGGAACGAGTCGGCAGTCCATGTTGATATGATTGTTGACATGACCGAGGATGCGGTCATCGAGATCGATGGACAGGTCGTCCAGCGCAACGGGACGTTCGTTTTCGAAGGGAACAAGCACCAAGACGGCAGGTAAGGAGATTTTGAATCTCGATTCCCGGGTTGCGCCACTGAAGCAAGCCGTGTGCTTGGAGGCGGTCACAGCCTGAGGCCACGGCACCGAATCGATGGACGAGAAGGACCAGCGCCCCTGTCACTGAACAGCAACAGGGAGCCAAGGCCCCGACCTTTCGCCGCCCCGGGGCTTTATGCCTGTGTGGTTCGCTTGGCTCAAATGTGCCGAAAATCGACTGCCCGGACTGCGGCCGTCAAATCGGAATGCACGAACTCGAAGCGAAAACGACGGCCCAGTCGAACGGTTTTTCAACCCGGTACCGGTGTCCGTTCTGTCGGACGGACATGGATGACGTAACCAACCACCTCGCGTAACGGTCCCTTCCCCGGGACCGACGGTTCCCGGCCGTCCCCCGAACGGATCACATGCCCGCAGCAGTCAATCACCCGTCGATCTCGAGTTCGAACTGTCTGTTTTCCACGACCGGGTTCAGGACGACCGAAGTGTTCGTTTCGCGAATGTCCACATCACTCAGGAGGTCTTTGATCGTGTCGTTCATCCCATCCGTATCCTGAAACTTTCCGATGGCGATGACGTCGTAGTCGCCGGTCACCTCGTAGACGGACACCATTCCCCGTTGATCGACGAGTCGGTCAGTGATCCCTGGGAGGGCGTCTCCTTCGACCTTCAATTGGATGATAGCAGTCACGTCGTAACCGAGCTCGTCGTAGTCAAGCCGGGGGGTGTACCCGTTAATGACCCCCCTGTCCTCGAGATCCCGGAGATGGTTCGAGACCGTCGTTACTGAAACGTCCAGTTCCTCAGCGAGACTCCGAAGACTCGCTCGCCCGTCCCCTAGGAGCGAGTTTACTAGTCGCGCATCGAGGTTCTCGTAGGTCACGCTTGATCGGACGAGGTGCGGGTACTAGAAATTTACGAGCGTTCAGTTAAATCGATTAAATTCCTATTTCCACCAACCGTTACTGATTTTATCCCGGAGGAATAGAGGTATGACGTCCAACGATATGACGGACGCAAACGAAAAACCAGACGGCGGGCTGACGGCGGCGGAACAGGAAGTGATCGACGAGATCGACGAGGAAGGAATCGATTTCCTCCGGTTACAGTTCACGGACATTCTCGGGACGGTCAAGAACGTCTCTATCCCGGCACGCCAGGCTGAAAAGGCGTTCACGGAGGGGATCTATTTCGATGGGTCCTCCATCGAGGGCTTCGTTCGCATCCAAGAGTCGGACATGCGGCTGGACCCGGACCCATCGACCTTTGCCGTTCTCCCCTGGGCAGAGTCGGCCAACGGGAACGCTGCACGACTGATCTGTGACGTGATCGATACGGCCACGGGCGAGCCGTTCGGGGGCGACCCGCGGCAGGTCCTGAAACGGGCGATCGACCGCGCCGCGGAACACGGCTTCACCCTAAATGCCGGCCCGGAGCCAGAGTTCTTCGTATTCGAAAAAGACGAGGACGGTCGAGCCACCACCACGACCCACGACGCGGGAGGATATTTCGACCTCGCACCGAAGGACCTCGCCAGCGACCTTCGTCGGGAGATTATCGGAACTCTCGAGGCAATGGACTTCGAGGTGGAAGCGAGCCACCACGAGGTCGCGGAAGGCCAGCACGAGATCGACTTCAAATACGCCGACGCCTTGACAACGGCGGACAACATCGCCACGTTCCGGGCGGTCGTGCGCGCAACCGCGGAACTGCATGATCTTCATGCGACGTTCATGCCCAAGCCGATCCCGCACATCAACGGGTCGGGGATGCACACTCATCTATCATTGTTCACCGAGGACGGGGAGAACGCCTTCCACGATCCCGATGACGAGTTCGATCTGTCGGATACCGCCCGGAGCTTCCTCGCCGGGATCCTCGAGCACGCTCCTGCCCTGACGGCGGTGTGTAATCCGACTGTGAACAGCTACAAACGGCTTGTTCCGGGGTATGAGGCACCGGTCTATGTCGCCTGGTCGGACGTCAACCGGTCGGCACTGATTCGGAAGCCCGCCGCTCGGGTACCCGCCGCCTCTCGGATCGAACTCCGGTCTCCGGACCCATCCTGTAATCCATACCTCGCACTAGCGGTGATGTTGCATGCTGGTCTGGATGGTATCGAGAGGGGGCTAGAGGCTCCCGACCCGGTCCGAGAAAACATCTACGAATTCGGGGAGGCCGAACGGACCGAGTACGGGATCGACACGCTCCCGGCGAATCTGGGTGGGGCAATCGACGCACTCGAGAACGACGAAGTCGTACAGTCGGCGCTGGGGGAGCACGTCGCGGAGAAGTTCATGGAAGCGAAGCGTGCCGAGTATGATGAGTACCGGGCTGATGTGTCCGACTGGGAACTGGACCGCTACCTCGAGACGTTCTAGTTGAGGAGTCCATCCACAAATCCGTGGTGAGTCTTCGATCCGAGGACGGGCCACCCGACAAGGAGGCCACCCGCTACAGTGGAAAAGAGCAAGACGGTCACGAATCGGACGCCAGGGGCGGCGAACGGTCCACGTAGAACCTCCCCGATTCCGATCAGGTAGGCTAGGAGCCAGACGGTGCCCACAGCCATAGCCCCCGTAAGAGTCCAGAGCCGCCCGAGCCTCTCGTGAACAGGTCCCACCACGTACCAAGCTCCAAGCCCACCAATCGCCGTACCGAGGGCGATCCCAGCTCGGAACGTCTCGTTATAGTGGCCGGCTAGAGCCGTGATACCGGTGGCTCCGCCGGCGACGCCTACGGCCACTGCAAACCCGCGCGTCGGGGCGACGCGGAGACGCTCACGATCTTTAGCTCGCGCCTCACGCGCGATTTTGAGGACCACCCACAGACCGAGGGCCCCAACTGCTATGCCCGCGAGAACGTCCACGAAGTAGTGGACCCCGAGGACTGGGCGGGAGATTCCGACGGCAAGGATGACACTCCCGGCAGCGAGCCAACGGCGCTGGCCAAGTCGATCGAACAACGCTGCAGCACCCCCGTATACCATCGTTGCTCCAATCGCGTGGCCGGATGGAAATCCGAAGCCGTCACCCGTGGCCGCGCTTTCGAACGTTTCGGACACGACGGGGGGTAGCCAGACTGGAATCGACACAGTCTCAGCTCCCGGGGGACGGGGCAACGCGAACAGACTCTTCAACCCAATAGTGACAGAGAGCGCGACCAATCCGACGGCAATCAGCGTAGCACCAGCCGCTCGCGGGGCTGACGTGAGCCGGTCGTCCCCCAACCAGTAAACAAGCCCGACGGAGAGCACGAGGAACCAAGCGTCCCCGAGTTGAGTAACAAGGGCTGCAAAGACCACGAGCCACGACGGGAGTGTCGTTAAGCCGGCCGCCAACCCGAGCCCCCGCATGATTCACTCGTCACTCCGGTAGTCGCGAGCGAGGTCGATAAGCTTGCCCGGATACCCAGCGGCGTTCAGACCCAGCCCGACTATCACGAACAGGGTATACAGGCCGAGGGTCGAGAGGAACAGGACGATCATCGCAGCGATTGCGACAAGCCCGTCCAGGTAAACGAACGCTCCCAAGACCATGACTGTCCCGTACAACAGGACGAGGTACGGCCCCCATCCACGGGCGTGACCACGTCGCATCCGCCGGCGGACGTATCGGCGGAGTTCCGCCTCGAGCGCGGGTTTCTCGACCGTCCGGTCGGCAATCTCATCCAGCTCCCGTTGAAGCCGATCTACCTGACGATCGAGAGCCGCGATGTCGGGTGCTGCACCGTCATCGGATCCGTTGACCGCGTCATCCCGGTCGCGGTCATCGCTCATGCCTCCGAGGTCACGGTCGGAGGGGTCTTGACCGTGCCGGTTGCTGGTGGCTGGAGAGTCCTCTCGTCTTTCCTGCTCCAAGGAGAGCGACTGAGGCTCGAACGCTAGAGCGACGTTGATGGCCGCCCCTGCAAGCAACAGGACGGCGGCGGCGTAAAGCCATGTGATGAGGAGGAGGAAGCCCCCGATCGCCCCGTACAACTGCGTACCAGCAGTCCCGACGACCCCAATGTACACCTGGAACCCGGCCTGGAGTACCGTCCATCCGACTGCTGCGAAAGCTGCTCCAGGTAGCGCTTCACGAGCAGTAACCTCTACCCCAGGAAAGGCGTAGTACATCGGAAGGAACGCGGTCGCAAGCACGAGGGGCAAGAGGAGAACACCGAACGTCTCGAGAAGGAAGCCAAAGTCGAGAGCGACCAACAGGCCCCCGAGGACTATCATCACGACCAAGCTCGCACCGACGCTCCCGGCTACGAGGGTCGCATTCCGCAACTGCCCGGGAAGGCTCGTCGGAGTTTCCATCCCGTATACCTGTGAAAAGGCCCGATCGAGTCCGCGGAACACTTTCAATGCCCCCCACAAGGCCAGTGGTAACCCGACTACAGTAGCGCCACCGCGCCCGACGTCGTTCGCCAGGGCTGCCATCAGGACGGCTTCGCCCTCCGAGGTGAGGAGCCCACCCCCAGCGCGAACGACGGCCTGCGCAAGGGTATCGCCCCCCACGGCTGTCGCGATCACGAGTGCTACCACGGCTCCGGGAATCAACGAGACGAAGGCGTAGTAGGCGACGCCGGCCGCAAGGAATGTGATCTCCTCGTCTCGGACGACCGTCAGGGCACGCCGAAGAACCCCTCCGAGGCGATCGCGTCCGTACACGGCTTGGGTTTCCCCGGAGGGCGGTATCAAACCAGTGCCTCCTGACCAGAATCGCTTCCCCGTGGTATCGCCTCACTAGGACCCGACACGGTTTAGGCACGCCAGGGGATAGCCGAGGCTAATGATTGCGAGGCAGCTCCTCCGGGATCGTCCAGACGCGGTCCGGGGGGCTCTCGAGCAAAAGGGTGTCGACGACATCGATCTGGAGAGGGTACTTACGGTCGATGAAGAGTGGCGGAATCTGAAAGCCCGGGGTGACGAACTCAGACACGAACGGAACGAAGTCTCGGATCGAATCGGGCGCCTCAAGTCCCAAGGTCGGGAGGAGGAAGCCGCGGAAGCCATCGAGCAGTCACAGGAACTCAAGGCTGAGCTGGAATCGGTTGAGCAGCGTGCCAACGAGCTCGAGGCGGAACTGACAGACGCGTTGCTGCGGATTCCACAACTCCCACATGAGAGCGTACCGGTGGGGACGGACGAGACAGAGAACGTCGAACGTCGGCGTGAAGGGTTCGATGACGTCCGGGAACTACCGTCGGCGGTGGAGCCGCATTACGACCTTGGGGAACGGCTCGACATTCTCGACTTCGAACGCGGCGCGAAGGTCGCCGGCGGCGGGTTCTACTTCACGAAAGGTGAGGGAGCGATGTTGGAACACGCCCTCATTCAGTTCATGCTCGATATCCACCGAGAGCAGGGATATACCGACCTGTTCCCGCCAATTCCCGTCAATAGTGTGGCGATGCGCGGGACCGCGCAGTTTCCAAAGTTCACCGGTGATGCGTATCGGATTGGTGGAGCCAACGACGAGCCGTACCAAGACGATGACCTGTGGTTGCTTCCCACTGCCGAGGTTCCGGTGACTAACATGTATCGGGAGGAGATTCTGCTCGACGAGGACCTCCCACTCAAGCACCAGGCTTACACTCCGAACTTTCGTCGAGAGGCCGGTGAACACGGTACTGAAACACGGGGGATCGTGCGTGTCCACCAGTTCAACAAGGTCGAACTCGTCAACTTCGTCCGCCCAGAGCAAAGCTACGAACGGTTCGACGGGCTGGTCACGGAGGCAGAGGAAGTCTTGCGCCGGCTCGACCTCCCGTATCGGGTGCTGGAGATGTGCACGGGAGATCTCGGGTTCCCACAGTCGAAAAAGTACGATCTAGAGGTTTGGGCTCCGGCTGATGACATGCCCGATGGCCCCGACCGGGGCGGCCGATGGCTGGAGGTGTCATCAATCTCGAACTTCGAGGCGTATCAGGCACGACGCGCTGGCCTTCGATATCGGCCCAAGCGTCACGAATCCGCCGAATACCTTCACACTCTCAACGGGTCCGGGGTCGCGGTTCCTCGGACGTTAGTCGCGATCTTGGAATACTACCAGAACCCGGACGGTACCGTCACGATTCCCGACCCGCTCAGGCCGTACATGGACGGGCGAGAACGGATCCAAGGGAGCGAGAAGGTCGGGGAAGCAGCTGTGGGCGCAGGCGAACGTCGCTGAGGTCGCGTCGAGAGGACCACCGGGCCCTCGTGCATTTGAGCCCGATGTTCCATCACCGGGTGTACGTGTTGAGTTCCACCAGCCGTTCGTTGTCGTCAAACCGAAACACGTCAACGAACGCGAGAATCTCTTCCCCGTCCGCCCCTCGAAGGCTTCCCCGGACCGCTACCTCGGCAGCACTCTCGCCAGCAGAGGGGTCGTACACCGTCTTAATCTCGTGAGTCGTGTCCCCTTGAGGGCGATCCTCTCGAACGAACCCGATAAACGCCTCCCGTCCGACGAGGCTCCGGTCGGGGCGACGGTGGGCGAACTCGGGCGCGAGCAACGATTCGAAGCGGTCGTACGCGCCCGTGTCGAGCGCGTCGTAGTACGTACGGACCAAAGCCACCCGGTCGGTCATACCGGAACCGTAGACGCGCGGGGGCTTGAATCGGACGGCTCCCGATCCCCAAGCTCCGTCCTCTGACCGGTCTCAGTCCGGACTCGATAGGTCAGAGAAGCCTCTCCGGCCTGAAGGCCGGGCTTTCCCGTAGACTCCCACTCTGGCCGAATCCGACGCGGGATCAAGTCCGCCCACGGCCACCGATTCGGCGTCTATACACACACAAAGGGGTGTCTCCGTCCGGCGACGTATGTGATGAACGGAGTACCTGGAGTCGATACTCTTCGCGCCGCGTTGTTGTCGGCGTGAATCTCGTGGCCACAGTCTGGGACTCGGACGGTCCCGTGACCAGGGGCTGTTAGGTTGCGTGAAGCCACAGTTCAACTGCACACACCCCTGGCTCGTACACGCCGTGGATTCGACTGTTCGACCGCGATCACGTGCTTCTTCCCCAGGGCGGCGAGTTTCCGCGCTCAGAGGAAGACGAAGTGGAGCGGTGGGGACCAGGTCTAGAGGCGTGTGTTGGTCTTTCAGGCGTACCGGTCAAGCTCGGGTCGGTCGAGTGTTTCGAGAAGCTCACCTGCCACATCATCGAGGAAGCCGCGTCCCTGGTCCGTGACGCGACGTCCCTCGCCTTGAGCAATCTCGACGAGCCCTTCCTCCTCAAGTTGCTGGAGCACCGTCCGAATGATCTTTCGGGAGCCGGGGGCGTGACTCGGCGGCGCGACACGATACCGTGTCGAACCGTCCTTTGCCCCTCCATACGAGGTAGCAAGCCGTTCGACCCCGATGGGCCCGTTCAGCGCGACCTTTCGGAGAACGGATGCGGCACGGACGTACCAGAAGTCGTCCTGTTGGGGTGGGAGTTCGGTATGCTGTCCGGTCGTAACGTATGCTGCCCAGTCCGGTTCATCGATCCGGTCCTCGAGTCTGTCGGCGACCTCCTGAATGAGATCGTCGGCGGGGACGTCGTGAAGGGTAACCATGATACCTCGGTTCTGCCCGCGCTCGTTTAAAATCGTCGTATCCGGGGAGCCACTTCGGGACCGCCGGGGACCAGGAACGTGGAGGCCGACCGGAATCGATCCTGGCGCTTATCGGACGGTTCTGACCCCCGTATAACTGACAACGACGCCACCGATGAGGGTCGGGACCCAATAAACAGCACCCCGATAAACGACCACGGCAGCTAGTGCAGCCCCTTCGTTAACCGCTGGGAGGGGCGCGGCAACAAGTAAGGTAACGAGAACAGCCTCGATTCCTCCCGCGCCACCGGGTAACGGAGTCACACCTGCGATGGCACCCATCGGAACCACGAACAACATCACCGAAAACGCTACCGGGACACCAATCGCAACGAAGGCGAGCCAGAGGCCGAGCATCTGAAACCCCCATCCGAGAGTCGATGCCGCGAGCGCGAGCGACAGACCGCGCCTGTCACTCGCGATACGCTCGATGGCTGTGAAGAAATGTTCGATGCGACTCTCCAGTCCTGCCTGATTCGGAGTCGAAATCCACGGGACTGCTCCGCCAATCTTCGCAAGCAACGGACCCAAGATTGCAACCACTCGCCGCTCGAGACGGTAGCGGTACCGCCAGCCAAGGTACAAGATACCAGGAACGATCAGCGCGAGAACGGCGACGACGCCGGTCGCGATCCGGAGATCCCGACCGAGTGTCGTCTCCGTCGCGTAGAAGGCAGCGCCGATCAACGCCAGCGAAATCGACGGAACGAAATTTAGTGTATCAACGCTGGCGATGGCGGCCAGTCCCCGCTCGTACTCGGTATCGGTGACCCGTGAGATAAGTAACGCAGTCACCGGTTCGCCCCCGGCCTGTCCGAACGGTGTGACGTTGTTCGAAAACATGGCTCCACAGAGAACGAGAAACGAACGACCAGCCGACAGGTCGATGCCAAGAACGCCCAGTACGGTCCGGAGAGCGATCCCCCAGGCGGCAAGCCAGCCGAAGGTCACGGCGAGGACCAACAGCACGGGGCCAGGTTTCGCCGCTGTCAGCCGTGAGAGGAACTCATCTATGCCGACCACGTACAGGAGTATTCCGAGGACCACGAACGCACCGAGAAACCCGAGGACAGTTGCACGCCTCTGGTCCCGGTTCATGGGATTAGAATCCAGGTCCCGTCCGTATCAAGCCTCCGAAGGTGAAATCCGCCAGGCGGTACGACGGAAAGGGAACTTCACATCCGGATGATGGTTCACACCGAGGGACAAAAATCCAGCCGACCGGGGTCGCCCGATATGCTCTAGGTCTATACGGGGCCGGTCCCCCCGATCGGAACGCCGATCTGACGACCGGAACGCGTTTGATGAAGCGACCGCACCGCCCGGTAATGGACGAGCGCGAGGCGCTAACCCTAATCGCCAAGGAATTGTCCGCAGCAGGCGACGACGCAGCAGTAGTCGGCGATCGCGTACTCACGACCGATCTGCTCAGAAAGTCCGGTGACTTTCCCGATGGCGTCACCCAGTACACCGCTGGATGGCGGGCTGTCGGGGCTTCTCTCTCCGATGTAGCCGCGATGGGAGCGACCGCAGAGGCCGCAGTCGCCGCATACGCTGCCCCCACCTTGGTGGAGGAGGATCTTCAAGCCTTCATTCGAGGCGCCAAGGACGTCTGTGCCACGGTCGGCGCGGAGTATGTGGGGGGTGATTTGGACACAGGCGGGGAGTTCACAGTCGCGGCGACAGCTCTCGGAACCACGACAAATCCGGTGTACCGGACGGGCGCGTCGACGGGCGAGATAGTATGTGTTACTGGGACTCTCGGCCGGACTGCTGCCGCCCTACGCTTGTTCGAACAGGGCGCCCTGGAGAGAGCAAACCAGGTATTTCGGTTCCAGCCCCGGGTAAACACGGGACGGATCCTTGCCCGTGCCGCAACCGCGATGACCGACGCCAGCGATGGCCTTGCCCGTTCATTGTATCAACTCGGCGAAGCGAGTGACTGTGGGTTCGCGATCGAGTCAACGAAAGTGCCGGTGGACGACCTCGTCGGTGAGCTCGCTCGAAACCGGGAGGAGCGGCGTGAACTCGGTTACTATACAGGGGAAGACTTCGAACTGGTTTGTACGCTTCCGGGTCACGAATTTCGGACCCTACGCGAAGAATCGCCGACTCAAGTAACCCGGATCGGGGCCGTGACCGGAACGGGAATCCAACTCGACGGGGAGCCACTTCCAGACAAGGGTTACGAGCATTGACCAGGAGCTGACGGAATTCGGGCAGGAGCAAGGAGTTGGGACGCGTGCCAATGGAATCTTGTCTCGCGGTGGCCCGGCGGACCCAATTCCTGCTGGCCGAGACCGCGTAGCGACGCTGACTGGGTCAGACCGTAGCGACCTCGATCGGGACCAGCATGAAACACAGAAGTCCGAGCCCGAAGGTCAGGAACCCGATGGCCATTCGTTTAGGTCCAATTGCAGAGTCGTCGATTGGGGTCGCCGGACCGTTGTAAGCGATCAAGGTGGCGAAGGCCCCCCAGAACGCCCAGAGCCCGACCGATTCGGAGATTCCTAGGCCCCGTACATAGTAGAGGTACGCTGCGAGCCCGAACAACGCGACTGGAACGAGCGCTGCGACGGACTCCTGTCGTTCACCAAGCATCGCCCGAAGGATGTGTCCGCCATCCAACTGTCCGACGGGCAGCAAGTTTAGCAGGGTGAAGAACATTCCCACCCATCCCCCCATGATTACCGGATGAGCGGTCAGAGTCGGGTCTTCATACCCCGTCTGTTGACCGGTCACGGCTGCAATCAGGTCCAAGAGCGGAGGGTTGTGGAATACGATAACGCGTCCACCGCCTGAAAGGATGCGTTCAGGGACGGGGTATGGGCCGAGTGTGAGGCCGATTATCGTCACGAAAACCGTGGCAGCAAGCCCGGCCAATGGCCCAGCGACCCCGATATCGAACAACGCTTTTCGGTCGGGCATCTGCCCTCGCATCCGGATAATGGCACCCATGGTGCCAAACGGGAACACGAAGGGGATAACATACGGCAATGACACGTCGACACCGTGGTATCGTCCAAGGGCGTAGTGGCCTAGCTCGTGGGTGAGAAGGACACCGAGAACCGCAGCTGTAAACGGCCAGGCTTCCAGAGCAACCAGCGGGTTCTCAGCCACCTCACTGAACGGTATGTAGTACCAGCCGGTCGCACCCACTAATAGAGTAGAGAGTACCGTCGTCAAGAACAGGATCAGATTGGTCCAAGGGATACCCTCGATTCCCTGCTTGCGTGGTTTGGCGATTAGGACGTCCCGCCCGGTGTCACGCGTTCGGGCAGCCTGGATCTCGTACCCGGCCTCTCGGAACGCGGGCCAGACCTCCTGAACGAGGGTCCGTTCGGGGACAAGGGAGTCGCCAAAGTACAGGAGGCGGTCACCACGACGAGTGGTACCGGTCAGATGAAACACACTGTCGAGTTCCGGTGGGTACGGGACTTCTGGTTCTTCAGGACGGGGCGAGTCGCGCGCGTCGGCGTCACCCATCATCGCCGTTTAGCGACCCAACCGGATAAGTCCTTAGCGCGGGAACCAACCGCCTGGACGGAGAGGGTGCCCGGTTGAGACGGCAGTAGTCCCGGGACGGTACCGGTCCAGATTACGCAGGCTCGACCCGCCAGGTGGTCGCGCTCGTGTATGACCACTTTTCCACGGTCAACTCACTTGCAGAGTCGCGGAGTTTCACCATTAGGGCGCCGATCTCCTTCGGGGAGAGGTCGACCTCATCAGCGATGAACTTGCTTTTGAAGTACATCTCTCCGTCTTCGGCTTTCTGAAGCAGGAACCGTTTCAGGCGCTCCTCTTTCGAAGCGACGTCTTCGTCTTGGACGGATTCGGTGGAGGGATTCGCAGTTGTACTCATGATTCGCCTCACAACCTCGTACCCCTCCAAGGGTGTTATAAAGGCAGGAACGTTCGGGGTGATTCGGCCGGTTTCACGTTTAGCAGGCGTGAATAATCGGAAACGATTTTCTTTGAAACGTTTTACGAGATAACGAGAGTTTTCATAACGCACTCTGAGAGTGTTTCGTCGATTCCGTATCGAACAACTTATCTAGTTCTCCGTTATTTGTATTAATTGAATATAATTAATATTTATTTATTCAACGAAGCAATCTGTCGCGAGTAAGTCACGGACGGTCATGAACCCAGAAGTCTCCCTCGACAGTGACTTCTTTCTTGAAGATTGGGACTTCCTCCTTGAGTCGGTCGATTCCATCCTCCACGGCGCGGAACGCCTCCCGGCGGTGACCCGCCAGAACAACCACGAAGACGATGTCCTCGCCAGCCTCTATGGTGCCAGTACGATGATGAAGACGGACCGCGAATACACCGTCGCGAGTTTCGAGTTCTCCGGCGAGTTCTGCCAGTCGGCGGTCGGCAACCCCGTCGTACTTTTCGAAGGTAAGGTGCGTCGTGGGGGCGTCATCGGGCGCATCCTTCGCCCGGACTCTGCCAGTGAAGGTGGCGATGGCGCCGGACCGTTCTTCGCCTTCTGCCTCTTTGATTTCACTCACCAGCGTCTCCAGAGTGATCCACGGCTTAACCTCATCGGCGACCGTTGCCAGTTCACTGGGTTCGATCGAGTGCCGGTCGACGCGTCGGACGACGGTGCCTGCTGGATCGCTATCGGAGCCCTCGATTACGACTGTCGGTAACCGAGGACGGGAAAGATCCGCGATGAGGGCATACTCGTATCGCGGAGCGAGCCGGTCCAAGAGGTCCGTGAGGGTCGCGTCCGTGCCGTGTGCACGCCATATCCCGTCATGGCTCAACCTGTAGGTGGTTGGCCCGTCGGGAATCGAAACCGGGGTAGCCTCTACGGTGGCGACCTGGCCGTCGATCTGAGCGGCGACCTCGCCGACGAGCTCTGTCGACCCCTCCCCGATGAAACTAAGCGCTTGCATAGTCAGGAGAACGGACGACGCTCGTTTATGCGTTCCGCGCCACATCGACGCTACCTCCTTGGGGACCGCAGTCCCCTTCGGGACGTTTAAATCCGAATCAGAGCAACGATGTGATAATGAGAGTCGTCCTCGCGTTGGGGGGAAGCGTCCTAGCGCCGGAACTAAGCGCCGATCGGATACGGACATACGCGAATACCATAGCAAGGCTGAGCAGGGAAGGCTGCGAACTCGCCGTAATCGTAGGCGGGGGCGGCATCGCACGCGAGTACATCACGGCAGGTCGGGAGGTTGGCGCCAACGAGGTCGAACTGGACCAACTCGGGATCGGTGCGACACGGCTCAACGCACGCCTGCTGATCGCCGCGCTGGACGAGGACGCCGCGCCGACACCGGCAACCAGTTACGAAGAAGGATACGAGGCGGTCAAACGGGACGACATCGCCGTGATGGGGGGGATAACGCCTGGCCAGACGACTGACGCGGTTGCTGCAGCCCTGGCGGAGTATATCGGGGCTGATCTCCTAGTTTACGGGACCAATATTGCGGGAATATTCGATGCTGATCCGAGCACGGACACGGACGCTAGTCGATACGAGCGGCTGACTCCGAGCGAACTCATCGAAGTCATCGCCCCGATGAGCCGAGATGCGGGGGCCTCAGCACCGGTCGACCTACTCGCAGCTAAGCTAATCGAGCGGGCGGACATGCGAGCCGTCGTGGTGGACGGGACGGACCCGAGGGCCATCGAGCGGGCGGTGTTGGAAGGCGACCACGACGGGACCGACATCGTCCCCGAAGCAACGGCGGAGCCCAGTGTCTGGGCCGGACGATGAATTCGGACACGGACGCCTCTGAAGGAGAGCGAGGGGGGGTCGAGGGGCCGGGAACATCCCTCCAGAAGGAGAACGGTCAGCCGGATCCGGACGAGCATCGTGTCTTCTGGGCGGATACAGTCGCCGACGAGATCGAGGCACGGGATCCGGATGAACCCATAGTAATCAAGGGTGGAGTTTCTCCCTCGGGAATCCCACATCTCGGTCATTTCAACGAGATTCTTCGCGGGTATTTCGTCGCAGAAATACTTCGGGAGCGAGGCTATCGAGTACGGCAAGTCTTCACGAGCGATGACAGGGACGCACTTCGGAAGGTTCCGAGGCGGCTCGCAGACACCGACTGGACGATTGTCGAACTGGGAGACGTAGACGCCGGGGCTCTGGGTCGGAACCTGGGCGTTCCGTATACCGATATCCCGGACCCGTTCGGTGACTGTCATGACTCGTACGGGGATCACTTCACCGGACTGCTCCGAAAGAGCGCAGACCTGGTAGGGGTACCGGTAGAGTTCATCTCGAACACTACGCTCTACACCGACGGAACATTTGAGGAACCGACGGAGATCGTACTAGGCGACCTAGACCACGCCAGGGAGGTTCTGTCGGAATATCAAGACGGTGTCGACGCATCGTACGTTCCGTTCATGGCACAGTGTGAGGCGTGTGGCAGGTTGACGACGGGGATTACGAGCGTGAACCTGGCGGAAAGAACCGTCGAGTACGAATGTGTCGGGCTCACGGCCGGGAAGCAAGAGATCGACGGGTGTGGCCACGCCGGCACTGCAACGTTCCGGCAAGGGAAACTTCCGTGGCGCTTCGAGTGGCCGGCACAGTGGCGAGTGCTTGGTGTGGATTTCGAGCCCTTCGGCAAGGACCATGCAGAGGGGTCATGGCCCTCCGGAAAGGAGATCGCTCAATCCGTGTTCGACGAACAGCCGCCGGTCCCGATGACCTATGAGTGGTTTACGCTGAACGGCGAACCACTTTCTTCCTCCGAGGGGAATGTCATCACTGTTCGAGAAGTATTGGACCTGATCGAGCCAGAGGTTCTCCGATACTTCTTCGTTCGCGATCCGAAGAAGGCGAGGGACTTCGACATCGAACGGATCGACCAGCTCGTCAACGAGTTCGACCGACTCGAGCGGATTTACTTCGGCGAGGAGGAGGCAAGCGAACAGTTGGAGGCGTTCGCGGAACGGGTGTATCCGTTCCTTGTCGATGAGGTGCGGGCTGGGCGAGTCCGTCTCCCGTACAGTTTCGCGGCAGTCTTGGGCATGGTCGACGATCGAGACTTCCGAATCAAGCTGGCCCGGAACGAGAGCCACCTTGCCCCCGACACGCCGGACTGGGCGGTCGACGACGCGCTAGACCGAGTAGAACGCGCCCGGCGATGGGCACAACGGTGCGACAACGCCTACAACTATAGGCTCCAGACGACACTCCCAGATCATGAGTTCAACTCCGAGATAGAGACGGCACTCGATGAACTCGCCGCGTTTGTCGCGGAGGGACCCGACGGGGAAGAGATTCAGGCTGAAATCTACGAAACTGCCAAGCGCCATGATATCGACATCAGCGAGTTCTTCTCGGCAGGCTACCGGTTGTTCTTCGACGAGACTCAAGGTCCACGGCTCGGGGAATTTCTGGGTGAGCTCGAGCGCGAATTCGTGGTGAGACGGTTACGGCGCGAGGAGTGAAACTCCGAGGCATCGTCGCGATGTCAATCCCGAACGCATTTCCCCGAGCGACGACTTTTCCCGGTAGATGAACACGCTGCTGTGGGTGCTAGCGGGTGTTCTCGCGTACACAGTCGGTGCACTCGCGCTGCAATCCCGGGGACACCTCCCCGACGCGGTCCGCGTCCAAGGGCCGTTAACGACCCTCCATACCACCCGTGGACGGGCTTTTCTCGACTGGCTTTCCCGTCCCAAGCGGGTCTGGCGCGCTTGGAGCAATATCGGGGTCGGTATTACTCTCGTGGTGATGGCTGGATTGTTCGCACAACTCGCGAGCGCGGCAGCCCTCACCCTGGTCCGACGCCCGGAACCGACGAGCGCGAACCGGCCGGAGAATTACCTAATCATTCCAGGAGTCAACGACTTCCTGCCGCTTTCTGTCGCCCCTGAAATCGTCTTTGGCCTGTTGGTCGCGCTGGTCGTTCACGAGGGGGGACACGGACTCCTGTGTCGGGTCGAAGGAATCGACATCGACTCCCTCGGGCTCGTGTTCCTTACTATCGTTCCCGTCGGGGCATTCGTGGAGCCAGACGAGGAGAGTCAACGAGCCGTCGGTCGGGGCGGTCGGACCCGGATGTTTGCGGCCGGGGTCACAAACAACTTCGCGATCACGATACTTGCGTTTGGCCTCCTCTTCGGCCCGGTGATTGGGGCAGTCGGCCTCGCTCCCGGACTGGCGGTCGACGGGACCTACGAAGGCTCACCAGCCGCAGCTGCCGGCATCGGGTCGGGCGACAGAATCACCGAACTTGGTGGCCAGCCTGTGAACAACGAGAGCGAACTCGAGAACGCACTTGCTACGACCGATGCCCAAAAGATCGACGTGGAAGTCGATGGTGAACGGACGGTGACCGTCGACAGATCAGTGGTGATCGTGGGGACCGTCCAAGGCAACCCCGCGAACCTCTCCGTCTCACCCGGCGGTGAACCAATCGACGTCATGGCTGTCAACGGGACATCCGTCAGCACGACAGCGGAGTTCCGCGAAGCGGTCGGAAACGGAACGTTCGCTCGCCTCGAGACATCCGAGGGAACGGTTACTGCCCCGATCGGAACGTACGCGGTGGTCTCGCCCGACGGTCCGCTCGCGGAAGCCAACGCGCCGGCGAACACAACAGTAGTCATCACTCATGTTGACGGCCAGCGAATCGTCACTGCGGCGGATCTTCGACGGGTCCTCGACGAGACCGAACCCGGCCAAACGGTTACTGTCCGCGTGTACCAGCCGGACTCGGCGGGAAGCGGAACCCACGAAACATACGTGGTCGAACTCGGGGAAAACCCCCAAGATGGACGAGGACTCGTCGGCGTCAATCCCTTCGAGGGAACCGGCGGACTGGTAGTAACCGACTTCGGCGTCCGGGAGTACCCGGCCGGGACCTATCTCGGCATACTTGGAGGGGATGGCGGACCGGACAGTCTCGCACCAGTGCTCTTCGACCGTCTACCCGTCCCCAACCAACTCCTCGGGCAGGTCTACTTCGCGCTGATTCTTCCGCTTGCATCGGTCACCCTTGGACTCCCGAACTTTCCTGGATTCACAGGCGCGGTACGTAATTTCTACGTCATCGAAGGACCACTGGCACCGTTGGGTGACGGCGTATTCCTACTGGCGAACCTCCTGTTCTGGATAGCATGGATCAATCTTCAACTCGGGATCTTCAACTGCATCCCTGGCTATCCTCTAGACGGGGGACGGATCCTGCGTACAAGCGCCGAGGCGGTCGTTTCCCGCCTTCCGGTCGGGAACCGACATCGGGTTGTCAGGACCATCACCACCTCCGTAGGCGTCACGATGCTGGTGGCGCTTCTGACCGTACTGTTCGGTCCGCAGCTGCTAGGATAACGAGTCACTCCGCATGAGGGCTCAGATAGACACGACCATCCCAAGGTCGTCAGTCGACGTCCCCGCTACCGTGTAACTCATGGAACTCCTCAGGACTGAGGTCCGTCCGTTCGAAGGGACTGAAGTCACGTTCGTGGTGTCGAATCATCTGTTCGACGATCCATCCCGAGTAGGTTGCATCGAACGACCACGCGTCTTCTGGTGCTTCGATCTCGAACCGGTCGTCCGTGGCGAACGCGACGTAAACGTGATAGAACCCGAGGATTACGTCGGCAAACTCGCGGGCCTTCTTTCCGGACTCCTCCCGTTTCTCTATGAGTTCCTCTTGTCCCGCCTCCGTAAGTCGAAAGTATTTCCGATCGGGCTCGTCTTCCCGGTCGATCCGCTCCGTCCACCCTTTTTCCTCGAACTTGTAAAGAATCGGATACACCGAGCCATAAGAAGGTTCCCAGTGACCGCCACTAATCGAGCGAATCTCTTTGAGTATCTCGTATCCGTATCGGGGCTTCTCGGCCAGGAGTTCCAAAACCAGATAGGAGATGAGCCCTCGTGGCGGGCCGCTTTTCCGCATTACCGGCGATTTTCGAGGGTCCGGGGGAAAGGGTTTCGGTCCTTACAACGCGGGTCAAAACGTCGAACCAGGGAGTGAGGACTACTTACCGGTCGAGGAACCGTGATGGTGGTCGTCGAGACTGGCGCGTAGCAGGCGCATCACACACCGATTTGTCTATCGTGACCATCGGTCATGGTACGAGTCATGTCACTCGACTAGATAGATCGGTTACACTCTCTTCCCGGGCACTTTTCGGCCCGGGACACCCAGAGACTCTATGCCAACAATCGACGAGAAGCGTGTATACGACGACACTACGGACCCGACTCGAGCGCTCATAGCTGCAGCGGATGGAGTCATCGAAGTCTCGATCTCCGGCGACCGTGTGGGTGAGTTCGAACTGGTCCACTCCTGCACCGCGCGCGATATCTCACTAAGCGGTGAAAGCGTCGCTGTCGCGACCGCCAGGGATGTACTCGTTGATTTCGAACCAACTAACCACGGGGAAGCGGAGGCAGTCGGGCGGTTTATGGGATCAGTCATCGCGATCGACCCTGAGGGAACCGTTTCGTGGTACAACAGGGAGGAGTGGGAGCCGGTCGGTATCGTCAAGGGCGCTCGAAGGATCGATGACGAGCTCATAGCTAGCGAAGAGGGGGTCTTTCGGCTAGCGGCAGGGAACTGTGAATCAGTCGGGTTGACCGACGTGCGTGATGTTGCCTCGAGTGGTATCCCGTTGGCTGCGGCAGCGAACGGCCTGTACGCCTTGGGGAACGGATGGATACGGGAACGTGACGGGGCGTTCAGGACCGTCACGGCCGACCGGGATGGCAGGCAGGCTCACGCTGCCACAGCGGACGCGCTGTATGAGCGCGTTGAGGCCGGAACAACCGCCGTTGCCCGGACGGATGATACGGCCGGGAAAGCCGATGAGAATGGAGAATCCCAGTGGCGGGTTGTAGAGGGAGCGGGGGATGACATCACCGATATCGCGTACGACGACGGCCTCGTCGTGGCGGTGACCGACGCCGGGGAAGTCCGTACGAGTCTCGGGGAAGAGTGGCGTGAGCGGACGCTCGGGATCAGAGAGGCTCGAACGATCGTGGTCCGGTAACGACGACGGAAACGGATTTACCCCCAGGGCTGGATGCGTGGCGTATGTTGATACCGGGGACCGCCTCCCAATCGCTCGCGGCCGCGCTCGCCAAGGAAACCGGCCGCCGGCTCTGCGTTCCCGATATCGATCGGTTTCCGGATGGTGAGTTCAAAACATCAGTACCGGAATTCGACGGGAGCCGTGCAACCATCATTGCCGCCACCGCCACTGACGAAGCCTTCGTCGAACTGCTTCAGCTCCAGGACGCCATCCGCGAAGCGGGTGGTGAGCACGTGACGACCGTGGTCCCGTACATGGGATATGCGCGTCAGGATCAGGCGTTCGAGGCCGGCGAGCCGGTCTCCGCCAGGGCGATGGCCCGGGCGATTTCGACAGGAACGGACCGTGTGGTGTTGGTCAACCCACACGAAGCGAGTGTTGCGAGTTTCTTCGACACGGAGACGACAGTCGTCGACGCGGCGAGGAGACTAGCGGAGCCGTTACCGTCCGGACTGAACGAACCGCTGTTTCTCGCCCCCGATGAGAATGCAACGGACCTTGCGGACGTAACACGGGATGCGTACGGCCGTGGAAGGACCGACCACTTTGAGAAGGTTCGTGACTATGAGACCGGCGAGGTGACGATCAAGCCGTCGGACGCCGGAGTGACCGGGCGTGACGTCGTAGTGGTCGACGATATCATCGCGACCGGGTCGACGATGAGCGAGGCGATCAATAGGCTCCAAGATCAGGAACCTGACCGGGTGTTCGCCGCCTGCATCCATCCGTTACTGGTCGGGGCGGCACGAACACGGCTCGAGGTCGC
>CAZCXJ010000007.1:30680-64616 GCA_964502585.1 uncultured Candidatus Halobonum sp.
CCGCCTGCATCCATCCGTTACTGGTCGGGGCGGCACGAACACGGCTCGAGGTCGCGGGCGTCGAGCGCGTCGTTGGAACCGACACCGTAGAACGGAAGGAGAGCGTGACTACTGTCGCGCCGGTCGTCGCGAATGCCATCTGAAGCGTCCAAGATTGGGAGCGACGGCTCGCTCCCATCGTCTCGAACGACTTGGCCGACGTCACGGGAGGGGGTGGTAACGGGTATCGCAGCTCCTGGGCTTACAGGTCAACCCGCTCACGCCCGTCGGCGACCGTCTCGGCGTCCCATCGCGACCGTAGGCAGCGAGAGGGAACAGGTACAATACCACGTACGACGGCCCACGGTGTTGAGGCGGGGGAACCCGGCCGGTGGACGACCGAAAACGGTCTCAAGGAGAAAGGGAGCAAGCGAGAGGCTGGAGTGTATCGGTAAGGAGTTGATCACCGGTGGATCGTGAGAGTGTCTCTCAGCACTGGACACCTGAGCGGAACGTGCTTGAGTCGGGGTGTCAGCGGTGTCCCAACCTGGTCGAGTCGCGCACTCGAATTGCCTGGGGAACCGGTAACACCAGCGCCGAGGTGATGGTCGTCGGCGAAGCGCCAGCTGCAGGCAATCCGGACGCGGACATCTGGAAGGGGGGTAATCACACTGGGCGGGCTTACACATCACGACACTCAGGTCGGCGGATCAGACACCTGATCGCCGAGCTAGACTATACGGGACGTGTCTACTATACGAACGCGGTGAAATGTTATCCGAGTGACGGCGATGGGTCCAATCGGGAACCAACCGACACGGAACTGGTGAACTGCCGTGCACATCTGAAGACCGAAATCGAGACGATTGAACCGGCTGTCGTCCTCGCGACTGGGAAACACGCAACGCGGACCCTCGTCCAGCTGGAGGACCACCAAGTTGATTCGTTTCTTGATAGCGTCTGTGAGCCGATCGAGTGTCGCAGGTTAGGTATCACCGTTCTACCCGTACTTCACCCCGCGTATCAAGAGGTGTGGCTCTCCCGGCTCGGCTGGAAGTGCTCCGAGTACCGTGAACGGATCGCAGATCATCTGCCTTGAATCCGGGAGGGACCGAGAGGCATTCCGCGGTGATGGCGCCGGTGGAGGGGGATGGGAGTCCGCGTCCTCTGTCATCGGGGTGTACCCCCTCAATGACGGTCCGAGGAAGCGTGGATCGACTCCATGATGGATTTCGAACGGCACACGACAGGACCGAACCGAGCGCGAGGGCGTGCCGATGGGAGGAGTCTCGCTGAGTTCCCAAACCGATATATCCTGTCCGGACGAACCAACCGATATGGTCGACAAGCCTGACTCTGGTGAACTCCTCGGCGTCCCATACAATTTCGAGCGGCCGAACCTGCGTCGTCTCATTTCAGCCTACTGGCAACCTGGGGAAGGAATGCTCGTGGAGAAACCGTTCGGCATCGGGTTCACACTCAACCTGGCAAACTGGCGGTCGTGGGTCCTGCTTCTGATTGCTGGGACCCTCCTTTACCAAGAGCGGCAGAGCCAAACCGAGGGGCGTGACGAAGAGGACGAAGGTCCAGTTGAAGTCGTGGTCGACGACTGAGCCCGCGGACAGTACCGCGAAGATTGGGACCACTCTGCTCTGGCCCCATCGCCATCCATATCCACGAGGCGTCCCCGTATCCGATCGAGAATGCTTCGGTACGTCACGACCAATGAGGGCAAGCTCCGGGAAGCCAAGGAGTATCTTGACGATATCTCGCAATTTGAGTTCGACTATACAGAGATACAGGCGACGGAGCTCGGCCCGATCGCCGCTGAGGGTGCTCGTGAGGCCTACCGGGAAGCGAACGCGCCGGTGATAGTGGACGACGCCGGACTGTTCATCGAAGGACTGTCAGGGTTCCCGGGGCCGTACTCCTCGTACATCGAAGAGACGATCGGAATCGAACGAACCTGGCGACTCGCTGAACGGGAACTCGATGCCCCACGGCGGGCATCGTTTCGGCTCGTGCTCGCGTACTGCGACGGAGAGGACTTCGAGGCGTCGCCTGATCCGGTCGACCGTGCGGACCGGTCTATCGCCGCCGCGGCCGACACCAAGGCGAATACCCCGAATACGAATCCGCTTCCGGTCAAACTGTTCGAAGGAACGGTCCAGGGTCGACTGGTCCCGCCTCGCGGACAGGGCGGCTTCGGGTATGACCCGATCTTCGAACACGACGGTCGAACCTTCGCAGAGATGGACCCCGATAAAAAAAACATGATTTCCCATCGAGGGCGGGCGTTGGCTAAGTTTGCCGAATGGTACGTCCAGCGTTCGGACCCCTAGACAACCCGGTCGTGGATGCCTTCTCCCGGGCAACGGCACGACGAAGGGTCGCGGATCCGAGACGTTGTGGAGATAATCGAGACACCGTCAAAGCGTGTTCAGTTTGACGGGGTTCGTGCCGTTGTCGTGGCTTTGAGACACGAAATGCTGACTCTCCGTTACTCGCATCCGGATCGCGGGGGGCGATCCGGGCCCGGATATCCGTCACCCATTACCTCTGAGTAGAGGTTTGCCGGATCGAACAAGGTCGTAAAGGCGGCTGGCTCCCGGACGCTAATACTGAAGCGCGCATTGAGTGCGGCCCCTGTTCGGGGGGCCGTCAAGTCCGTATCGAATGACAGCACGTGCATAGCCCCCCCGCGGTAAGCCGATCCGAGGGCTGGATGATCTCCCGATGGATGCGTAACGGACTCAGTCCATTCCGTGATTTCGCTCGCCCAATCGGCTGCGAGGTCATCGTTGGCGAGTGTAGCGATGACGGCCGTGGTATCCTCCAATAGGGGCTGACTAGCTACGAGGGTTGTCCAGGTATGACGCCATAGATCGTCCAGAGCTTCGCGAGCCGCCCCACCGACCAACAGGTCCGCGGCGAGTACGTCCGCGTCTGCGACGACCCGCGCCGGGCTCGGATCGGTCTCGGTCAGCTCCAACCCACCGGTTCCAGAGTCGGTGTCGGTACCGCTGCCGGGATGGAGGCTGCGCCGTTCTCCCAGAGCCGCAGTCACTGCGGCATGGTCCGTCTCGAACTCCGCTCCCCGGTGAAACAAGTCTACCCAGCTTCCCGTCATACTTTTTCATTGGCGTAGTGGTCGCAAGACGGTTATCCCCGTGGTCCGATTCAGTAATGACCAACAGGGTTTGGACTGCCGACGACCGCGATGGACGAGAAGTCTACCACTGCCGGCCGATAGGAGATTGTCAGACATTCGGTCCGACAAAACCCGTTCTGGGACGTAATAACAGATGTGTTATATTAAACCTCAAATGACTGAGATCACGGTCGGATCTGATATTCAATCCTCCCGGTAAGTCGGTCCCGCACGTGTCTGACGCTCGGCATGCGTCTGACGCGGATTTAAGTTTTTACCCCCGGACCGAGTGACCGGGCGCGCAGAGAGACCTTCGTGGGGTCCAACCCCGCGGTCAGTCGAGGGTTACAGCCCTCGAACGGCCTCAGTTCCATCCTCCCACCCGCGCGCCCGGCACACCCGACACCCCACCCCTTTCGGACCTACCACCCACCGCAGTCGGCGTCCCTCCCCGTGGGACGCTCGGGGGTCGGGAAACGACGATGGGCCACTCGCTTCCGAAGGAATTCAACCGAGAAGTGCAGCCCGGACCTCCTCTAGCCGGTCAGTCTCGACGATCAGCGCGAGTCGATCCCCCGCACTGGCTGTCTCACCCGGCATCGGGATCGTCAGCGGTTCTCGCGGGGCACCGTGCGCGTAAATCCGTGCCCCGCCGACCGAAATGTCAGCAATTCGTTGACCGTTAATCGGGGCATCTTCCCCCACTGTCAGGGTCGTGAGCTGCAGTCCCTCAGTCAGGTCTCCGAGAGCGTTGAAATCACCCCCAAGAAGGGCGGTCTTTGCACCGGCGGCGCCAAGCCGTTCGGGGTAAATGACCTCATCGACCGTTGTCTCGTACTCGTCATACACCTCCGATCGAAAGTCCTCGGAGATACGCATCACGGTACGGCAGCCGAAGTCCTTTCCGACCAGGCAAATCTCGAAGTTCACGTTCGGCTCGCCTGTCAAGGCGGCGACCGCGTCCATTTGGTCGATACCAGCTTCTGATAAAATCGTCTCGTCGCTGCCGTCGCCTGCAACCACGTCGAAACCACTGTCACGAGCGCGGTCTACTTTCGTAGCATCGGTCTCGACGACAGTTACCCGGTGGCCCTCCTCCCGCAAGACGCGGGCGGTCCGTGATCCGACGCGGCCGTAGCCCACGATAAGGAATCGCATACTTCGATAATATCGGGGCGCTGGAAAAAGGTGTAGCGTCTCTGCTGGAGCGGGCCCCGCGGATAACCGAGTCTCATCTCATCGATTCGGAAGTCTCGCAGCCCTTCCTATCTCACAGCGGTGGTTGCCGGAGTTCCGTGTACTGACTCTCGGACTTCCGACAAAACGCGACAGGCCTTTTGGAACTGGACCGATTATTTCCGGGGGATGATGGTGACGACCCACGCCCTTGCCGGCGTGGTGTTGGGACTCGTTGCGGGAGCCGTTTCACCGGCCGCCGGACCGGTGGTTGTAGTAGCGGCCATGGCAGGAGGCTTGTTCCCAGATCTGGACGTGGTTACTGTCCATCGTCAGACACTTCATTATCCCGTGTACTACAGCCTTGCAGCCAGTGGTGGGCTTGTGGCTGCAGGGATTGTTTCCTCGACTCAATTGTTGGCGGTCGCACTGTTCTTTACTTCGGCGGCGGTTCACTCGCTGATGGACGTCTTGGGCGGAGGCCTGAGTCTCCGGCCTTGGGAGGCGACGTCTAATCGTGCAGTATACGAACATCTCCGGGAGCGGTGGCATACCCCCCGTCGTTTGATCCCATATGATGGATCGCCGGCCGATCTAATGCTGGCGGTGCTGTTCGGTTTGCCGGGATTGGTGTTCCTCACCGGACGCCTCCGTGTAATTGTCGGGGGATTACTGGGGGTATCGGTTATTTATGCCCTCGTCCGGAAGCGGCTGGTGTCCTTCGGGATCTGGGTTGTCGATAACCTCCCGCCGTGGCTACTCCGATTGGTTCCGGAGCCTCTCATCGAGGACCTTCGCTAGTGGCGAACGACACTTCCATCGGCCTGACGAACCGGGAAAGCGTATGGAGCCAATAAACATCGACGCCGCCTTCGAGAGTTTCGACGAAACGTGGGCACCGCGTCTTGCGGCCGAGCTCAACGGACAGGAGATCAAGCTGGCGAAACTGGAGGGAGAGTTCGTTTGGCACTGTCATCCCGAGGCGGATGAACTGTTCTTGGTGACAGAAGGGGGGCCACTCGACATCGAGGTTCGCGACGAGCCGACGGTGACGGTGGGAGAAGGGGAGATGATCGTGGTACCTGCCGGTACGCACCACCGGCCAGTGGCCCATGAAGTGACCCATGCTATTTTGTTCGAACCGGCTGGAACGGAGAACACTGGAACCGCAGAGAGTGACCGGACCAGCAAGGTCCGGCCGTTCGATCAGTGAACGCCATCAAGCTCTACTCAACCTGACGGTCACGGGAGTCACGGCCGGTTTCGCCGTTGGGGTGCCACTCAAGTTCCCAGTCATCAAAGTTAGCGTCCAATGAGCGGACCAGATGCCCCAGACGAGCGCCAACCGCCCGAGACGGCGCCTCCCGTGTCGGCCGAGCCTCCCGAAAGTTCATTCCGGACCATCGGAACGGACCACGTTACCCTGGTCGGAAGCAACGCGGAGGACACGGTCAGGTTCTATCGAGACATCCTCGGAATGCCGCTGGTATTACGGCAACCGAATCTCGACAGACCCGAAGTGACTCACCTGTTCTTCGACACTGGTGATGGTCGGGTAATCACGTTTTTCGTCAATGAAGACCGCGAGTCGACCGACAAGCAGGAGCCGGGGATCGGAGCCGTGCATCACCTCGCGTTCCGGATCGCGCCTGAGCGGCTGAATGAAGCAAAGGCTGGCCTCGAGGAACAAGGATACAATTACAGCGAGTTCGACCGAGGAGCCTTCCACTCACTGTACACCCGGGATCACAACGGACTCACCATCGAACTCGTAGTTGACAAGTACGCGATCCCGGACGAGCGGCGTGGAGCGGTCCTGGCAACCGCTCAAGAAAAACGCGAAGCGGCGGGTGCAGAATTTGTAAAGGACGAGCACCTGGAGGCAGCGCTTGAGGAACTCGGATTACCGGTCGAGCGTGCGTCCGTTCCGGAGGCCACCGCCGGTACCGGCGTCGACGAGTAATCGGGAGCCTGTTGGCCCGGGACACTAAACGGAGACAAGCCGACTCCTTGGCAGCGCCGACGACAGGGCGGGTGGGCCAACTGCGGAAGGAGAGCGGGGAACTTCGAGTAGGAAAGCCTCAGGTTCCGCATCCGAGTTACCAGTCCTTACAATTCGTGCAGACGTATCCGTCGTCCTGGCGCCACCGAGTGTCGACTACTGCCCCACAATTATGACACGCCTCGCCCGCAGGTGACGAGTCATAAACAGGGGTCAACTTCTCGTCCGGCACCTGGACCGTGGAACCCGACTCTAGGCTCCCAGTTCCGTCCAGGTCATCGCTCCTAGCGGACCCGGAAGGGTCGTCCTCGTGTTTAGCTTCTGAGTCGCCATTTGTTCCAGTAGCCGGACCCTGCTCTCCGTCCGTAGCTCCGCTATCGGTGTCAGAGAACTCGTCGAGCGAGCGGTTCCGGCCCATACCCGACTGCTCGAGACAGAGGGTCTTATCCGTGACGGCGCCACAGAACTCCCGGCTGTCAAGGCGAGTCAAGCGATAATCAGCGTACCAGCGGCGGTAACGGTCACGGAGCATTCCCTCGGCGATCGGGGGAAAGGCCGATGAGGCGGCCAAGGTTGCAGGTGGAGGCGTTACGGGTACGTGGACCGAGCCAGGGCGCACACTCGGTAGTCGAGAGGAGGACCATGTATGTACGTCCAATTGGTGCCGCGTCGGGTGTGGTTATGGTTTCACGAGAACCTTGGTCGCTTCACGATCAGCCATCATCCGATACCCTTCAGGGACATCCTCAAGCCCGACCGTCTCGGTGAACACGGGAGCGGGATCGAGCGTTCCCTGAAGGACGTCTGTCAGTAACTCTTCCATGTACGCTCGCACAGGGGCGACCCCACCACGGAGGGTGATATTATCGCTAAACAATGAAAAGACATCAAGTCCCGCGGCGTCCACACCGTGGGGGACGCCGACGTAGCCGACCGTCCCGCCAGGACGGCAGACCGAAATCGCCTGATCCATCGCAGCCGCCGCCCCGACGCATTCCAGAACATGTTCGGCACCACCATAGGTGAGTTCGTTTACTCGATCGATGACCTCCTCGGGCTCGTCGCTCGCTCCGTGGACCGTCTCGGTCGCGCCGAACTCCCGGGCCAGATCCAAGCGGTCGGCGTGATGACCGACGGCGACGATCCTGGACGCCCCAAGCCTGCGAGCCGCCAGGACTCCGCAGAGTCCGACCGCGCCATCCCCGATCACCACACACGTATCTCCGGCGGTGACTCCCGCGCTGACAGCCGCATGGTGGCCGGTTCCCATCACGTCAGTCAGCGGGAGCATCGAGCGAAGGGCGTCCTCGTCATCGGCGTAGCGGTCCGGGACTCTAACCAGCGTCCCATCGGCGTACGGTGCACGGACGTACTCCGCCTGGGCTCCACCCCACGACGCACGGTTCACGCAGGAGGTGTGTAGCCCTTTGCGACAGAACTCACAGGTCCCGTCACTAATGGCAAACGGAGCCAGGACTCGGTCCCCGGGTTCGACGGACCGAACGTCGTCGCCGACCGCTTCCACGACACCCATCGGTTCGTGACCTACACGGGACCCGGGGTCCCGGTCGCTCTCACCGCGATAGAACCAGAGGTCGGAGCCACAGATAGCAGTGTGTGTGACCCGAATGAGAGCGTCAGTCTCGTCTTCAATTGTCGGGGTTTGGACCTCTTCGATTCGAACGTCCCCAGGGCCACGGTAGACGGCTGCGCGCATGTTCTACGCCACGAGTCACGGGTGGAAAAGACAGACGGTCCTCGGACGTGACGCGAGCCCGTCCGGGGAGGGAAACCTGGCTATCCCGAAGAGTCCTTGCTGAATCAGGTTTATTCCTGTACCTCGTTTCCACGTTTGAACCGGGGGCTCGGATCGACTTGAACTCGAAGAGCGAGTCCGACACTTCAAGAAATAATATGATTGCCTCGCGAGGAGAGCATAAAGCGTTAGCGAACGGAAATAGGGTCTCCGATATGCGAGGGCAGGAACGAGCCGACGGCTGTCTGCTTGGATTGGCCTGTGGGGATGCACTGGGACGGGCCGTCACAGGGATGACCGGACCTGAGATTGCCGCCCGCTACGGCCGACTCACGGAGATGCGGTCAGGAGGTCCCCGGGACAAAGCTGCCGGAGTCGTCACGATCGAAACGGAATCCGCGATACGTGCTGGTCGCTCCCTAGTGGAAACGGGGAGGTACGACCGAACCGACGTCGTCCAGCGGCTCAACGCCTCTGTGGACGCGGGACCGGAGACAGAGCCACTCAGAACCGTAGAAAATGCTTCTTTACAGAAGAATACTTCTCCAAATCATCCGGACCGACAAGATGGCGAAGCCCAGCCTGAGAAGGCAATCGACGAGGGTGGGTGTTTGCTACGATGTGTTCCGTATGCAATCGCCTTCGATGACCCGAATCGTCTCGCTGCAGTGGTAGCGACATCGGCAGCGATCACCCATCCATCGCCCACCTCGGTGGAGGCCTGCGTCACCTTCGTGACGACGCTACGGGAACTCCTCGGGGGCAGCGAGATGAACGAGGCTCTCAGCGTAGCCTCCAGTACTGCCCGCCAGCGGGACGCCCCCGAGGCGGTTCGGACGGCCCTTGCGGTCGCTGGAGACCCGGCAATGGTCGCAAACGACCCCGGAGGTGGCGTCTCAGCCATTCTCGAAGTCGGGCTCCATGAGGTCCTCACGACGACTGATGCGGAAGCAGCGGTCGTTTCGGCGGTGAATCAAGGCGGGAATGCCAACCGGGTGGGAGCGGTGACAGGGACACTTGCCGGAGCCAGGTTCGGTGACGCCGCGCTGCCCGACCGATGGCTGAATGAGTTGTCCGTGGTACCAGCCCTTCGTGAACTCGCGACGCAACTCCGTAACCGACCGCCGGATTGATTCTGTGGCTTGTGGAGCCCGCTATTCTTCTCGTGGATGTCTCCCGGCCGGGCGAGCGCGACACTTACTGATAACCTGTTTCGAAACGGCTTCGGATCCATCCCCGCCGCCAGTAACCAGGCCCACAAGATCTGTTGCTCTCGGGGCCACACATACGCCTGCAGGTCAGGCAACGGATACGGTGATTGTGCCACCTCGAGCGTAACACCCCCGAGGGAGATATGTCACCAGGCCTCGCGAGCCGGACCCGCCTCGGTCGAACGACTGGAACTGTAGAGTCCGCCGAGGGGTAAACACCGAAGCCTAGAGGCGTAATCGAGGTTACGAGGTCAGTTCCACGTGTCTAATTCACGGCGCGGAACGAGGAGGGGGCAGTCTAATACCCACCGACCGGGCGCTCGGTTGTGGTATAGAGTCGCGTTACCCAATGTCCTGTGACTAGCCGTCTGAGAACTTGCTCGGCGTTGTCTTCGAAAACTTCCGTAGGGGCCTAGCGGACCTGGTCAACGGGAGGCACATCAACAGTAGACTCTATCAACTGGGCCTCATGATCGGTGAAAGTGACCGAAACCCACCGTCACATAGGTTCTTCGGACCTTTCGATCAAGAATTCGGGTCGCGTATCCCTTTGTTTGAGAGATCCCGGTTGGGCGGGCGAGTGAATCGCGATGGGTGTTGGCGAGCCCAAGCCTGAGGCGGGATTTGAACCCGCGCTCTCGTCCTTACCAAGGACGCGCTTTACCGCTAAGCTACCCAGGCGCACGTCGATGAGTTTGCTGGAGTCGTGGTTATGCGTTTCGATTGTCGTTAAGTATGGGGGAGAAAGGAGGCAACGGGAGGGCCTCAAGGATCGACAGAGGAGGCGATCGGACCGTCCGCAAGCGTAGCTATCCGATCGTTGGTCGACTCGGGGAGTGCCTCCGCGGCAGGCAACCCGTCTGCTTCACGGGCCAAATCAGCCGCGTATGCAAGCAGGTCGGGCGGCGCCGATCCGCCAACGGCCGTCGTCCCGGCGACGACTGCAAGCTCGAACACGTCGGCTTCCAAGTTCCGGTCCAAGACGGCTGGATCGGCCGCCTCTCGACGGTGGGTCTGGTCCCGGCCGAACCGTCGAACAGTCTCGACGGCCTGCTCGGCCGCGGCTGTTCGCGCCAGACAGTAGAATCCACGGGCCACGAGAACGTCGGCAGCCAGTACGTCGATGTCTGCCTCGAGATCGCCCGGGCTATCGAGGTCCGCATTGCTCCATGGTTCTTCGTGCGCAAGAACGCGTGTCAGGCGGAGTCCCTCGTAAATCAGTTGGACCCCCGCGGCCCGTTCGGCCAGCCCAGCAAGGCGGACCTCGGAGTCGAGCGCCCGGGCGCTCACGAGGGTTAGAACACCCGGCGTCATTTCGGCGTTCGCAAGCCGGTCGTAGATAGCCTGGCGGAGCGAGGGTGGCTCGATATCCGAGAGGGCCTCCCGGGCGGCATCGCGGACCCGCGCGGCGTCATCCATCGGAGCACGATAGCAGAGGCACGGGCAAAGACCTTTGGAAACCGCCGGTCATCGCGGTCGTAGTGATTCGGACACGCTCCACGACGGGACCCGACGGGAACCCGTACCGTGTCATTACGATCGACAGGCCTGGGGCAGCGAACGCTCTCCGGCCACAGGATCTCGACCGTTTGGAGGCTGCGGTCGCCGAGGCGGACGAGTCGGTCGTACATTTGCGGGGGACCGACGGTATGTTCTGTGCTGGGGCGGACCTCGGGGACGTAGCAGCACTAACCGATCCAGCGGCGTTCGCTGCTCATGGACAGCACGTCGCCAACACGATCGAAAGTGCCGACAAGGTCGTCGTAGCCGGGATCGAAGGGGCTGCACGTGGTGGAGGAGTTGAACTCGCATTAGCGTGCGACATCCGGGTGGCTACGCCGGACGCCACGCTAGCGGAGTCCGGCATCGATATCGGACTGTTCGGGGCCTGGGGCGGCACGCACCGCCTCCCTCGATTGCTGCGTGAAGGCGATGCCCTGGAGTTCGCTCTCACCGGGCGGACTGTCGGGGCAGAGGAGGCACACCAACTCGGCCTGGTGTCACGCGTCGACCCCGAGCCCGAGAGGGTCACACAAGAGTTGGCCCGCAAGCCGACAGACGCACTACGGGTCGTCAGACGGCGGTTCCGTGATTCGAGTCTGGACCGCACGGGCGCAGAGGAGGCCGAGCGAACGGCCTTCGCCGAACTGCACGCCGCACATGCAGAGGATCTGTAGCAGGAATGAATCTGCGGGCCCATCGAGTACTGGACCCTCCAGTCGTGACTCAGGATCCGGGGCCTGGCAGGAGGGTCGACCACAAGGATTGAAACAGTCGGTCGCGTATCTCCGCCAATGCCGGACTGCTCGTACTGTGGCGAGTCGTTCGAGAACGAGGCCGACTATCTTGATCATTTGGAGACGGCCCACAGTAACGAACTGAGTCGTATCGACGAGCGACGTGTCGAACGGCATACCGGTACTGAGGACTCAGCGGGAGTGGGTACCTACTTGTCAGTCGCCGCAGGATTGATTATCGCAGTCGCGCTGGGATACGTGGCCGTGGCGGGTGTTCCATCAGTTCTTGGAGGGCCAGGGGACAGTGGCGACATCGAGACCCAGCCGCTTCCGGAGCGGGGTGATGACGCGTTACTTCAGAACGTCGAATCGTTCCCTTCGGAGGGACGACAACATGTCTCGCGGGACACCCAGATCGAGTATCAGACCACACCGCCGACATCCGGACCCCACTACGACGGGGTTGTCAGTGCTGGCTTTTATGAAGAGACTCCCCCCATGGGGGACCTCGTTCACTCCCTTGAACACGGCGCAGTCGTTATTTATTACGATCCTCAGGCGCTGACACCGGAGGCGCGCGAGAGCCTCCAGGCATACGCTAGCGTGCACACTGATCCGTTCGCGAGCGTGATCGTCGCCCCCCACCCTGAAACAGACCCAGAGTCTTCCTTCGTCCTCACTGCGTGGCGTCACAAGCTAACTATGGACGAGTACGATGCGGAGGTTGTTCGGGCGTTCTTGGCCGAGTACCTGGGACGAGGACCGGAGCGGGCAGTCCGATAACACTCCCCGAACCTGGCCTGGAATCGGTCGAGTCCGGTCTAGAGCCGTCGGCTCTCGGGCGCGGGTGGCATCGCTCGCTTGTGTTTAGATGATTCGTACAGATCGACGACGTGGTCGACCTGGTCTTCCGTAACGTCGATAGTCCGGACCGTGGCTGCCTTCGATAACCCGCCATCGATATGCAGCGCAAGGATCGCGTCCAGAGTGTCGTAATCGAGACCCATCTCCCCTTCATCAGTCTGCCCCAGCCACATCCCTGCAGAGGGGGTTTTCATTACCAGGTCCCGAGGAACATCCATGTAGTCGGCGAGTTGACGCACTTGCTGTTTGTAGAGGTTGCCGATGGGATTACAATCCACGGCTTGATCGCCGTACTTCGTGTAGTATCCCGTCATCGCCTCGCTACGGTTTCCCGTCCCCAGGACCAACCTGTTCTCAGCGTTGGCGAGGAAGTAATTGAGCACGCCCCGAATGCGTACCCGAACGTTGCCGGCAGCAGTCCGGTCCTCCGCCGCACGGGGGAGGGTATCGAAGAATTCCGACGCGATTGGACCGATTTCAAGGACATCATAGCCAATGTCAAGCGATTCGGCAACACGTTCAGCGTCGCTCATATTATCATCGCGGTTGACCTCAGATGGCATCACGAGCCCATGAACTGCGTCCCTCCCCAACGCTTCGACAGCGAGGTGAGCGACCGTTGTCGAGTCGATACCACCGGACAGCCCTAGTACCGCCCCCTCAGCGCCGGCAGTTTCGACCGTGTCTGCGATGAACTCGGTTATGTGGTCTCGCGTCGTCTCCAGCTCCGCTTCAGAAAAGCGGAGGTCCAATGGGGCCTCTTCGTCTTGTAGGATTGTCTGCCCACTCATCGCTTTACTATACGTCCCTTACCGACTAATACCCTGCTTTCGCCATTCCAGACTGAACGAACGTTCGATTCTGGTCAGGGTCTTTCGACCTCGCAGGCCGCAAGGACGATACTAGCCAGGGCCGAAAGGGAGTCCGACGGGGAGTTGACCCGCAGATCCAATCGGGAACGATTCGAGGCGGACAGGTCTGGGACCTGTCGAATGGTTTGCGTGGATTTATACTGTCCGACCCGTCATCAATAAGTGAGTGCGCCGTTGGTCCAGTGGTAGGACAGTGGCTTCCCAAGCCACTAGCCCGGGTTCAATTCCCGGACGGCGCATGCTCGCGTTGATGTGGACGCGTTCTTTATATCGTCGACGTTAGGTGCCCATCGACAGTGGACTGAGATCCGTTCCTCGGCGAGGCATATCGTTGCGCCCAGATCCGCCTTCGGGAGGCTGCAATACCAGGTGAAAGCCGGTGTCGGCCGCCTCGGCCACTACTGACTGACACTCGGCAGACGCGGGGGACTCACGCGTCAGACTTCAGAGCCCTTCGCTTCATTTGGAGATCCAGTCAGTAGGGGCCTCCGCAATGAGGTCCTGAAGCTCGGCTGTCGCGTCAGGACCGAACCTGAGCGGACGGCGCCACCAGGGGCCTTCTCCTGAATCCGTTGATAAGTGAGTGACGATCCGGTTCGGAGTGGTTCCACCTGCCGGGGTCGAGAGCGGGACCGCCCGACTGAACAGACGCGAACAGCCGTCACCAACGACGAGCACGCGTGCGTCCATTTGCGAACGTTTCAGGTGTGCGTTTTCCACAAGGGCGGGATGAGCATCGGCTACGTGCGTTCCGCACGCTTCCTTCGTGACGATCGTATCAATCCGGAACCCTCCGATCAGGTATGTTCCCCAGTCAGAAGCGAGCCAGTCAACCCCTTCTGATGATAATCCGGGATCATCAGGAACCGTCGCAGGCGAGTCGTGTGACGTGAGGGTGGAATAAAAGAAAAGCAGATCACCGGAGTCAAGGTCTGATATGGGACCAGCTTTCACCCCATGTTCGTCGCCGTACGTGTAGTGAGTGGCCCCGTGGAGGCCCGCGAATGTAGGGTCAAGGTGTACTAACTGATCTGCATACTCCGGAGGAACCTCAAACTCGAGATCGAGGTCGGCGTACGTCGGGACGTCTACCTCCTCACTGATTGGTTCCCGCTCCGGGATCGGGACGTACTCGAACGTTCCGTCCGGATAGACTGGGCCTCGAAACCCCGGGAGGGTCGTGTTGGCGGCCACGTTGATTGCGACAGCCCGAGACACGTCATCAACACTGAGTGGTCTCGATTAAATGGGTTGGGGACCGGGTCGGCCTGTAGCGAGGTCCAGGAGAAACGGGGGGGCGAACGGTGGACATTGGGCGACACTTTGGCGCCGGCGAGGGCCAGCAGACGGAGGTCGAAAGTATCTGACGGTAGGGGTCAGAGCTTTGTAGTACAGTTCCAGCATCGAGAAAACGTCTGATCGGGCTCGTTCCGCGCACCGCACGCTGGGCAGACGTGTGCGTCTTCGCCGTCAGTGGGGTCCCGGGACGGACTGGGGTGGGCATCGGTCCCTCTGTGGTCGCCAGTGTCTCCATTCGGGTCACTGTCGATTCCACGGACACCGCGGAGGGCGGCACGGCGTGAGGTATCCCCGCGGTTCCTGAGACGTCGGTAGACCAGCAGTTGGACGACCGTAATAAGCAGGACGTAGGCCGCTATCGGGAGCCACTCCTGCATCGTGATAACCTATGACACGAAATCACTTCGGAGTTCCGGTCGACGACTGCCGACGATCGTCTCGACCCACGACGAAACGGCGGTGAGTGTTGAGGGCGTTCGGCGCCGACGACTGCGGTCCTGTCAGGTGGTCATCCTGGATGATCCGTGTCCGGAGGCCGAAGGTCACGTTCGAACTCATCGAACCGGTCGAGGTCCGGTGGCAATTCGTAGTCGAGCACCCGGTCCGGCCGGTTGTCTGGAATGCGGCCTTCGACGGCCGTCGCAACTGATTGCCAACCGGGCTTGATTTTCACGCTCTTGGCGGGTTGACCGACCACCACGTGGTGAGCTGGAACGTCGCCCTGGACGAGGGCTTTCGCTCCCACCATCGCGTTCTGGCCGACTCGTGATCCAGCCCGTATCATTGAATCGAACCCGAGGCGGACGTCGTCTTCCAGTACCGTGTGGTAGTTGATCACCTCCGTCTGGTCGACGAGATCGTGCTCGTGCGAGTATACATGGCTGGAGTCAGCGATCGAAACTCGATCGCCGAGCGTCAGCTTCCCGCGATCATCGAGGTGAACGTCGTCGTGGATGACGACGTTGTCCCCGACTTTGATGTTGTGACCGTACGTGAACGTGATGTCTTTGAAGAACCGGCAGCTGTCACCGCACTCTGCGAACAGGTGTTTCGCGAGCATCTGTCGGAACCGGAGTGCGAACGAGATATTGTCGGCCATCGGCGTGGCATCGAACTGTCGCCAGAGCCACTGGAGGTATTTCGACCGCTCGAACTCCGCTTCCATGGTTGCCACTTCGCCGTAGTATTCCGATTCGAGGGTCGCGTTACATGGGTCGTAACCCTGGAGCCGCACGCGTTCCGCAGGCGTGACCTGTTCACCCGCCTGCCACCGTTCGTACGCGTCACGGTCCCCGAACAGGTCGACGAGCGTCTCACGGACCACCTCGCACACGTCCTCCTCGGAAGCAAGCCGAGCGTCCACCTCGTCGATAAACTGTCTCACGCCCTCGTCCGCATCCGGCGGGAGAGAGACGTGCCGCTTTGTCATGGCCAGACAGACACCGGCCGCGCTCAAATGGGTTCCGGGTGTGCGCTGACCGGAACCGACCGTCCACTCGCCGGGCACCTCGTCTGAGAAGATCGAAGAGCGGTGCTGAACCCCGGTTGTCAAGAGCTCGGGGGCAGATAGTGCTGGGACAACGACAGACCCATGCCATAGGGGGATAGATTACTTAGCCAGGATGCCGCCGGAACCGCCGAGAGACCAGCTTTCCGGGCCGGCCTGGACCCGTGAGCAAGCTGCCGAGATCACCCGCACGCCGGCGACCGTTACCCCTCCAGCCACTCCGCCGGAAACCGGACTCAGCGACGAAGTGTATGCGTGGGACACTTGGCTGCTGCGCGACCGCGACGGGGAGGTGGCCGTGTTCGACGGATATCGGGTGGTGTTCGCGTTGACCGCGCCACGCGACCGACTTCCGGGTAAACGTCACGACGTCGCTCAGTTACGGTGGTTCTACTCGGCGGACGGGCAAACGTGGCACGATGGGGGGCCCGTCTTCGACGGCGGTGCGCTTGGATCTCGTCAGTGGGCGGGTTGTGCCATCATCGAGAGGGGGACGGGATCGACAGGTGGTGACGGACAAACCGTCGACGTCTACGTTTACTACACGGCCGCCGGACGTCGGGACGAGCAGGATTTGACCTACTCGCAGCGGATCGCAATCGGACACGGAGGCCGACTCGTTTCGGCGGGTGATGGACTCCAAATCCGAGGGGAATGGCAACACTCCACGTTGCTCGAACCGGACGGCAGGTACTACGAGACAGAAAACCAGTCGAGAGGCATGATTTACACCTTCCGGGACCCATGGTTCTTCCAGGACCCGATCTCAGGGCGAACCCATCTCCTGTTCGAGGCGAACGTACCGGTTCCGGAGGAAAGCGACGCTTGCGACGGCGACCCGACACAGCAGGAATTCAACGGCTGTGTGGGTATCGCCGACTCACCGACGGGCGATCCAGCTGACTTCCGGCTTCGCCCGCCGCTGTTCCATTCGGTCTGTGTCAATCAGGAACTCGAACGACCGCACATGATCGTCCGTGATGGACGCTATTACCTGTTCGTCTCGAGTCATGAACACACCTTCGCTCCTGGAATCCGCGGGTTCGACGCGTTGTACGGGTTCGTTGCCGACCAACTACACGGGGACTATCGCCCCTTGAATGGGTCTGGGCTCGTCTTGACGAATCCCGCAACGGAGCCGTTTCAGGCGTATTCCTGGGTTGCGTACCCACACCGCAGCGAGATACTCGTCACGGGGTTCCTGAACTACTACAATCTTGAAGGCCGGACGCTCGACGAGGTAGCGGATCTTCCACCCCCGGAACAACACCGTCGGTTCGGAGGCACGCTTACTCCGACGGCCCGACTCGTCGTCAGTGGCGACCGAACTCGGATCTGCGGGACTCTTGGCCACGGCCACCTGCCCCTCCCGTCGGAACCGCTTCCGGAGCCTGCCATGGAGGACAGACCCACAGCAGCCGACTTGAGGAACGGTGACGGCCAGGCCAGGACGGACCGGTCGTATCTGGGAAGGGACCACAGCGAGTACCATGATGTCGTCCCTTCGGAGGAGTCCGGACGCCGACCCGATGAGGAGTGATCACCGACCCGTAGGGGTCGGCCAGATTGACGAAAGATTCCATCCGTGTATCTCCAGTGTCGCGTCTCCGTGAGCGTACGCTAAAACACCCGTTGCGTCCTTGCGGGTCGGGTAGATTCGACTGGTGAGACACCGACGGTCGTTCGCGTACAGTTCCATGACTGATCCGTCGACGAACACCCGTAGCGACAGCGGCCCGTCACCGACCGGCATGTGTTGCTCGCTCGGGTCAGTATGTGGATCGAGACTGCTCGCCGATCGATCGACGACAACGGCGTCCCCGGTGTAGCGAACAACCGTCCGCTCGCCCGCAGCGGGAGATTCCTTGAGGATCAATCCAGCTTCCTCGGCTCCTTCCAAGCGCACGTCCAAAGCGAGTTCAAGCGACTCGGATTGGCAGAGTGGACGTGTTCTTGACGCATCGAACTCGATAGTCTCATCGACGAGGGACCGTTTGCGGAGGTCCTGGAGTTCCGGGGCCGGCCGCTGCCGGAGCTCCCCATCCGTGAGGGTGATGACCCGGGGGAGTGAGAGCATCCCCGACCAGCCCGCCTCCCACTGGGCTTCCGCGCTCCGTGCCTCAGGGAGCCACCCCCACGTGAGATACCGCCCTGCCTCCCCGTCCCACATGGACTGCGGCGCGTAAAAGTCGCCGTAATCAAGGACGCCACGTTTCCGGGGTTCGAAGCCGGGATCGTCATCGGCCAATTCGGCCTTGCCGATCCAGTAGGTAACCTGGTCTGATTCGGAGACATGCAACAGCCGCTCGTCCGTGGACGGGAACGTCAACAACTCGGGACATTCCCAGACTTCGTCCCCGTCCGCGAGACTACCGGTCAGGAATCGGCCGACAAACTCCCAGGTGTCCAGTTCGTCCCCGACGTAGAGTAACGCGGTTCCGCCCTCGCCCTCGATTCCGGAACCGATGAGATGCCACCAGCGACCGTCCTCGCGCCAGACGCTATGGTCCCGGAACTCCGCCTCCCAGTAGTCACCGTACACGTCGAGGTGGTCTGGAGGCGAGTCGATGATCGTGGTTTCCCCCGTTGTCCACGTCCGAAGTTCCGGATCATCGGTCGTGGCTAAACAGGGGAGTTGTCGGCGGTTCCGTCCTCCCGTGTAGATCAACGTCGGAGATCCGTTGTCATCGACCGCACATCCCGACCAGCAGCCGTCCCGGTCAGGACCGTCCGGATCAGGGGCGAGCGCCACCGGTTCGTCCGTCCACTCAACGAGGTCGTCGCTCACGACATGCCCCCAGTGTATCGTGTCGTGGAAGGGGCCGCCCGGATTATACTGATAGAACAGATGATATCGGTCGTTCCAGTAAATCAGCCCGTTCGGGTCGTTGAGCCAGTTTGCTGGTGGTGAAACGTGATATCGAGGGCGGTGATGGTCCGTCGAAAGTGCCTTGCGAAGGGCACGGAACGCCGCCGGGTCTACCGGACGGGCCCACGGATCATGACGATAGTTCCGTCCAAGCGTCGCCAACGCGTTCTGAGCGAGACGGCGGCGAGCGCCGGCGTACGTGTCACCGGTTCCAAACCAGAGATGACTGCCCGCACCGATGACTCCTCCATCGCCGGGACGCCACTCGATCAGCGGTTTCCGTTCGTAGGCGTCGTGCTCGCCCCGGTACCCACAGGCGAGCACGTCACCCCGGGAGGGCAAGATGGCCTCATATCGTGCAAACGGCACAGCGGAGTCGGGACCGGCAAGCGGGATACGCGTGTCGTGGAAGGTCTCAAAGACCGGATGATCCCGGTGGATCGTTTTCGTCAGGTATCCCGTTTCGCTCGGCTCGGAACCGGCTCCGCGCATGTCCGGGCCAACCGGGTCGATTCCGAACGGGACCACGGCCGCGAGCGCACGGAGAGTCAACAAAAGCCCACCTCCACTCTCGACGTACGACCGGAGATGCTCCCCGACAGTGGTCAGGTCGACGTTGAAACCCGCCAAGGGTCGAGGAGCGTGCCACCAGAGCACGTCGTGATCCAGCGTTGTCGTGCCCTTGGAAACAGCCGAAAGGGAAACGGGGTCGGCAGCGTCGGCGATGCCAGCACACCAGTCGGCTGCTGCGTGCCATTCGTCAGCGGGATCAGGAGCCCGCAACAGACCAACTCTGACCGGCAACCCATCCATCCTCGGGAACGCGAGCAGGGGGCGGAAAAAACGTTCCGGCATTCTCTGGATTTCACCCGGTAGATGAGACGAGACCGGGGCGGCTAAGTCTCGGGAACGGAGAGCATGAATATGGATCGTCGAAAACTGGGTGGATCAAACGTTTCGATCACCCCAGTGGGGTTTGACGCGCGGTTTATCGGCACGGAAGCATGGGATCATCTGTCCGACGAAGAAACCGTCGAGCTCCTGTCATTCGCGGCCAACCGGGGGGTCGGCTACTTCGACACCGGAGCCGCGTACGGAGACGGCCGTTCCGAAGAACTGCTAGGTCGGGCGCTGGCCGGCGACGAGGAGGTTTGCGTCGGGACTCGCATCGGTCGCGGAAACGCTAACGGGGAGGGTGACTTCTCCCCCGAGAAGCTCGAAGCCGAGATCGAGAACTCGCTGGACCGACTCGGACGGGATAGTCTGGATGTGGTCTTTCTCCATGAGCCAAAGGTCGATGAGGTCGACGAGGCGACCCTCGGTACGCTCCACGAACTGCGTGAGAAAGGCTTCGTTCGGGCCCTCGGGTGGGAACTCGGGCCAGGGGTGGGATGGGTTGCCGAAGGTGAACGAGCCATCGAATACGACCTCGACGCGATCGGCCTCGTGTTCAATGCGCTCGAGCAAGGGGTTGGCCGACACCTCATCGAGGAAATCGAGGCCGCCGGCGCCGACACGAAACTACTCGCGCGTGCCCCCCACAGCTCCGGGCTACTCACCGAACAGATCGACCGAGACACGTCCCTCGAGCCGATTATCGAACGGACGGGGCGCCCGCAGGAGTGGTTTGAAGCCGGCTTTCGAAAAGTCGAGCGACTCCGATTCCTAGAACAGGATGGCCGGCGTACGATAGGAGAGGCAGCGATTCAGTGGCTTCTGAGTCACGAGGAAGTGGCCGCAGTGACACCAGCAATGCGGACGGGATGGGATGTGAAGGAATTCGTGAAAGCACCGGACACGCCCTCGCTGACGGACGTGGAACGACGCAAGGTCGATTTGCTGTACGACGAAGGGTTCGGCGTCGACGTCGATGACGGGACTGGACCGGAATGGTACGGATCATCGGTCGAAGGTGAAGACCTTCGGAAAGCAGGTATTCTCAGCGACGCCGACGAATAAGGAGCAGTGTGCGGCAGTCCCGGCAAAGGCCGCAGCGATTGTCTGTGGAACCCCGAGGTTTCGTTTCGAAATCAGTCGACGGCGAGGAGATCGGCCCGACGTGTTTCAGTTTCACCCCGGTGGGACCTACTCCGTCACCGGGCAGCTCGGGCTAGGTCAAGAAGACGTGTCGGGGACGGTCTCGGAGCACATCCCGACCCCACTGAACGGTTTCGCGGAAGTCGTCAGAGCCGAAGAAGGCCATCGCGTCATCCTTCGATTCCCACTCGGAGGCGATGAACATGTCGTTCTCGTCGGCGTGATTGACGAGCAGATTCGTCCGACGATGCCCATCCATCTCGGCGAGCGTGTCGCCAACCGTGCCGAACGTCTCAAGGAACTCCCCGCGGTACTCCGGCTTTACCGTGTAGAACATGCCCATAGTGCCGAAGCCTTCCGTCGCATCGTCTCGGGGGATGACCCCGGGAACGTCGGAGAGGAATCCCGCCGCGGTCTCAGCAGCACTCGCCGTTTCCCAGATAGATACGACCGCAGTCCGTGTGGGCGTGCCGGATCCGGCGTCTTCTGCCTCGATCTCTGACCCGTATACGGCCGTTTTGACATGCGTCTCGTAGTGCTCGAAGTTCCCACGGAGATCGTCGATCTCGGGGGCCAGGTCCTCGGGTGTCGTTTCCGAATACAACACCGTCGCGAACACATCCTCGCCATGTGGTTTGCCGGCGTAGATATCCAACTCCGCCAGCTCGGCTCGAACGTCTTCGATCTCCCCTTCACTCCCCTGATCGGATCCTGGGTGCCCGTTCGATTGGCTCGTCGGTACAGGTCCGGAGTCGGATGATGCGGCGACTTCGTCTTCGGGACGCTGGTCCTCCGCTGGGATCGGCTCCCCACGCAAAAAGGCGTCAAGGTCCGTGGGGGGGAACCGCCTACCGATGTAGAATGGTCCGAACTCGCCGTACCTCGCGGACGCCTCGTCGAACCGCATTTCGTACACGATATCTTTCAGTTCGGCCGGATCGTCACTGAAGAGCGTGACACCCCACTCGTAGTCATCGAACCCGAGCGAGGAGGCGATTACCTGGTCGATCGACCCGGCGTATTCCCGTCCTGTGACGCCGTGATCTGCCATCATTTCCGCTCGCTCCTCAAACGGAAGCGTGTACCAGTTTTGTTCCTCACCTCGGCGTTTGTTCATCGGATAGAACGAGACGTATCCGTCTTCGGGGAGATCCGGAGTGAGTTTGCCTTCGATGTACCGGCGCAGACCTTCGTCCACCTCGTCGTCAGTGAAATACTCGTCCGAGACGTAACCGGACACTTCGGTGACCGACACGTACGACGTCGGCTGGTCAGTGAACCCCGCGAGTGCGGTGCGTTCAAACCGGCGCTCGGCAGTGGATAGTGCATCCATCGTCGGGCGGAAATGGATAACGAGCAAGTCCGCCTTGTGACCGAGGACGGAGAACACGGCAGTGGCCCCCTCAGGAGCGTCGGCGACCTGTTCGTGCTCCTCGAGATACGCCACCCCGTCCTCAATGGCTTGGTCCCGTTCCCGCTGGGGGGCCTCTCGCCAGGCGTCCCAGTCGACGCGACGGAAGTCGTGGAGGACATACCATCCTTCTTCGGTTTCCGGAGGCTGGGTCATGGCCGGGGGTTAGTAGCCGAGTGGCTTGGACGTTGCGAGTTCGACCCGGAATTGAGCGAATATTGATATGAACTGTCGACTGTCGCATTTCGCGAACTCTCAGTAAGGAGTGCTCGCTTATAATCGGGCAAAACGTAATCTACACGCCCCCGGGCCTAGAGTACGCCGTATGACTGATTCGGCCCGGCGACTCGACGACTGGAACGGTCCTGATCTCCGAAGGCTCGCGGATGAACACGGAACCCCATTATATATCCTTGACCTCGACCGCGCCGAGGCGAACTACCGTCGGCTCACAAGGGCTTTCTCGAAAGCCACGGTGAAATATGCCGCAAAGGCGAACGCCGGTGGGCACGTGCTCCAGCGACTCATCGGGGTGGGAGTCGGTATCGAGTGTGGATCGCCGGGGGAGGTTGATAGAGCGCTTGCGGCGGGAGCAGACCCGGGAACGACTCAGTATACCGCAGTCAACCCTCCCGCGTCGGCTCTCGACCACGCCTGTGAGATAGCGTCAGAAAGCCCCGATTTCACACTGACAGCGGGAGCGCGAGATACGGTCGATCGGCTCGCTGACCGTGGGTTTGCAGGTCGAATGTTGCTCCGGGTGAACCCAGATATCGGGGCAGGTCACCACGAGAAAGTGATTACAGGGACGAATCCGAAATTCGGCGTTCCTGCAGACCGAGTCCCGGAGGTGCTCGCGCGGGCAACGGAGCGGGGCCTCGATGTTCGCGGGCTACATGCCCACGCCGGGAGCGGGATGCTCGGTGACGAAATGGACGAACACCGACGGTTCTGTCGGCGGATGGCGAACTTCGCTCGCGAGGCCCCGCTTCGGATCGAGACGATCGATATCGGCGGCGGGTTGGGCGTTCCGTACCACGAGACCGATCAGCCGCTTGATCTCGACGCCGTCGCAGAGGCGACGCGGCAGGCCTTCGCGGAGATGGATGCCGAACTGGTGTTGGAACCGGGACGGTACGTGGTGGCTGACGCGGGACTGCTCCTTACGCGCGTGAACACCATCAAACCCACACCCGAGACCCTGGTGGTCGGTGTTGACGCGGGTATGACCACGCTCCTTCGTCCCGCGTTGTACGGGGCATATCATCCACTACGAAATCTGGCCCCGGATGCCGGGAGGCGGGAGCCGGTCGAATGTATGGTTGGAGGCCCAATCTGCGAGAGTAGTGACGTCCTGGCGAGAGGTCGGGTGTTGCCGGAACCGGAACGGGACGATCTCCTCGCGATCGGGAATGCGGGTGCTTACGGGTACGAGATGACACTGCAGTTCCATTCACAACCCAGACCAGCGACGATCGCACTGACGGGCGACGAAGCCGTCCTGGCCCGGCGACGGGAGACGGTTGAGGACATCACTCACCTGGAGCAGGGACACGGTTTGCAAGAATGAGCGGGAGTCGACACCGGTGCTCGGAGGGCTCTCCGCCTGTGAGACTCAGGACTGACCACACCACGATCGACGGGCCGATCCGTCCGACGAGACGAATTCGGAAGATACGTCCAGCCGTCGCGTCTCGGGTCGGGTAATGCGATACGACTACCACGCGCACTCCACTTACTCCGACGGTCGATTCATGGAGTTCATGATTGAGACGGCAGAAGAAGCCGGCCTGGAAGGGATCGGGTTTGCGGATCACTGCAATGTTTCATCAGCACCCGTCAAACAGGATCGGAAGCGACAGATGGGATTCAATCTAGACCTGACATATGAGCGGCGGCGCGAAGCGATCGAAACGCTGAGGGAGACATCCGGGATCGCGGTGTTTGATGCAGTCGAGTTGGACTTCGACCCGGACGACGAACCCGCGATTCGATCGTTTCTCGGGGAGGCGGACTTCGACTATGCCGTCGGGAGCGTCCATGACCTCGACGGGAGGAACGTCCATCGGGGATCGTATTTCGCGGAGAAATCCGAACGAGAGCGGTCTCGACTTGTTGACCGATACTTCGAGAAACAAATCGCGCTGGTGGAGTCGGAGCTCTTCGACATTGCAGCACACCCTGATCTCATCGAACGGACTCCGTCGCTGCGAGGGCTCGCCAATCAGGAGCACTACGAACGTACGGCAGCCGCGTTTGCCGAGTCCTCGACGGTCCCGGAAATCAATGCTGGCCGGGTCCTCGAGGAGTACGGGAAGTTACATCCGACCCCGACCTTCTTGGAGACACTGCTCGATTACGATGTCGACCTTACGCTGGGCACGGATAGCCATGCACCTGGGGTGATCACCCACAGAGTGGAGCGACTCGAGACGGCAGCCTCCAAGCACGATATCGAGCCGGTCGAAATCGTCACCGACCAGTGAGATGCTCGGTCCCGATACTCCCGGCATCGTGGGCGACAGAGCCGGAGCCAGCTATCTCGAACCGGCTTCCGCCGTCGGGCGTTTCGGTGACCGAAACCTGCCAGTCATGGGCCTCGGCGATCCGGTCAACAATCGTAAGCCCAAACCCAGTTCCGTCCGGGGCGGTCGTGTATCCAGCTTCGAACACGGTGTCGCGCATGTCCGCCGGAATCCCGGGACCATCGTCCGCGACGTAGAATCCGTCTTCGCCCTCGATAGCTCCGACCGTAACTGTGACACGGTCACCGCCGTGCTGGAGGGCGTTCGTAAGGAGGTTCTCCAGTAGCTGCCGGAGGAGTTGTAAGTCGGCGGCAATCGGCTTATGCGCCGCGACCTGTAGTGTCCCGTTCGACGTCTCAAGGCCCTCCCAACACTCCCTGGCGACGCGACCGACGTCCACGAGGTCCTTGTCGTCAACGGGGTCCGTCTCACGAGACAGTGCAAGCAGATTCTCAATCAAGCGGTCCATCCGGTCGATGGCACGGCGGCATCGGTCGAAATGCTCCGGATCGCCCGTCTCTTCGGCGAGTTCGAGTGCTCCGAGCAGAGTGTTCAGCGGAGTCCGAAGGTCGTGACTGACGATGCTGGCGAACCCATCAAGCCGGTCGACTTTCGTTTGGAGTTGTTGCTCCCTTTCCCGGAGCCGCTGTCGATCGGCAACGCGGGTCAGTGCTGCATCAGTATGTGATACGAGCAGTTCCGCGAGTTCCAGATCGCGCTCATCAAACTCGCCAAAATCCTTCGCGACTGCCTGGAAGACGCCATGGTCTCCGATCGGAACGCTGATTGCCGACCGGTATGCCCCATCCTGAGGCTGGGCGTCCGGGTGGCCGTCGATATCTTGGATAAGATAGGCCTCACCGGTACGGTACGTCTTGCCGGCGATCCCTTCCTCGACGGACATGGTGTCGCTTCCATTGGGAGGTACTCCCACGTCAGCTTCGACGACCAGCCCCGCATCACGTTTGATCGTGACAACACACATCTCGAACGCGAGAATATCGTTGGCAGCGTCGGCCGTCCGCGCGCAGACCCCCTCAACAGAGGTACACTCGCTTAGTTCCCGTGCGACACTGTGGAGCCGGTTGGTCTTTTTACGCGCATCGCGGAGTTCGGACTCCCGTTCGACGAGATCGCTTTTCGCCGCGGCAGCTTCTATCGCCTCCGCGATGGTGCCCGCCAGTTCCTCCAAGACGGTCCGCTCGGCAGGGGTGAACACGTCCGTCTGTCCGGCATAAATCGCCAATATGCCGTGGAGGTCGGCGTCAGATTCCAAGGGGAGGACGATAACCGAGCCAAAGCCACGGTCGGAGGTATGCTCATACCAGGGTTCGAATGCAGGGTCCGACGCGATATCCTGGACGACCTGGGTTTCTTGGGTTCGAACTGCTCTTCCGGCCGGACCATGTCCCCGTGGGCTATCGTCGCACCGAACGGTAATCTCATCGAGGTACCTGTCCGCTTCCCCACCAGAGGTTCGGGGAACGATCCGGCCGGTGGCGAGATCAGGCTCCCCGATCCAGGCGAACCGATAGTGATCTGAACTACTGATGGCGTCACACACCGCTCGCTCGATTTCCGTCCGGCTGTCCGCCTCGACGAGGCGTGCATTGACCGTCCGTATGAGGGAATTGATGCGCCTTTGCCGGGCCGCCTCTTGACGAGCGCGGTAGCCTGCGACCGCGTTCTCGACCCGATTTGCTAACAGCGCGTACGTGTCGCCACCGACGTTCTTTTGCAGGTAGTCGGTCGCGTCGGCCATAATCGCCTCACCGGCAACCTCTTCGCTCCCGTTGCCAGTAAAAAGGATGAACGGGAGACCATCGTGTTCCTTCCGAACCTCTCGGAGCAGTTCGATCCCGGTTCGGCCCGGCATGTCATGATCGCTGACGACACAATCGACGTCTCCATCGTCGAGTCGGTCGAGTGCTGCTGCCCCACTTGTTACCGTCTCCACCGCGATGTTCTCAGCCTCCCGCTCGAGGAGGGTCGACGCTAGTTCGAGAAACTCCGGGTCATCATCCACGTGCAGGACTGTAATACGGCCACCATCGCTCGCGTGCCCGGAGAAAGATCCCCCCCTGTCCGACGCGGTCATGCCCTGTGAGTCGCTGGTGACTGACTCTTACAAAAACACGCAGGGTTCGATTCCTGGTTTCGATAACTACGGTCCGAAAATACCCGGTCCTCGATAACCGACTTCAGGTGGCTGTCTCGAGCGCCCGGTCAAGGTCGGCTATGATGTCGACCGGGTCCTCAAGCCCCACAGACAACCGGACCATGTCCGGTTCGACGCCCGCTTCCCGCCGTTCCGCTTCCGTGAGTTGTTGGTGGGTGGTTGACGCCGGGTGAATGAGGAGGGTCTTTGCGTCGCCCACGTTCGCGAGCAGGCTCGCAAGCTCCGTCGATTCGACAGTTCGCTTGGCGGCCTCGAAGCCCCCAGTTGGGCCGAACGTTACCATCCCGCCGTACCCGCCGTCCAGGTATTCCGAGGCGTTGTCGTGCGTTGGATGGTCCTCGAGGCCCGGATATGTTACCCAGTCGACGGCGGAGTGTTCAGCCAGAAACTCAGCCACGATTCGGGCGTTCTCGCAATGCTGCTCCATTCGGAGGGGGAACGATTCCAGTTTCTGGAGCGTGACCCACGCATCGAACGGGGATTGGGCGGCTCCGAGATCCCTCAACCCTCGCCCGATTGCCGCCCGAGTCAGAGCAGTATCTCCAAAGCGGGCCGCGAAATTGACGCCGTGGTAGGCTGGATTCTCCTGAGCGATTTCGGGATACCGGTCGGCGTGATCAAGCCACGCGAAGGACCCCCCGTCGACGAGGGCGCCGCCGATCGTCGAACCAGCACCGTGAATCCACTTGGTTGTTGATTCCCAGACGAGGTCAGCCCCGAGCTCAACCGGACGACACAGGTACGGTGTCGCGAACGTATTGTCGACGAACAATGGTACACCGTGATCGCCGGCGATGTTCGCGAGACGTTCCAGGTCCGGCGTGATCAACGAAGGATTACCCATCGTCTCGACGTGGAGATATGCAGTCTCCTCGTCGATAGCCTCCGCGTATCCCTCGTAATCCAGCGGGTCGACGAACCTAGTCGTGACACCACGGCGTTCGACGGTATGGGTATAGTAGGTAACCGTACCTCCGTAGAGTGCCGATGACGTGACGATGTTGTCCCCGGCGCTGGCTAGGAGGAACGTCGCCAGATCGAGGGCGGCCATCCCCGAAGCGGTGGGGACGGCTCCCACCGCGTTCTCCAAAGCCGTCAGCCGGTCTCCGAGTTGCCGGACCGTCGGGTTCGTGATCCGAGTGTAAATGTGTCCATCTTCCTCCAGTTGGAACACGCGTGCTGCGTGGTCGGCATCGTCGAAAACGTACGAGGTGGTTTGGTGAATTGGCGGAGCGCGGGCTCCGGTTGCGGGATCGGGGTTCACTCCTGCATGGACGCTCCGGGTTCTGAACCCGGGACCGTCCCCCGGATCGTCGTCATGCCATCGCCTTTCATTGGGTGGTGCCTGCTCGTCGTGACTAGTCATACGCCATATGCATGACTCGAGACCGATTTATAACCCTCGGTTACGGCCTGTCTCTGGGACGGGGGCGGTCTTCCCGCGCCACATGAGTCCGATCGACCGCTGCGTCTTGGATTCCATTGGAGAGGAACTCCCGAAGCGGCGGTCCCACCGTCTCTGGTTCCAGGAGGAAGGCATCATGTCCGTAGTCGGATTCGACCACGCGATGAGCGACCGCGGTCCCACTGGCTGCGAACGCGTCCGCGAGACGAGCGCCGTCCCTGACGGTGAAATGCCAGTCACCAGTAATGGAGACACACAGCGCCTCTCCATCGAATTCCGCCAGCGTGCCCGCGTCCGACCCACGTCCAGCAGCCAGGTCGAAGGCGTCCATCGCTCGTGTGAGATACAGGTACGAGTTGGCGTCGAACCGTTCGACGAACTGGGAAGCACGGTAATCGAGGTAGGATTCGACGGACCGGTACTCGAAGGCGTCCGCAACAGGACCTTTGGTGCGATAGGTGTCCTCGTCTGGGGGCTCTGCAGGATCGCGACCGAATCGGCGCTTCATCGAGTCTTTCGACAAATACGTAATATGTCCCAGCATCCGCGCCAGAGCGAGGCCCCGTCGAGGCGGCTCAGTATCGTAGTAATCGCCACCGCACCAGTCGGGATCACCGGTGATTGCTCGACGTTTGATCGCATTGATAGCAAGCAGCTGCGGGTCGAGTCGGGCTGCTGTCGCGATCGGGGCCACGCGTTCAACGAAGGCCGGATATCGACGGGCCCAGTCGAGTGCGTTCATCCCTCCCACCGAGCCGCCGACGACTGCGTGCAACTGATCCACCCCAAGGCGATCGAGGAGTAGCCTCTGAGCTCGCGTCCAGTCACCCACGGTCACGGGTGGAAAGGTGACACCGTACGGCTTCCCAGTCCTCGGATTGACCGTGCTAGGGCCGGAGGAGCCGTAACACGATCCTGGCACGTTTGCACAGACGACGAAGTACTCACTCGTGTCGATGGGTTTCCCAGGACCGACGAATTTCTCCCACCAGCCACGGCCCTGACTCCTCGCTGATCCGATCACTGTCTGACTTCCGGTCAGGGCATGACAGACGAGAATCGCGTTCGATCCGGTAAATTCGCCGTACGTTTCGTAGGCGATCTTGAGATCGGGGACGTTTCCACCCCGCTCGAATTCGAACTGCCCCAGCCGGACCGTGCCACCCCTCCCGTCTTTCATGTCTTTGATGCATTTTTCTCTATCTATTTATAACCAAGAGTAACGGCAGGATCAGCCGGCCGGTCATGCGACGGGTAGGTGAGAGAATCATCCAAGATCGAAGCCGTGTGAACCCCGAGATTCGGCCAGTAGTCAGGCATCCTACCCTGCCCTGCGATCACCGCCTCCGTGGAGAGGACCGACCGGGAGACCTTTTCCCACAGCGGGATTACCATCGACTACCGTGTTCGCGGTCGAAGGTAACCCCGTGCCGGCTGTGACTGCCAAGGAGATGCGAGAAGTCGACCGTGTCGCGACCGAAGACGTCGGCCTACATCTCCTATCGATGATGGAAAACGCCGGTCGTGCTGTCGCTGGGACGGTCCGAGAGCACGCGGAAACCGAAGGCCCTGTAACAGTACTGGCGGGTGGTGGCGGGAACGGTGGGGGCGGTCTCGTCGCTGCCCGGCATCTGAACAACAGTAATCGAACCGTTCGTGTCGTTCTCGACAGGCCCCCAAACGAGCTGAGCGGCGTACCGGCGCGTCAATTGAGGGTGTTACGGGCGACTGACGTCGCCGTTTCCACGACGTCACCCCCGCCCGAGGGGATAGCTATCGACGCCGTGATCGGCTACGGACTCCGGAAGGCCGCACGCGGCCGTGCGGCAGAACTTATCGAGCGGGCGAACGAGTTCAGGACCCTGGTCTCATTGGACGTCCCGTCGGGCGTCGATGCAACGAGCGGAGATGACCCTGGCCCGGCGGTGATTCCTGATAGAACTGTGACGCTCGCCCTTCCGAAGACCGGGCTAGCAGGCGTCTCCACCGGTGACCTCGAACTGGCCGATATCGGTATCCCTCCTAGCGTGTTCGAGCGAGCTGGGATCAGTTATGAGGATCCGTTCGGGGGGCGTGAACGAGTCCCGGTGACGGTCGAGAACGGTATTTAAACCTCCGCATGATAGGCGTTGACATGTCGTGATGTCGGCGGGGCGTGATGCGGTTTTCTCAATCTCGACCGATAGGTATTTATAGAACTCCGGACAATCGTAGTACGATTATGTCTCAGCGACAGCGGATGGGTAATCAGCCGATGATCGTACTCTCGGAGGAGAGCCAACGAACCTCCGGGAAAGACGCGCAGTCTATGAACATTACCGCGGGGAAGGCCGTCGCCGAGTCGGTCCGCACCACGCTCGGTCCCAAAGGGATGGACAAGATGCTGGTCGACTCGGGCGGCAGCGTCGTCGTGACGAACGACGGCGTTACCATCCTCAAGGAGATGGACATTGACCACCCGGCGGCCAACATGATCGTCGAGGTGTCCGAGACCCAGGAGGACGAGGTCGCCGACGGTACGACCACCGCCGTGGTCGTCGCCGGCGAACTCCTGGATCAGGCCGAGGAACTACTCGACTCGGACGTCCACCCGACGACGATTGCCCAGGGCTACCGACAGGCTGCAGAGAGGGCCAAGGAGGTCCTGACGGAGAACGCTATCGACGTCTCGGCGGACGACCGAGAAACCCTGGAGCGTATCGCCGCGACGGCGATGACCGGGAAGGGAGCGGAGTCCGCCCGAGACACGCTTGCCGAGCTCGTCGTCGACGCCATCCTCGCCGTCAGAGATGAGGAGGGCATCGACACGGACAACGTGAACGTCGAAACCGTTGTCGGAGGCGCTATCAGCAACTCCGAACTGATCGAGGGCGTCATCGTGGACAAGACACGGGTCGACGAGAACATGCCGTACATGGTCGAGGATGCGAACGTCGCCCTGTTCGACGGCGCTCTCGAAGTCAAAGAAACGGAGATCGACGCCGAGGTGAACGTTACCGACCCAGACCAACTCCAGCAGTTCCTCGATCAGGAGGAACAACAGTTGAAGGAGATGGTCGACAAGCTGGCAGACGTCGGCGCCGACGTCGTCTTCGCCGGCGACGGCATCGACGACATGGCCCAACACTACCTCGCGAAGGAGGGTATCCTCGCCGTCCGCCGCGCCAAGGACTCCGACCTCCAGGCGTTGGCTCGTGCCACCGGCGGACGCGTCTTCTCTTCCCTGGACGACGTCTCCGCGGACGATCTCGGGTTCGCGGGATCGGTCGCACAGAAGGACATCGGCGGTGACGAGCGAATCTTCGTCGAGGAAGTGGAGGACGCAAAGAGCGTCACCCTGGTGCTCCGCGGCGGGACCGAACACGTGGTCGACGAAGTCGAGCGTGCCGTGGAGGATTCGCTCGGTGTCGTCCGCGTGACGCTCGAAGACGGTCACGTGCTCCCCGGTGGCGGAGCGCCCGAGACCGAACTTGCTCTGGAACTCCGTGACTTCGCCGACTCGGTCGGCGGACGTGAGCAACTCGCCGTCGAGGCGTTCGCTGACGCCGTCGAGATCATCCCGCGGACGCTGGCCGAAAACGCTGGCCTCGATCCGATCGATTCCCTGGTCGACCTCCGTGCCCGTCACGACGCCGGATCGTTCGATGCAGGCCTCGATGCCTACACCGGCGACGTCGTCGGCATGGAGGGGGAGGGTGTCGTCGAACCCCTCCGCGTAAAGACGCAGGCCATCGAGTCCGCAACCGAGGCGGCCGTCATGATCCTCCGGATCGACGACGTGATCGCCGCGGGCGACCTCAAGGGCGGAAGCGGCGACGACGATGGCGATGAAGGACCGCCCGCTGGCGGCCCCGGCGGCGGCATGGGTGGCATGGGCGGCGGCATGGGCGGCATGGGTGGCATGGGCGGTATGGGCGGCGCGATGTAAGCGCCCGACCGCGCCAGGCCCGATCCTCCGACCGATCCGAACCGCCAGGAAACGAACCGCTTTTCCCCGTTTTTGACCGCCGACAGCCGTGGCTCGGTGCCGATCTGGCGGATCCCCGAGGGGTGGCTTCGCGACCGCTGCCGTGTCAGTCTGCTGCTATTGGTGGTAGGCGACGGTCAAACAGCGACTGAAGCGTTCCCAAGACCCCTTTACCTGCCGTCGGTAGCAACGTGTGATGACGCACACCCGACGAGCCGTCCTGGTCTCGCTCGCCGGTCTGGCTGGGTGTCTCGGACGGGCCGGACCGATCGGTTCGCCGTCGCCCACCGCCGAGGTAACCCTCGGAGGGTTCGTCCACCGCCATTCGTTCCTCCATCTCGTGCACCCGGATACGTTGGGGGTCATGGCGCCGGCCGACCGGCAGTTCCTCTTCGTCGGTGTCAACGCGGTCGACGCCGACACGCCGCCGGCTCCCGACGACCTCGAGCTCGTGGCCGGAGATCGCCACGCTGGCTGGACCGCCTTCGGGGGCGAGGCGCCGACCACGCTCGAGACGGGCGTGAACCGCGACCGTCCTTACGATCCGGAAGCGCTGATGGGCTGGGTCGGGTTCGACCTCCCGGTCCCGCTGTCATCGGGAACCGCCCGGATCGGACGCACGGACGTGACGGGGTCCCGTTCGTGGTCTGTCCCCGATGACGTGGTTTCGGCCCTCCGTGAGCCGGCGCCCGACTTCCGGGTCACGAACATCGACGCACCCGAGACGACCGCCCTTAACGGGCCGGTCGCGGTGACGTTCGATATCGAGAACGTCGGGTCGGTTTCCGGCACCTTCCGGGCCAGCCTGAACAACCTCGGCCCGCTGTACGGGCCATCACCGATTCGTGTTGGGATCGACGCCGGGGAGACCGTCACGCACCGCCACGAGATCAGCTATTTCCTGAACATGGAAACGCAGGCGGACGCCATCCGGTTCCGGCTTGTCACGCCGCACCGGTCGTTCCGCCACGAGGTGTCGGTAACAAGAGACGGCTAAGGTCGGGTCAGAACGTCTCGAGGTATTGGTCGAGTTCCCACTCGGAGACCTCGACGATGTATTCCGCGAACTCCGCCCGCTTGGCCTCGACGAACTTCTCGGTGACGTGGCTGCCGAGGGCGTCCCGGATTACGTCGTCGGCCTCGAGGGCGTCGATCGCTTGTCCGAGATTCGCCGGCAGCGTATCGATACCGTACTCCTCGCGTTTCTGTTCGTCGAACTCGTAGATGTTCTCGCGGACCGGAGCCGGCGCTTCGAGGTCCTGCTCGACCCCATTGAGTCCCGCGTGGATGATGGCCGCAAACGCCAGGTAGGGATTACATGACGGGTCTGGCGACCGAAGCTCGATGCGCGAGGCTGCGGGCACCCGGGCGGCGGGCTTGCGGATCAACGCCGAGCGGTTCCGGTCTGACCAGGCGACGTAGACGGGCGCTTCGTACCCGGGGACCAGCCGCTTGTAACTGTTGACCGTCGGATTGGCGATCGCAGTGA
>CAZCXJ010000008.1:0-9948 GCA_964502585.1 uncultured Candidatus Halobonum sp.
CGCCGACGGCAGGTGCGTCTACCGACCGATCCCTTTTTCGACGGTCTACTAGTACGTGGATCGGCGCTTCGGGGTACCGAGGTGTTCGAGGGAAGTCGCCGTTGCGATTCGGACCGACGGCGAGCGTATCGAGTGTGTCTACTCGCCGGAGGGGTCTGTCGGGACTCGAGGAAGCGGGGTTACCGCGTCGAGATCGGCCGGGGACTAGCCAGTCCGATTTGAAAGCCAGACGCCGGGACGGGGATTTGAACCCCGGATCCCTGACGGGAACACGCTCTCCAAGCGTGCGCCTTACCACTCGGCCATCCCGGCTCGTACGGAACTATCCCAGTCGCGCTGTTAAGTTCTTCCCTTACGCATCAGACGATGTTCCGTCAGGTAGGTGGTGATCGTCACGAGCGTGCCGATACCGATCGCGATACCGACTCGCACGAGTAGTCCCGAAGGGGACTCCCAGCCGAGAAGGATGTACCCTTGTGCGGTTACGAGGAACGCGAGCGCCCCGACGGCCCCCCAGAGTACCGCCGATCGGGTTCGACGGGATACCACCTCACTCGAGGGTGGCGACCGCCTCAATCTCGACGCCCGCCCCCTTCGGGAGGGCCCCTGCCTGGACCGCTGAGCGGGCGGGGGGCTCCTCGTCGAAGTAGGCGGCGTACGCGTCGTTCATCTCGTCGAAATCGTCGATGTCAGCCAGGAACACCGTCGTTTTCAGGACGTCAGAGGCGTTCGCTCCTTCGGCGTCGAGGACCGCCATGAGGTTGTCGAGGGCTTGTTCCGTCTGCGTGGCGATATCAGCGTCGTCCAGCAGTTCTCCCTGGGGTGTCAGAGCGATCTGACCGGCGGTGAACAGCAGGTCTCCGTTCGTCGTCGCTTGGCTGTAGGCACCGACCGCGGCCGGCGCCTCGTCGGTTGAGACAATGCGCTTCATACGACTCGATTAACCGCCTGCTGGTAAAATCGTGGTGCCGGAAGTCGGTTTATCCCATTACGTCGACCTCGTACCCGTGATCACGTAGCTTAGCGACCAGTTCGGCGGCGTGGTCGTGTCCACGCGTCTCGATGTCGAGTTCGACTTCTGCCGCGTTCACCGCGATGTCTCGTGACGTCCGGTCGTGCCGAACCGCGTAGATGTTCGCTCGCATGGACGCGATGATTTCGAGCAAACCTTCCAACGACCCGGGGCGGTCCTTCAGCTCGGTCCGGATCTTCAGGTATCGCCCCATTTCGACGAGCCCCCGCATTACGACGGTCGTCAGCTGATTCATGTCGATGTTTCCGCCACACAGAGCGGGAACGATCGTCTCGTCGTCCGCAAAGGTGAACTTCTCCTCGAGTACCGCTGCCAGGGCGACCGCCCCGGCCCCCTCAACCAGGGTCTTCGATCGTTCCAGAAGGTACGTCAGCGCGACCGCGATCTCCTCGTCGGTCACAGTCACGATCTCATCGACCCGGCGCTGAATCACCTGAAAAGGTTTCTTGCCGACCGCACGCGTTGCGATTCCATCCGCGATAGTGTCGACGCTATCGAGTTCATGAATCTCCCCTTTCTCGAGTGACTGTGCTGCTGAAGATGCCCCTTCCGCTTGGACTCCCACCACGCGAACGTCGTCCAGACGCCCTTTTACCGCGGTAGCGACCCCGGAGATGAGACCCCCGCCACCGATGGGGACCACCACGGTGTCGATGTCCGTCCGCTTCGCGAGGATCTCTAGCCCGATCGTTCCCTGCCCGGCCATGACTTCCCAGTCGTCGAAGGCGTGGATGTAGGTCCGTCCTTCGTCGCGTTCGAGCTCGCGGGCTCGTTCCTGTGCCTCGTTGTAGTCAGCCCCATGTAGAACGACTTCACCACCGTAGTTCCGGGTAGCGTCGATCTTGGCGAACGGGGCGTACTCGGGCATCACGATCTTCGAGTCTACGCCAGCCCGTGATGCTGCCAGCGCGACCCCCTGAGCGTGATTCCCGGCACTGGCAGTAACGACGCCTGCGGCTCGTTCCTGATCCGAGAGCGTCGCGATACGATTCGCCGCACCACGGATCTTGAACGAACCGGTTCGCTGGAAGTTCTCAAGTTTGAGGTGAACGTCGCCGCCTGTCATCTCGGAGAACGTATGTGAGTAGTCAAGCGGAGTGTGACGGGCGACGTCTTTGACACGGTCCCGGGCGGCCGTCACGTCCTCCAAAGTGAGCATACACCGACGGTCCTGCGGGTTGCCCTTTAGTGGTTACGCCGGCCCTGCGGGTCACTGTCAGTGTGCGTCTAGTGGGGAAGAAGGGGAACGCACGTGCGTGTGACGTGCGTTTCCATGAGGGGGTTGGGAGATAATAAAGGTGAGTCACGCGTAGTGGAAGTGAAACCGCGTGATGGGGCCGAGACGGAGAGAGTGTCCGACGGCTGTCAGTCGTGCGTCCGAGTTCGACCCTCACTCCCCTCAATCGAAGTCACGCGAACGTCGTTGTCAGCGACGTATCGTCGGACTCTGTCTTCGAACGTGCCCTCCCCAGGCCAGGTAACGTCCGCACCTAGACGAGTCGGATCGCCGATGTAGAGAGTTGCCTCGGGCGGCGTCACGGACGGGTGTCCACTGCTATCTCTTCCCCGGTCGGTCCCATCAAGCGGTACCGATACCCGGACGTAGAGCCCTTCCGACACACGCTCGTACCGGTCGAGCGCCGCGATTTCGTCCGTCCGGAGGAGGCGGCCAGGGGTCTCGCCCTGGGGCGCCAGCGTCGGAAACCGGCCGTCCACCGGATGGAGTCCATCAAGGAGTGCCGGTCCGACGAAGACGAACGAATCGACAACCTCCCGGACCTGATCGGGCTCGGTGAGCGTGCCATACACGAAGACGTGCATATGGTTCCTTGGATAGATTTAAACTTCAGTCCCGATATGGCTACCGACTCGACCCGTCACGTATCGACATCGACACCTCTCTGGCGTCGGAGACGGACGGCACTCGACGCTACAGGTTTCGGAACGCTTTTGCTCGTCTTGGCGCTCGGTTCCCCTATGACGGACGCTGACGTGGAAGCGGAGCTTCGCGAACAGTTCACCGAGGCATTCGGCGGGGCGGACTTCCCGGTCGAAAACCAGATGGACCTGGTCCCAGCCCTCCCAAACGGGCCGGGGACCCGGTTCGAAGCCGGTGACATCAGTTTCACTGCGATGGAACTGGCAGCGAAACTGGGCTCACACCAGGAGTTCCCCTACGATGACGTGGAGTCGCTCGTTGACGACATCATCACCGGACTCAAAACCGAAGGGATGCTCTGAACCAGTCGACGCCTCAGTCTCCGCGACGGTGACGGCCGTGCTCCTCGCAGAGTATTTCGGCCGCCTCGCTGTCGAGATAGAACGCCTCACCTTCCCCGATTGGAGCTCCGCAGACATCGCAGCCGTCCCCATGCTCGAGGGCATATTTGCCGACGCTGGTTCCGAGTTTCAGCCGGCCCGCGGCACGGGCTGGTCCGGTCAGTCCTTCACCAATGGCCGTCAACTCCTCCGTATCAGCTGCCTCAAAGCGGATGATCGGCACGGTGTCAGCCAGGTTTGAGCTCCGGCCTAAAAGCACCAGGGTCCGGAGGATATCCCGGCTACGCGGAGCGAGAAGTTCAATAGCGGCGCCAGCCAAGGGGGCCTGTGGATAACCTGGTCGCCGCGTTCCCCCCGTGGCTGATTGCAGGGATCACCCTTGGTGTAGTGGCTTCCATCATTGTCGCGGCGGTGTTCGTCGCTGCGGACCGGCTGTTTCCCCCGGACCGCTCTCCGTCTCGGGAGCCGGGGGCGGGCTCGGAACGCCGACGAATCGAGATCCGTGAATACCTTCGAGGGATCGACGAGCCGTACGTCGAGGATTATGAGGTTCACGGTCGCCGGGTTGCGTTCTACCTCTCGGAACGAGACGTCGCCATCACGTTCGATGCACAGACGTATTTTCTGCTCGGAAACCAGGGAACGCAAGCAGTCCTGTGTGAGCACGAGATGCCAGGCCACCATCTCGGCTATCGACTTCCCTTTGAAGTCCCCGAACCGCAACCCGATCGCGAAGATACCGATCCCGTTCGCGTGGCTTTCGAACGGCTGGACCTGGTGCCGACCGCAAACGAAGATGCCATCCGAACCGCATATCGAGAACGAATAAAGGAGGTCCATCCCGACCACGGGGGGGATCCGGACTCGTTCGCGGCCGTACAGGAAGCCTACACTAGGGCGCTCGCGCACGCGGAGCGGACTGGGCGACGAGCCACATGAGGATACTGGGGCGAGGCGACTGAGTCGTGTGTCTCCTCCACCACTTGGAAGCCGGCGGTCGTTCCGTAACCCGAAGGTCCATATCTCGAGGGTGGTAAGGAAGTCAGCATGCCGGATCAGGGATACGATATCGAACGGTATCTCAATATCAGAAGCGCGGGGAGCGCCGACTTCGCCCCTGACGGAACCGTCTCTTTCCTGATGGACACGACTGGAACCCCGCAGGTTTGGACGCTCGACGGCCCGGGCGAGTGGCCGACACAGCATACCTTCTATGACGAGCGGGTTACGTTCGCCTCGTTCTCCCCGGAGCGACGGGAACTGGCGTTCGGCATGGACGAGGGAGGGAACGAACGGGCTCAACTGTACCGGCTGGAGACGGAAACGGGACGCGTCACCAACCTCACCAGGCATCCTGATGCCAAACACCGATGGGGAGGATGGCGAAGTGACGGGGAGCAGTTCGCGTTCACCTCCAATCGGCGGGATATATCCGTTTTCGATATCTACGTTCAGAACCGAACGGCGACTGGTAGCGCTGCAGAACTAGTCCATGAAGGGAGTGGGTGGCTTTCGGTTGCGGGGTGGTCACCCGAGGACGACCGGTTGCTTGTACACGAAGCTCACTCCAGTTTCGATCACGACCTGCACGTGTTGGACCTCTCGTCGGGCGAACTTACGCAAATCACTCCTCATACGGGCGAAGCCCGATTCTCGAGCCCCGAGTGGGGCCCGGACGGGGCCGGGGTCTTCGTGTGTACGGACCGTGATTCCGACACACTCCGGCTCGAACGACTCGACGTCGTTCGGGCAGCCGACCTTGAGGCCTCGAACCTAGACCCCGTATCCACGGTCGTGGCGGGGGGGGATGGATGGAACGTCGACGGGGTGGCTGTAGACGAGGATTCCGGACGGCTCGCCTACTCGCGGAACGTCGACGGGTACACCGAACTGACCGCAGGAGAACTCGAGGGGCCAACGAGCCTCGATACGTTCCCGACGCCGGACGTACCCAAGGGCGTCGCCGGCGGGGTGACGTTCGACGATGCGGGTGAGCGGCTCGGAATCACCGTCACAGGCAGCACGCTCAACACGAACGTGTTCGTCGTCGACCTCGAAACGGGTGGTAGCGAACAGTGGACACAGGCCGCGACGGCCGGAATTCCCCGGGATACGTTCGTCGGGCCGGAACTAGTCCACTACCCCACATTCGATGACCGGGAGATACCGGCGTTCTTTTCCCTCCCGGACACCGATTCCGGCGAATCCACGCCGATTATCGTAGATATCCACGGGGGACCGGAGAGCCAACGACGCCCGTCGTTCGCTCCCACCAAACAGTACTTCCTTTCGCACGGGTACGGCGTTTTCGAACCCAACGTGCGTGGATCTTCCGGGTACGGGAAGGCGTATTCCCATCTCGACGACGTCCGGAACCGGATGGACTCGGTCCGGGACATCAAGGCAGGGGTGGAATGGCTCCACGACCATCCCGCAGTAGATCCGGACCGTATCGTTGCGAAGGGCGACTCCTACGGGGGATTCATGGTACTCGCTGCACTCACTGAGTACCCCGACCTGTGGGCTGCCGGGGTCGACATAGTCGGTATCGCGAACTTCGTCACGTTCCTCGAGAACACCGGTGACTGGCGGCGAGACCTCCGGGAAGCCGAATACGGGTCCCTAGAGGAGGACCGGGAATTCCTCGAATCGATCTCCCCGATAAACAACATCGAACGGATCAACGCGCCGCTGCTCGTCCTGCACGGGGAAAACGACCCGCGTGTACCGGTGGGCGAGGCTGAACAGATCGTGAAAAAGGTCCGCGAGCAGCAGGTTCCGGTTAGAAAGCTGATCTTCGACGACGAGGGGCACGGCTTCTCCAAACTCGAGAATCGTATCGAGGCATACTCCGCGGTGGTAGACTTCCTCGACGACCACGTATAGAACCCGCTCACTTACTGATGTTATACAAACATCCACCCCACCAGTCGTGGCTACGAACGTGGATAAGCCGCCCAGTTGTGGGCCTGGTCCACCCGTGAGCGGGCGGGCTATCGCGTTACTAGAACAGGTGCCTAGCGCGTGCAGACGATCGGAGACGAACCAGGGGAGCGGCTAAGTAGTCGGAGGAAGACGCGGGGCACATGGCCGCTAGGGAGTTCGAGCACGACATCCTGGTCGCGGGCGACACGCTGGTCGACTTCATGCCTGACGAACCCGGTCCGGTATCGGCGGTCGGGGGGTTTCAGCCGGCGTTCGGAGGGTCGGGGGCCAACGTCGCGGTTGCGCTCGACCGGATCGAAGCGCACCCGCTTTTGTGGACGAGGATCGCGACTGACGGGTTCGGACAGTTTCTCGCGGGGACGCTGTCGAGCTGTGATATCCCGTCACGGTTCATCATCCGCGATACCGAGGCGAAGACCTCACTCGCGTTCGTCGAACACGACGAGTCCGGCGAGCGCGGGTTCAGTTTCTACAGGTCGAACACGGCAGACACTCGGATGCAACCCGGCACAGTCCCGGACGAAACGGTACGGGAACGATCTTGGATCCACGCGACTGGTGTCGTGTTAACCGATGAACCGAGTCGATCGGCCGTTCTGGACCTGCTGGAACGGGGGACTGAAGAGGAGCGTACCCTCTCCCTCGATCCGAACTGGCGACCCGAGCTTTGGAACAGTCGCGCTGAATACGCGGCAGTTATTAGGGGAGCCCTCGACCTCGTCGATGTGGTCAAGGGGACGCCAGAGGAGTTCGCGACTGCGGGGATCTCGGGGTCCGATCCAGTGGAGGTCGCTCACCGCGTCGCCGAGTACGGTCCTCACACCGTATTGTTGACACTGGGTGACGAGGGAGCGCTGTGTTACGGGACTCCCTCAAGTCCAGTCTCCGGAACGGCGCGCCACGGAGGGTTTGAGGTGGAGGTCGTCGACACGACAGGGGCCGGGGATGCGTTTTTGGCTGGGGCGATTGCGGGTTTGGAGGCGGGTGTCACCGACGGGGAGCGTATATTGGCGCTCGCAAATGCCGTCGGGGCGGTGGCGACCACCCGCGCTGGCGCAACGACGGCATTGGCTGGGCTCGACCAAGTTCGGGAGTTCGTGGACGAGATTCCCTGGGTCTCCTCCGGATAATGGACCAGCCGGACTGACCGCAGTGGTTCGATTCAGTCTGGCCAGCGTCGGCCAGTGACCGACCACCCGGTCTCGGGGTTCGGGATAGGACCCGTCAGGACCGACTCGAAGCGGCTGTCAGGAGGTGTATCCTTCGACCATCCGCTCGACGTACTTGGCCACGATGTCGACCTCGACGTGGATCGGATCACCGACTTCCTTTTCTGAGAGAGTTGTCAAGTCGTAGGTCGTCGGGATGATCGCAACGTCGAACTCCTCTTCCCGGCGGTCAGCGATCGTCAGCGAAATGCCGTCCAAGGCGATTGAGCCCTTGGATACGATATACTGTCCATATCGGTCGGGGAGCCCGAAGGAGAACCGCCAATCTTCCCCGACTCGCTCGATCGCAGTGACCCTCGTGGTAGTGTCCACGTGACCCTGTACGAGGTGTCCGTCGAACCGTCCGTCTGCCGGTAGCGCTCGCTCAAGATTCAACCGGTCTCCTTCCTCAACCTCGCCAAGGTAGGTCTTCGCGATGGTTTCGGCAGCACAGAACACCTCGAACCATCCCGAATCGTGGGCTTCGACAGTCAGACAGGCCCCGCTTACCGCGATCGACTGGCCCTCGTGAAGCGAGTCCAGTCCTGGAGCCCGGATTCGGAGACGGAGACCATCGTCGGTCGTGTCACGTTGGATAACCTCGCCGGCAGTTTCCACGATTCCAGTAAACATACTCCGCGGTTGCGTCCGGTCGGTCGAAAGCGTTCCGTTCCCCCTGGTTCGATCGGAAGCGTCCGTTGAACCATCCGCGGGTTTTTCCGCGTCGACACCACGCAGGTCCGCATGGGACTCCTCGCGCGCGTCCGGACCAGTTTCGTCGCCGGGCTCTTGCTCATCGCACCGCTTGCGGTAACGGTGTTCGTCCTAAACTTCGCCTTTCAGCGCCTCTCCGGCGTTCTTGATTCGGTGGTTGTCGGACTGGGCCTGGGAACGGTAGTTCGTGAACAGCTGCTCGCACAGGTGCTTGCCGCAGCGGTCATCGCCATGGCGATCGTAGCGCTCGGGTACATCGCTTCGTTCAGCATCGGGCAGCGGCTGTTCGGCGGTCTCGAGCGCGGCCTCAAGTTGGTCCCGCTCGTGCGGACGGTTTACTTCGGCGTTCGGCAGGTGAGCGAGTCGATCGTCGAACGGACAGCCGGGTTCGAGAGCGTGGTCCTCGTCGAGTTCCATCGCCGGGGCGCGTATTCAATCGGGTTCGTCACGAACGAGGCCCCGCGGGCCGCTGGAGCGGTCACTGAGGAGTCAATGTATACGGTGTTTGTCCCGAACAGCCCGAACCCGACAGCTGGAGCGCTCCTGATGCTCCCCGAGACCGACATCTATGAGGTAGATATCTCCGTTCGTCGCGGAATCCGGATGCTCGTGACGACTGGACTGAGTGTCGACGACGACGAGTTGCCGACGGGCACACAAGGAGAAGGAGCCGGACTCGGGGCGGACCCGGGACCCTCGCAAGACTGACCGGGTGACATCTCCACCAGCCGTGAACGGCGACGCTTCCTCGTTGGTTCAGAGATGACCGGTAGGGTCAAGCCTCTTCGAGCATTTCGATTCTGTTGGAGAACAGGACGGGTATGCGGGTAGGAATCCTCGACATGGTTGGGTTGGCGACGACGCTGATTTTCGCGTTACCTGTCGGTATCTTCGGCGTCCAGACCGCACTTGGCGGGAACGTTCTCGTCGGGGGAGTCCTCGTGGCCGTCGCAGTCGCGATGGTCGTCCTGCCACAGTATCTGACGACGCCGGCAGACCTACCGGAAAAAGCCGCGACCACAGCCATTGACACGCTCGTCGCGAACGGGGAGCACGACGGAGACGATACTGCCACGAGCGAAACCGCGGGCGAATCAGGTGAAATGGAGTCGTCCGAGAGTTGAGTCACAGGGGAATGGATTATGAAGCCTCCGTCACACCCTCCCCACGGGACGTAGGCGAGAGGCCGAACGGATACTCGGCGAGAAGCTCGTAACCCTCGTCAGTAACGAGGACGAGGTCCTCAAGCCTGACCCCACCTTCGTCGGGATTATACACACCCGGCTCGACGGTGATGACCGTTCCGGCCTTCAACTCAGTATCGGCCGACAGCGTTGGGCGTTCATGCAGGGAGATGCCCACTCCATGCCCGGTTGAGTGAGTGAAGCCGACGGTCCGTGAATCAGTCCGAAACCCGTGTGCAGCGATCTCAGCGGCCGCTTCCGTGTGAACCTTGACCGCCGATACGCCGGCCTGAAGCTCCGCAAGCGCGGCTTTCCGGGCCGCCTTCACGGCGAGATAGGCTCGGCGATCCCACCCTCCCTCTCCCCTGATCGTATACGTTCGCGTGAGATCCCCGTAGTACCCGTCTGGACCCCGGGGAGACAGGTCCAGTAGCACGGTTTCGCCAGCGAAGATCGGGTCGTTTCCCGTAAAATGGAGGTCCGTGGCCGTCTCGCCAGCGCCGATGACGGTGTTTCCCGCGTCCCGGACACCCTGCGACGAGAGGACGGCGTTGACCTCGCGCCGTAGGCGGTCAGTTGTCAA
>CAZCXJ010000008.1:10048-41757 GCA_964502585.1 uncultured Candidatus Halobonum sp.
GCCCCATCCCCTCCAAGACGGCCGCCGCTCGCACTCCAGCGGGGCTGCCCTGCTGGCCGGTCCGAACGTCGTCTCCGGGAAACTCCCGGGCAGCCTGTGCATCGAACAACGTGGGTGCACACAGGACAGTCTCTTGGTCAGCACAGACGAAGGCGTACGACCGGTCCGGTCCCTCAAATCGTGATAGGTACCGGAGAGTGTCGTCGAAACGATCTCCGACCGCGACGAATCCCGTCGCGCCCCTGGCGCGAAGTTCGACCGTGAGGAACTCGTAGTCGGGTGAAAACGATGGAGGATCGGACTCCTCGTCGGTGCTCACCACGGGAGACCTACGGCTCCGGTTCCGGCAGTGATTCGGGCTCAGCCGCCGTCTCCATCAGTTCGGGAGCCGACTCCGACCGGATCTCGTTGTGAAGGACCACACTCACGGGAAGCGTTGGAGCGCCACTGATGAGGTTCTCGAGCATCACGAGGCGCTCCCTGGCACGCGACATCCCGACGTAGAACACCCGCCGCTCGTTGTCAGTAAGGATCGGAACAGGATTGGTCGTTTTGGTAAATTCGTCGACGCCATCGACGTCCCGGTCCTCCTGTCTGACCTGGGCTGCCATCTGCTCGACGACCTTTTCCGTCAGGTCCGTGGCGACGAACACGTGGTCCGCCTCCCGACCCTTGGCCGAATGAATGGTGCCGACCCTGACCATGGAGGGGTCCATGCCCTGGTAATCCTGAGCGAAGTAGGCTTTCATCGATTTCCGCTGGAACGAGGTCACTTTACGGGCCATGTCACCCGCGCTGGCGGGGTCTGGCATGAAGGGGACGAACTCGGCGACGTCATCGGAATCGAGCGGGATTTCAGCGAGGTCGTCCTCGTCCGCCCGCTCCTCGACATCGTCCAAGAATTCATAGAGGTCTTCCCGGTCGGCCGTGCCGAATGCCGATTCCTGCAGGATGTCCGCAAGCCGTCGAGCTTCGAGGACTGAGAGTTCCCCCCCAGTATCAACGGCTTCGACGGCCCGAACGTAGTCCGTAAGCCGGTCCGTCCACATGCGCTGGTCGGTCATCACGGAGAAGGGGATCCCTTCGTCGAGGAACTCATCAATGAACTGGAACATCTGGTAGCGGGCACGGAACAGCAGCATCATGTCGCCGGGCCGGTCGTCATCCGCGTTCAGCGTCTCCTCGACCGTTGCACGGACGTTCCGGACTAGATCCAGCATCGAGGGCGACTCGATCGCCTCCACCACGCCACCCTCCTTTCTGGGACGCAGATCCTTTTCCTGCCGCTTGTCGATGTGGCGTATCTCCCTGTTCACGACATTAAGGATCCGTGAGGGGAGCCGGTAGGAGTTCGGAAGGACGACGTCTTCATCGACCCGCGTATCCAAGAGGAGATCCGGGTCTGCCCCCTGCCACGCGTACACGACCTGGTCGTCGTCGCCAGCGATGAAACAGGTCTTCATGTGCGGCCGCCATTCCTCATAGACGTCGTACTGGAGAAGCGTAATGTCCTGGAATTCGTCGATCACCAGATGATCGACGCTCGGGAGCAGCGAACGCCCTTTCACTCGTTCGAGCATGTCGGCGAACCCGACAAGGTCATGGTCGCCCTTGTAGGCCCGCCAGGCGCGGATCGCCTCGGGGATGTCGACCCGGTCATCGTCCGAGGACCACGTTGGTGTGTACTTGTTGCCTTCCTGCGCGCGGGGATCGACGTCCGGAGGGAGTCGGACTTCGTCCACGTTCCATTGGAACGGGACATCATACCAGTCGGCAACCTCCCTGCGGGTTCGCTGCAACCACTGAGAGGTAGCGATGATTTTGTTACCGAGCGTCGTCGACCGGGCTGTCCGCCGCCCGCCGCCGGAGTGTTCGTCTTCGTACTCCAACCCGTATTCCTCACAGAACTCCTGCTTGTCATCCTCGCTGACGACGTCCCCCCGGGACAACCCCAAGAGTTCGTACGCTTTCGCGTGCATCGTACAGACGTTCCCCTGGAGATGACGGGGCGTCGTGTCAAGCCGCTGGGCCAGCCGCTCCCGTACTTCTGCGGCTGCAGCCCGGGTGTAGGAGACCACCAGGACGTCCCGGATGTCGACACCCTCATCCAGGAGTTCTTCCACCCGATCGAGGAGGGCTGTAGTTTTGCCGCTCCCGGGGCCACCGAATAGCCGTGTCACAGTCGGCTTGCTCATTAGACCATCTCAAGACGGCCTTCGACATAAGAGACCCGGCTTCGATGCAACCGTTTTACACTTGCGGCTGGAGGCGGGTACCCTTGTCAGCTCGGGGATGGACGGCGGGGCTCGGACCCCGTCCGTCGATCCCTGGAAACCCGCCACGAGACACAAATCGGGAGTCGCAGGTACTGAAACGACGGTGCTGGCAGAGCTAGGAAAGACGGACCCCTTGAACGCTTAGTTCCGCGGCTCCCATCCGCATACCGTACACTGTACCGCCGATGACGCGTGGAGACCCCCACACTCGGGGCACTGCTTCTTGTTGTACGACTCGTCCCATTCTCGGCTTGGTTCGTGACCGCGGGCAGAGAGGAACTCGTCGAACAGGTCGTCATCGGAATCCGGTGCAGTGGCCATGCGTGTCATTGTATGACATACTACTATATATGCCTTCTGACCAGACAGATGGAGTTGTTGAGACGGCCGGTCGGTGTGCTCAGAGTGCCGATTCGTCCCGGGTCTCGCGCCCACTCGTCATCCCCTCCGTCGGAGGCCCAGCGCATGCAGTCTCTTGTACGGGGTGACTGGTCGTGTGGTGAGTCGGTAAGTTGTGGATGCTGGGACGAAGTGGTGACACGTAGCGAGCGAAAGCCAGTCTGGGCAGCGAGCGTGTGGCAGGGCTACAGGTTGTAAAGGTCCGTAAACTTCTCTTCGACGTACTCGAGGAAGTACTCGGCCGTCAGCGGTTCGCCGGTAGCGTGTTCGATCAGTTCAGGAGTTTCGTATCGTTGGCCGTGGCGATGCACGTGTTCGGTCATCCACTCCCAGAGGCGGTCGAACTCCCTGTCGCGGATGCAGCCTTCGCGGTCGATGTCACCTTCCATAGCGGCGGTGAGTTGGGCCGCGAGAACCGAGCCCACAGTGTAGCTGGGGAAGCCTCCAAACCGACCGGTCCAATGGATGTCCTGGAGGCACCCCGCAGCATCGTCCTCGGGAACGACATCGAGGTATTCGTCCATCAGCTCGTTCCACCGGTCTGGGATTTCCGCCACTGTGAGATCCCCGTCAACGTACTCCTGCTCGATCTCGTGCCGGAGGATGATATGCATATGATAAGTGACCTCGTCCGCCTCGACCCGGATAGTGTTCTCCGGGTAAACCCGGTTGGCGGCCTGCCACACCTCATCGACGGACAGGTCCTCGACGCCCGAGAGGTGTTCCTTGAATACGGGGAGGAACTCGCCCCAGAACGTCTTGGTTCGCCCCACGTGATTCTCCCAGAACCGGGACTGAGACTCGTGGACTTCCCCTCGCGCGCTTCCCAGAGGGGTGCCGTACTCATCCTGTGGGAGTCCAAGCTGATACGTCGCGTGGCCGAACTCGTGAATCGTGGCGGTGAGCGCGTCGAGCGGGTCGTCTTCCTTGTATCTCGTCGTGATGCGCGCGTCGAACTGCGTTCCGGATGTGAACGGGTGTGGTGACGTGTCGAGTCGACCCCGATCCCAGTCGTACCCTATGAAGTCCGCGGCCGCCTCGTTGAGTGCCGCCTGGTCCGACTCGGGGAACGTCTGTCCCTCGAACGGACGGGGCAAGTCATCGCCGTTCTGCTTGATGTCTGCGATCAGCGGAGGGAGCCGGTCTTTCAAATCGGCGAAGATGTCCTCGACGGTCTCCAGTGGAAGCGTCGGCATCCCATCCTCGTACATCGTCGGATACGCGTCCGCGTCCGGGTCGATATGCTGTGATCGCTCGACTCGGAGCTGCTTCAGTTCATCGAGGATGGGGGCAAACTGGTCGTAGTCGCTTTCGGCCTTCGCCTGTTGCCACACCTGCTGGGCGTCGGACGATTTCTGTGCGTGTTCGGCGACCAGCTCCTCGGGAACGCTCGACTCCCGTTCGTACCGGCGTCGGATTTCACGGACAACCGCCGCCTGCCGGTCGGTAAGGTCCGCATTGGACAGGTCCTCCAGAAGGTCTCCCACTTCGTCGTCCGTAAGGAGTTCATGCGTGATACCTGAGACGGCCGACAGCTGCTTTCCACGGGCGGGGGCGCCACCTTCCGGCATCGTGACCTGCTGATCCCAGCCAAGCACACCCCCAGCGTCGCTGAGGTAGGTGATGCGTTCGAAACGGTCAATGAGTTCCTGGTATGGTTCAGGCGCTGCGGACGTTGCTTCGGGCTGTTCCGTGGACATAGTTCCATGTTATTCCGACCCGTTATCAATCCCGTGATGGGAGCCGGGCCGACCGGTATCCAAAGCGCCGGGGGAGCGGATAGCGGAAACCCTTTCAGGTCCTGTCTGTGTGGAAAAAACATGGGTCTCGTCGAATCAGCGGTGGTCTTCATTGTGAGTGCCCTCGTAGGAGGCCTTGGAATCTACGTCGGCGCTGCCGTGCTGGCAGGATCTCGAAGCTTTGAGCACGCCGTCTGGACGGCCCTCATCGGGGCCGCTGTCTGGGGGATCGTGAGCTTTCTTGTCGGAGGAATTCCGGTCGTTGGACCCGTCTTGACGTTCGTCGCGTATCTCGCGGTAATCAAATGGCGGTATCGCGGAGGATGGCTCACTGCGGCAGGGATTGCTCTGGTAGCGATCGTTACCGCCTTGATCGTCCTCTCCGTGCTCGCTTCCTTCGGGGTCGGGTCCTTATCTGCGATTGGTGTACCGGGCGTCTGACTACCGGGGCCGTCGCTGGTGTCTACAGCAAACGATCCCGCGACGGGGGACCGCGGAGATAAAAACGACAAAACACATGTGAGGTCCGTGTCTCGATAGCCCGTCGCGCCCGGCCGGGGGGTCGGGTAGGGGCACCCCGACCGGCCGCGACAACTGGTCCCACGAGTGACATCGATACCGGCACGCCTGCTGGAACCGAAGCCGAGTCCGTCAGAATTCTCGCTGACTAGGGCGCGTAATAGTACTCGCCCTGTCGTTTCTGCTGTCGATCTTTCTGTGACCCCGGCTTGTTGATCCGGGGACGGCCAGTCCGTTCGTCGCGGCGGAACGTCACGTCCAGATCCGCGAGGAACTCGTTCATGCCGGCACGCATCTCCTTGGGAGGCGATGCGAACCCTTCCTGAGTGGGTTCGCCGTCGAACACGAGCAACCGGTCGGAGAGAAGGTCGATCATGTAGATGTCATGGTCGATCACGAGCACCGTCGCGTCGTGGTTCTCGGCATACCGTCGGATCGCACTCGTAGCCTGGACCCGCTGTTCGACGTCGAGGTGGGCGGACGGTTCGTCCAAGACGTACAGGTCCGCGTCCTCGGACAACGTCGCTGCGATGGCGACACGCTGTCGCTCCCCGCCCGATAGATCCGTCAGTTGCTGTTCGTACAGGCGTTCGAGCTGGAGTGGGCTGGCAATTTCGGTCGTCCAGTATGAAGAACCGAACTCATCGGTGATCGAGGAGAGGAACGCGTCGACCCGCATTGGTTGGTCGATTTCGATGTACTGGGGCTTGTAAGCGATATCGAGTTTGAAATCAACTTTCCCCTCATCGGGGTCGAGCCGTCCGGCGAACAGCTTTGCGAGCGTGGATTTGCCGATCCCGTTCGGACCGACGACTCCCAGCACTTCCGACTGATGGATCGTCCCCGGAGCGACTTCCAGCGTGAACTCGTCCGGGCCGTACGACTTTCGCAGCTCTGGATACTCCACGAGCGGTCGTCCGGTCGTCGACGTTCGTGGGGCGTGCTCCTCGAACTCGATCGAGTCTGGACGGATCCGCATGTTCTCGTTGGAGAGGTATCCCTCCAGATATTCGTTGATGCCGTTCCGTGTCGATTTCGGGTCCGTAACGACGCCGAACGCCCCGGGTTGCCCGTACGTCACGTGAAGCACGTCTGCGAGGAGATCGAGGATAGCCAGATCGTGTTCGACGACCATCATCGCACGGTCCGTGTCCTCCGCCAGTTCCCGGATCAGGCGAGCGGCAGTCATCCGCTGTCCGATGTCGAGATATGGGGTGATTTCATCGAAGAAATAGACATCGGCGTCGCGGGCGAGGGCTGCCGTGATGGCCACCCGTTGTAACTCCCCTCCCGAGATGGATCCGATATCCTGGTCGAGCACGGGCCGTATACCGAGCCTGTCGATCAGTCGATCGAGTTCCCCTCGTTCATCGGTGCGTTCGAGCAACTCTCGTGTACTGCCCGCGAACTGGTCCGGGATGCGATCGACGTACTGGGGCTTGCGTGCCACCGTAATCTGCTCATCGAGCATTCGGGTCACGTAGGTCTGGAGTTCCGTGCCACGGAACTGTTCGAGAACAGCGTCCCAGGTTGGGTCCTCGGCGGTGTTCCCGAGGTTCGGAATCAGTTCCCCGGCAAGCGCCCGTACCGCCGTCGACTTGCCGATCCCGTTCGGGCCGAGCACGCCGGTCACCTTTCCGGGCTCGGGAACCGGGAGGCCGTACAGGGCGAACGCGTTGTCGCCGTATCGGTGCACCGGGGAGTCGGGCAGCTCTTGGGGCAGATTGATGATCTCGATGGCGTCGAACGGGCACTTTTCGACGCAGATACCGCAGGATTCGCCCAGACAGATCTCTTCGGAAATCCACACCTGCTCGGGGCTTCCGTCGTAGGGTTCGTCCTCGTCGTACCGTTCTTTGCGCGTGATGATGCAGTCCTTGCCGGTCCGGTTGGGGGGACAGTAGTTCGCACACTCGTAGTTGCATCGATCCGGCTGGCACCGATCCAAATCAACGACGGCGATCGAGTCGTCGGCCATGTCAGCCAGAAGAAAGCAGTACCCCGTAGGAGATGAACCACAGGGTGAACGTCATGAAGGTGATGTAGAGGTTGTCCTTGATCCCGAACTCGTCGATATCGACGCCGACCAGCTTCAGGACGGGGTACTGGATCGCGATGAACCCGAAAAGCACCAGCACGGACTGGCGGTTGGCGGCAGCCGCTGTCGTAGTCCCGAATATCGACGCGGATACGAGCGCTGCGGTGATTCCAGCCAGGCACGCGAGGGTCGTGACGGTGATCCCCCGGATGTGGTCCGAGAGGCCGGACTCGTCGGCCCCGGGTTCATCCGCAGCGGTTTCTGTCGACATACATACGCCTGGACGGCCCGCAGTCAAAAGCAGTTCGTTCCAGTGGAGGGAGCCCCGGTGGGATCCGTTACGGAAGTTTCGAGGGGAAAAGCCTCAACCTTCAGGGCGGGGAGGAGGTCAATGCATCTCAAGTTTTATACGCTTGGATTGTTTCGATTCGTAACGATGGCAGGAACGGAACAAGAAGAGAGCAAGAACCTAGAGGACCTCCCGCCGAGCGCCAAACTTGTCTTCAAGGTCCTCGAATACGACGGTCCGCTCACACAGAAGGGGATCGTCGAGGAGTCGATGCTTTCGGCCCGAACCGTACGATACGCCCTGGAAAGATTGGAAGGAATCGGGGTGGTTGACGAGGATGTCTATTTCGCAGACGCACGACAGAACCTGTACGAACTGACTGGAGCGGCCGCTGCCGCAGAGGCAAAGGAAGCGGAGGCGGACGGAGGACAAGAAACCGACATTGATGGCGGGCAGGCCTGCTGTGCCGAGTGAAACGCCGCCGACCAGGCTCTAGTAACGGTCAGGCGGTAACCATCCTACTGTCGGCAGCACGGCTACACAAGGGAGGTCGTGGTGTGTCGTACCCGAACCCGAGAACGACGTTCAGGCGCCCGCCTCGCGGAGGGCCTCTTCGAGATCCTCCCGCTGGGTGACTCCAACGAACCGTTCTACGATGCCGTCATCGTTTTCGATGACGAGTGTCGGAAGCGACCGGACCTGATATTCGTTGGCGACCTCCTGCCCCTCCCCGTCCTCGACGTCCACCTTCTCGAAACTGACGTCGGGGTAGTCATCCTCGAGTTCGTCGAGGATGGGATCTTGCGTCTTACATGGGCCGCACCAATCAGCGTAGAAGTCCTTGAGTCGGACCGTCATGCCGATGGGAGTTGCTCGGGCCGCCGGATAAGGGTTACCCACCTATGCACGAGGCTTCCCCTTCCCCTGACTGGCCATCGATTTGCGAAGGGTGCTCCGAAAGGCTTAGGCGGTACCTCCCGGTACTACCATCTATGAGCAGCGGGCAGAACGATGCTGGCTTGATGTCCAGCGCCGGGTTGGTCCGGTACTTCGATGCAGAAGATCGTAATGCGATCCGGATAGATCCGCGAACCGTCGTTGCGTTTGGTATCCTCTTTGGGGTGGCCGTTCTCCTCCTTGGGCTCGCGTACTGACGCGGACGCCCGAACAGAACCTTTTCAGCGCCACGACACCGACTCCGGAGCATGAAAGCAGGGGTGATTGCCGTCCAGGGCGATGTGAGTGAACACGCCACAGCCATCAGGCGGGCAGCCGAGGCGGAGGGCACGTCGGCCAAGGTCCATAGGATTCGGGAGTCGGGGATCGTTCCGGACTGTGACGTGTTGTTGATGCCGGGTGGCGAGTCGACCACGATTTCGCGGCTGTTGGCCCGTGAGGGGATCGACGAGGAAATCCGAGAACATGTCAGGTCCGGAAAACCCGTGCTGGCGACGTGCGCCGGCCTCATCGTGGCTGCGCGGGACGCCAAGGATCCACGAGTTTCGACGCTTGACGTTTTGGATGTGACCGTCGACCGCAACGCCTTCGGAAGGCAAAAGGATTCCTTCGAGGCGCCGCTCGATATCGCCGGCCTCGAAGACCCGTTCCATGCAGTCTTCATCCGGGCGCCGTTGATCGACGAGGTTGGGGAGAACGTGCGGGTGATTGCCGAGTGGGATGGTAATCCCGTCGCGGTCCAACAGGGCCCAGTTTTGGGGACGTCGTTTCATCCGGAGTTGACCGCCGACAGTCGCCTCCACGAGATGGCGTTCTTTGCGGATCAGTACGCGGACGACCAGGGCGCAACCGCATGAGCGACCAGTCGACTGACGATAGTGACGGGACGGCTGTCATGCCGAACGACAGGCAAGAGGCTGAGACAGAACTCGATGCGGTCTTCGAGGAGTTGTGGGCCACGATCCAGGAGCGCAAGCGCAGCCTACCTGAGGACTCGTATACTGCGTCGTTGCTGACCCATGAGAAAGGGGACGACGCGGTGCTCGAAAAGCTCGGGGAAGAGACGACCGAGTTGGTTCTCGCGGCAAAAAACGATGACCGAGAGCGGATCGCGGCGGAAAGCGCGGACCTCGTTTATCATCTTCTGGTGCTTCTCGCGTCACGGGACATGGACCCGGATGAGCTCCGGACCGAACTTCACGAGCGGTTCTAGTTCCGGGGATCAAAGTACGCCGGCACCACTGGCGGATGAGACCCGGAACGAGGTGGAGGTGTACACTGGCAGCCGCCTCCGATCGCATCTAGGCGGGCCCCCTCGGGAACCCATGGGGACTGTCCGGGACTCTTCGGGTTGTTGCCCGGGCTTCGGAGAACTGGAAACTACTTATGACCGAACCCCGTTCCGGATGGTATGGGACTGTTCGACCGGCTGCGAGGGACGGACGATCCACGGGTGGCGTTCATAGGTATCGACGGAGTGCCGTATTCGCTACTCTCAAACAACCCGGACGAGTTCCCTAACTTCGCGTCGCTGGCCGAGCAAGGGACCGCCGGGGAGATCGACTCTATTGTCCCGCCCGAATCGTCCGCCTGCTGGCCAGCGCTCACTACTGGGGTCAATCCGGGGGAGACTGGGGTCTATGGCTTCCAGGACCGGGAAGTGGGATCGTACGACACGTACGTTCCGATGGGGCGGGACGTTCAAGCGACGCGGCTTTGGGACCGCGTGTCCGAGGACGGTCGGGACGCCACGGTCATGAACGTCCCCGTCACGTTCCCCCCGCAACGGAACGTACAGCGGATGGTCTCGGGGTTCCTGTCGCCTAGCGTCGAAAAGGCTGCATACCCCGAAACGTTCCGTGAACAACTGGACGCGTTTGGCTACGTCATCGACGCGGACGCCAAACTGGGCCATGAGGATGACAAGTCGGAGTTCATCGAGAACGCCAACGAAACGATCGACAGACGTCACGAGGCGTTTACACACTACCTCCGCGAAAATGACTGGGACCTGTTTTTCGGCGTCTACATGACGACGGACCGTGTCAACCATTTCCTCTTTCGGGATTACGAGCGGGACGGTGATTACAAGGAGGAATTCCTGGACTTCTACCGCAAGGTTGACCGGTACGTGGGCGAAATCAGGGACCTCCTTCCGGATGACGTGACCCTCGTCGTCGCATCCGACCATGGGTTCACTTCCCTGGATTACGAGGTCGATATGAACCGATGGCTCCAGGAGGAAGGATGGCTCTCGTTTGAGACCGAGGATCACGAGGAACTGGATGACATCGCGGACGAGACCCAGGCCTACTCCCTCATTCCGGGTCGATTTTACATCAACCTCGAGGGCCGTGAGCCGCGAGGAAGCGTGCCCGAGGAGGAGTACGAACGGACCCGCGACGAACTCAAGGGGCGGCTCGAACGGCTCGAAGGCCCCGACGGGACTCCGGTCGCCGAGCGGGTCGTCGAACAGGGCAAGGCGTTCAGGGGCGACCACGTCGATATCGCACCGGACCTCGTGGTAATCCCGAACGACGGCTTCGACCTGAAGGCGAAGTTCAAACCGAGCGATGACGTATTCTCGACTGGTCCCCGGAATGGAATGCACAGCTTCGATGACGCCACGTTGTACATCGACGATCCGGATGTGACCCTCGGAGATGTGGACCTGTTGGACATCGCTCCTACGATCCTCGAATTGATGGACATGGACTTCGCGCGGACCGACTTCGACGGGGCGTCGCTCGTCTGAAGACTGCGAGCGAGCGTTCCTGTGGCACTCTCGGAGGGCAGGGGCGATTCGGTCATCTGACCGAGGGGTCGATCGTGTGGTTGTGGAAGGACTTTCACGGTCGTTCGTTGACAAACCGTCGGAAATCGGCGGAGAGACCCGACGAACTGGCAATACCCGGTCCGTGTGTTCAGAAGCCTTTTGCACGGGCCAAGGGAAGGAGTGGGTAATGTCCGCGGATTTCAACTGGGCCATCGGCGGTGAGGCTGGCGATGGCATCGACTCGACCGGGAAGATTTTCGCGCAGGCTCTCTCCCGGGCCGGTCGCCACGTCTTCACTTCAAAAGACTTCGCCTCCCGGATTCGAGGAGGCTATACTGCGTACAAAATACGGACTGCCGTCGATCAGGTCCAGAGCGTCGTCGACAGGCTCGACGTCCTGATCGCGTTGACACCCCGCACCATCGACGAGAACCTCGAGGAACTCCACGAGGGATCGATCATCATCTACGATGGCGAGCGTACGACGATGCAGGACGTGGAAATCCCGGAGGAAATGATCGGCCTCGACGTGCCACTAAAGCGGTTGGCGGAGGAGGCCGGCGGAGCAATCATGCGAAATGTGGTCGCGCTTGGGGCCGCCTGCCAGGCCACCGCCTTCCCGATTGAAAACCTCGACTCGGCGCTGGAAAAGCGGTTCGGGGACAAGGGCCGGTCGATCGTGGAGAACAACGAAACCGCTGCCAGAAAGGGTAAGGACTACGTTGCTGAGGAGTACGCGGACATCGATTTCGGGTACGAACTGGAATGTACGGATTCGGATTACGTCCTCCTGAACGGTGATGAGGCGATCGGGATGGGGGCCATCGCCGCGGGCTGTCGGTTCTACGCGGGATATCCGATCACCCCGGCGACCGACGTTATGGAGTATCTGACCGGACGGATCGAGCGGTACGGCGGACACGTCGTTCAGGCGGAGGACGAACTCTCGGCGATCAACCTCGCGCTCGGGGCGGCACGTGCCGGAGCGCGAGCTATGACCGCCACATCGGGGCCCGGGATCGACTTGATGGCGGAGACGTTCGGGCTGGTGGCCACTTCCGAGACGCCGCTGGTAATCTGTGACGTCATGCGGTCGGGACCATCGACGGGAATGCCAACCAAGCAGGAGCAGGGGGATCTCGACATGTTGCTGTACGGCGGCCACGGCGAAGTCCCCCGATTTGTCATCGCGCCGACAACCGTTGCCGAGTGTTTCCACAGGACCGTCGAGGCGTTCAATCTCGCCGAGAAGTACCAGACCCCGGTGTTCCTCACGGCGGATCTCTCATTGGCCGTGACGGAGCAGACGTTCGAGCCGAATCAATTCGACATGGATGCGGTCGAAATCGACCGTGGGTTCATCGTCGAGGGAGACGACGTCGCAGACCATACGACCGAGAAGGGTCAGTTCAAACCCCACGAACTGACCGAGGATGGAATCAGCCCCAGGACGCTGCCGGGGACGGCCGGCGGGGCGCACATGTCGACTGGTCTCGAACACGACGAACTCGGACGCCGGACGGAGGATACGGAGATGCGCGTGAAGCAGGTCGACAAGCGGAACCGGAAGGTCAAAACCGCCGAGGAGCGGGAGGAGTGGGAGTACAGGGAGTTCGGCAATCCGGACGCGGAGACCCTGGTCGTCTCGTGGGGATCGAACGAAGGTGCGATGGTCGAGGCAATCGAGTTCCTCGACGAGCAGGACATCGAGGTCCAGTTCATCTCGGTACCTTACCTCTTCCCACGCCCGGACCTCACTGACGAGGTCGAGGCGGCAGAAACGGTGATCGTCGTCGAGTGTAACGCGACCGGACAGTTCGCGGACGTGCTCGAACACGATACGCTCCAGCGCGTCGAGCGAGTCAACAAGTACAACGGGGTGCGGTTCAAAGCGGACGAACTCGCCGACGAGATCGCCACCGCGATCGGGGAAACGCCGGGAGCCGACGGCCCCGGTTCGACGGAGGTGCAAGCAGAATGAGTTCCCAAGTTAGGTTCACTGATTTCAAATCGGACAAACAGCCGACCTGGTGTCCAGGTTGCGGCGACTTCGGCGTGATGAACGGCATGATGAAGGCTCTCGCGGAGACCGGGAATAGTCCCGATGATACGTTCATCGTCGCCGGGATCGGCTGTTCCGGCAAGATCGGGACGTACATGCGCAGTTACGCGATCCACGGAGTCCATGGACGCGCCCTGCCTGTCGGATGCGGCGCGAAGATGGCGAATCCGGAACTGGAGGTGATGGTTGCCGGAGGCGACGGTGACGGATACTCGATCGGGGCCGGACACTTCGTTCACGCAGTGCGTCGGAACGTCGACATGAGTTACGTCGTCATGGACAACCGTATCTATGGGCTGACGAAGGGGCAGGCCTCACCCACGTCTCGGGAGGACTTCGAGACCGCGACCACACCGGAAGGGCCGAAGCAGCCGCCCGTCAATCCGCTTGCGCTCGCGCTCGCCAGCGGGGCGACGTTCATCGCCCAATCCTTCTCATCGGACGCGCAGCGTCACCAAGAGATTGTCGCGGAGGCGATCAAACACGACGGGTTCGGATTCGTCAACGTGTTCTCGCCGTGCGTGACGTTCAACGACGTGGACACCTATGATTACTTCCGGAACTCGCTGGTTGATATCCAAGAGGAGGGACACGACGCAGCTGATTTCGGAGCCGCGAAGGACCTCATCCTCGACCCAGGGGCGGAGTATCAGGGAATTCTGTACCAGGAGAAAGAGTCAGTACCCTACAGTCAACAACACGGGCTCGACAGTAACATGACTGAAATCCCGGATGAGGCCCCCGAAGACGCGATGGACCTCGTACGGGAGTTCTACTAGCCGGTCGGGCCGATTCGTTCTGGCGAGGATAGATCCCTTACAAGACGGTAACCACGCCAGGGGATCACCGTGGCTCTCTTCAGCAAGACTGATTAGCGTCAGGGCGGACCAACAGGTATGTGTGACCGGGTCGACGTGGTGATTGCCGGGGCGGGTCCAGCGGGGGCACAATGCGCCCGGGATCTTGCCGCCCGGAACTACGAGGTTCTTGTCTTAGAGACCGAATCGGAAGAGGAGTTCCCCAGACAGAGCAACAAATCGACAGGGGGAACGTTTCCGTCGATGATGGCCTCGTTCGGGATTCCCGACGACGTGGTGATGCAGTTCACGGACGAAATAGTTCTGGAATCACCGAACGAACACTACGTCCAGCAACAGGCAGGGGCAGTCCTGGAGTTTGCGGATTTTAAACGCTTCCTCGTGGAAGACGGGCAGGAGAAGGGTGCCAAGTATCGGTTCGACGCGCGCGTTTCGGCCCCGGTGACCGAAGACGGGGACGTCATCGGCGTCAAGTACAACGGCTCGAGTGAAGTCTACGGTGACATCGTGATCGACGCGACAGGCCCGAGCGCTCCGCTGGCACGGGAGCTGGGCGTCAGCGAGTTGGAACGGTCGAACCAAGCAATCGGCGTCGAATACGAGTTCGAGGGCGTGGACCTGGACTGTCCGGGCTACGCGGACCTTTCCGACGCTATGATGCTTCGACTCGATCACGATATCGCTCCCGGCGGGTACTCGTGGGTGTTTCATACCGGTGAGGACACCGCGAAGATCGGGCTCTGCTATATCCAGAACGAGCGTCATCAGGAGTACGCCGAGGACGGGATGACTATCGATGGGTACCTCAAGGACTGGATCGAGACCGATCCGCGGTTCAGTGGGGCAGAACGTCTGGAAGGAAAACAGCACCGGGGGTCGGCGCACATCCAGATGCCGGGACGACTGAGTACGGACGGTTTCATGGCGATCGGCGACACCGTTCCGACGATCGACCCCCTATGGGGGGAGGGGATTCATAAGTGCATGAAGTCCGGACGGGTGGCAGCGGTGGCGGCCGATCACTGCCTCACACCACGCGATCCGGACACCTCGGCGGAAAACATCGCGGTCTACGACGAACTCTGGCATGAGGAGGTAGCTCCTCGAATGCGTGCCCGCCTCTTGATGACGGAGTTGTTGTATCTGGCGCCGAACGACAGGTACGACACACTGTTGCGTGACCTGGATCGTCTGGACGCCGACACGCTCCAGCGTGCCAACGCTGGGAACAAGCGGGCTATGACGAAACTCCTCCGGCTCGAAGACGTCCCGCGGCTGATGAAGTTCGGCAGAGAATGGATTGGGAAAGGGACAAGCGAAGCGTCCTAAGGCGGGTCCTGGAACCGGCTCGCCCGGGGGACTGACGGTTGGGTACTTCCCCCGAGTTACCGGCTGCTCGTTCAGCACCGACCATGCCGGCAGAACATGCCGGCAGAAAGAGGCGAGGGCTAGACGGGGCGGAAGCGAACGGGCGGGAGCACGCGTCCGATTCCAGCACAAAGCGTTCAAGACCGTTCGGGCTGACCGGCGGGTATGGCAGACGTTGAAAACGAGACGATCGCCAAAGTGATTCTGTCGGTCGTCGCCGCAATCGTGGCGGGGGCTTTGGGTGTACTAGTGTTCCTCCTCATCCCGCAGGCGTTTGGAAACGGGCTCGCGGGGCTCCTGGGCGTCCTCTTGACACTGGTGGCCGTGGCTCTTGCGGTGAAGGTGGTGGGATCACTCCTGTCCACCTGGTTTGCTGATTATAACGTCGCGGAGGTCGCCGTCGACAGCGTAATCACGCGGGACGGAGGCGGACGCCGCTTCCCCCCTTCGGCACCGACCGTACCGAGCGCCGACGAAATCGTGGAGCAGATCGAGCGAGCAGACGAAGACGACAATGTTGAGGCGTTGATGCTCAAATTGAACACGCCTGGCGGTGAGGTCGTGCCGAGCGACGACATCCGTCTGGCAGCAGCGGAGTTCGACGGGCCGACGAAAGCGTTCACTACCGACCTGTGCGCGTCGGGCGGAATGTGGATCGCTGCTGGCTGTGACGAGCTCTGGGCTCGGGACGCATCGCTGGTCGGGTCGATTGGGGTCAGGTTCTCGCAGACCCGGTTCGACGAGTTTGCCGACCAGTACGGGATCAACTACGAACGGATCGTGTCCGGCGACTACAAGGACGCGCTTGGGGCGCCGTTTAAACCACTGGAAGACGACGAACGGGAGTATCTTCAAGGGCTCTCCGATGCCTGGTACGACAACTTTGTCGAGCGGGTGGCGGAGTCGTTCGAGATGGACGAAGCTGCCGTCCGAGAGACTGAGGCCCGAGTCTATCTCGGCGAAGATGCCGTCGAGTTCGGACTCGTCGATGAACTCGGAACGGACGACGATGTCGAAGAACGCCTCGAAGACGAACTCGGGACGCCGGTCTCCCGGAAGACGTTCCAACCGGAGCGGGGTCTTCGAGAGCGGTTGCAGAGCGGCACGCAGTCCCTAGCGTACGCTGCCGGTGCCGGTGTCGCTTCCGTTTTCGCCGGGGATGACGGGTTAGAACTCTGAACCGCCCGCCGTCTGGAGGGGCCGGGATTCGAACTGTGAATGAACGCCGAAGGAGGTCTTGGTCGGCACTCCGAGTGACGGCCGTCCTCGGAGCAAACGGCGTCATCGGGCTATCCGGAGGGCTGCCAGGACCTCTGGGGCATGTGAGAATTGCTGGGTCGACACCTGGGAACTTTTGACCTCGGAGGTACGACCCGATACGTGTGACGACCCTGGTCCTGTGTGTCGACCGGCAAGGAGATATCGGACGCAAGGCAGGCGTCCGTACACCCGTCGCCGGCTGGGAGGCGGTCCGATCGCTCGTGACCGACGTCGGGCTCGCGGATCCGGAGGACGCCGGGGTGAACAGGATTCTCGAGGCGCTTCGAGTGGCCCGCGAACTCCAAGACGAAGGCGAGGAAACGGTCGTAGCGGCCGTTTCCGGGACCAGTGACGCGGCCGTCACGGCAGATCGTGCGATCGCCAGACAGGTCGACACGCTCGTTGAACAGCACGATCCCGACTCCGCGATCGCTGTGATTGGCGGAACCGGCGATGAGCGCGTGGTGCCGGTCATCGAATCCCGACTTCCGGTCGACTCGGTCGATCGTGTCGTCGTCAGGCAGGCCCGCGATATCGAGTCGACCTACTACCTGATGAAACAGTTCCTCGCCGACGAAGAACTCCGGGAAACCGTACTGGTACCGATCGGCGTTGGACTCCTCCTGTTGCCAGTGCTGTTCGTGTACTTTTCCCCCGCGATAGCGGTCGCAGGGCTCGCGTCGCTGCTAGGCGCAACCTTACTCTACTACGGGCTTGCGATCGATACGTACGTCGAGTCAGCTCCAGAACGGGTACGGGAGGCGCTGTACTCCGGACAGGTGTCGATCGTTACGTACGTCGTCGCTGTGGGATTGACCGTGGTCGGGGTGTTCATTGGTACGCTGGAGTCCCCGGGGGCACCCCGACTAACGTTCATCTGGGCCATGGAGTTCACCTATACCGCGGTCCCGTGGCTGGCGCTGGCGGCACTGACAGCCTCGTTTGGACGCCTGTTGGACGAGCTCATTCGGGAAGGAGAGGGGGTCCGAACCCCGTATTTGAATCTCCCCTTCGGGGTGGTCGCAGTCGGACTGGTGGTTCGTGGCTTCGCGGGGTACTTCCTGGAGCGTGATGCAGGCCGGGCACCACTCGTGCTTGCGGATGTAACCCTCTCGCCAACCGGCCGGCTCGCCCTCTTCATCGTAGCCGGAATTCTCGTCAGTCTCGTCGGTGTCCGGGTGGCCGCGGCGTTCTCCGGCGGAACGCTCGACGAAGTCATCGAGAGGGAGCATACGGACCGGCCACCCGACCGAAACCAGTAATCACCGTGTCCGATACTCGCCGTGTTTGATGCCGAGCACGAGCGTGATCACCCCGAAAGCAGCGAGGGCGACACTGATGCCGGCCGACAGTCCGGTCGGCATCGGGCTCGTAACCGTCCCGGCGATGAGGATCAGGAGCATGAGTGTGAAGAGGACACTCGTCGTCGTGAGATCGAACTCCATACCCGTTTTCCGGAGGCGTTCGGTGTTAAGGCTTTAGACAGCGGATCGGAAGGGCGACTCTCGGCTCTGTCGAGTGCCAGAGCCCCACTAGCAGGTATTAGGCTCCAACCGATCCGGGGCCCCGATTGCCCGGACGGATCACGTCCGCCAAGGCAACGACGCCACCGAGCAACCAGCCGAGGGGGACCGAGATGGCAACCCACATCAGGACGTACCCGGCACCTTGGAGCGTAAACTGACGCTGGAGGAATTCGCTGATCCCCAGGGCGGCTAGGGGGTTCTCAAGGAGCCAAACTGCAAGCGACCGGCTCCCCGGGAAGATGATGTCTGCGAGTGTCGGGGAGTAGAGTGCCGCGACGACCGGCGGGAGGAAAATCGCAGTGACCGCGGCCGGGTAGGCTAGCGCGACGCTGACCGGTCGGCCATCGATCCGGGAGAAGACGACCGCCAGGGCGGCCGAGACAGTGGCAACCACGCTCGCGACGATGACAGCCAGGATTCCTCTGACCGGGAACGAGCCGAGCCGCGACTGGACGAACGTTGCCAGCGTGAGGAGTCCCCATGCGAGGATCGAGACCCCAACCACGCCTGCGATGCCCAGCCGCGTAGCTGCGCTATCGATCCGTCGGGCGTAATAACGGGTGGCGAACCCGAGAAGGAGAAGCGGATACCCGATCGCGACGATCGGAAGGCCGAGTCCCCCCCATCCGTAGTAAGCGAGCTTTTGTGGGCTAGTCTCTGGACGCCATCGTCCGACGACGCTGCTTGGGTCCAACTGTCGAGGGAACACGACCTCCATCCAGGTCGCGTGAAGCCGCTCGAGATCATTGCGGATTGCGCCCAGGAGGCCCGGTGACCGACGTTCCATCAGGCTCCGTATGCAGGGGCTCTCGATTGAATTTTGTGATTTTACCGTCGAGTGAACCTCACCGAGAAGGAGAAACCTCTTCTCAGAGGGGCAGCCAGCCGGTATTGAAGCAAGGCGCCGGGCGGGGAGTAGAGCCCGGTTAGTCCGTTTCTTCGAACGGGGAGGCACAGTACCAACAGAAGTGGAGCTCGCTGTCCACTTCCTTTCCGCAGTACGGGCAAGCGGGACCGGAGGAAAGTCGCTCTCTGCGGGCGACGAGGAACGCGTCCACGGCCGACAGTATCACGACGAGGGCAATCGGGAGCAGGAACGTCGGTGGGAGTACTGTCGGGTCGGTCCGACTGGCCCCCGTTACCACGCCAGCGATGAGAACGCTCCCGGAAATGAGAAGAAGCCAGACGATGCCGCGGGCCCAGCGGCGGAGATATGCGTGTCCGAGTGCAGGGACGAGCGCGAGCAGCGCTGCGACTACGGGCCGACGTTGCACGACCCTCCAGTTTTGCGGGAACGCGCTTCAACTTTCCCATCCTGCCTGATACGCGCTTACTCCCGGAGGCCGGCACGGTCGCACCGTCTCAGGGTTCCGATCCTCTGAGTTCGACGGTATCCCCGATAGCGACATCGTCGGCGCCGCCTGCCGGAAGTTCGATTACGGTGTCAGCCCGCGCCCGCCCGAAGCCGGTCCAGGCGTGCAACCGCGCGACCTCACTAACTTCCCCCTCGACGAGCCACAACGCGTCGATATCGAACGGGACGAACAGCATGTGCAACGCACGAGGTCGACAGGTCCGGAACCTAAACGCAAGCGCGTGCCCCTCGGGGAACGACCGCCGGAAGGTCAACCCGCGGGCTCGAGCGATGAACCCGTCGGCGGTCTCCACTGTGGTCGCGAGGAGACGTTCGTCGTCGGGATCGCCGTGGAGCGGGCGATGGATCAGGTCCACGCTGGACGATCGGTCCCGGTGAATGAAAACCAACTGTGTGCTTTAATACCATGCTAACGTACCACATAGTATGACGATGCCGGACCCATACTCCCCAGGGGATGAGCAGTTGTTCGAGTGCCGGGACTGTGAGGCCCGGCTTCGGGCTGACGGTCAGCCTGGGAAGTGTCCCGAATGTGGCGGAGTCCTCCGGAATATCGGGGTGCCGAGGAACTGAGCGAGGGATGTATGCCGAGCCGGACTTCTAAGGAGCGGGGGACGTGACAAGGTGAACATGAAACGGACGCCAGAGGGGACCCCGGTCGGAGTCGACGACCCGTATGAGTATGCGGGGGTCTGCGACCACCTGACCGATGACGGTCGCTGCCGGTACGCGCTCGAGTATCCCGACCACGACCCCTCGTTTACACAGGGGCGGCGCTCGGACGACTACGCCTGTCTCGTTGCAGACTGCCACCGCGACTGGTCGGACTGTCCCCATTATCGTTCGACGGCCGACGGCCGCGAGTGTCTCCGGTGCGGGCTCCAAGAGGTGAGACTGGCCCACGATAACGACCAGCCCTTGGTGGAGGAACATCATCTCTCCTACGGGAACACCGGGGGACAGAGTGGTAGCACCGAGCCAGAGAATCCGAGCCACGAGATCACCGTCACGCTCTGTCGATGGTGTCACGCAAAGGTCCATCGAGGCGTCGCCCGAATCGACGACGATGGCGGAAAGGATCCGGAAGCGATCGCAGAGCGGGAGCGCCGCCGGAAGAAGGAGCTCGACGAGTTGGGATTCGAGTCCGCCGCTGACCGGTTCGACGGCAGGTAGTGGTCAGTTCAGAGGGAGCATCTTCCAGCAAGTCTCAGGCACGGAGGGGTGTGGGACCAATCTCAGAGGTTGCCACACGGCCCGCATTCAGGTGTTTCGGACCAGCAAGATCATTTAAGCTGCCCGGGACGAACTCGTCCCATGGACGGAGATGTCGACCATCTCGGCCATGTTCACCTGAAAGTCCGTGATCTTGACCGCTCGATCGAATTCTATACCGCGATTATCGACGGACTCGAGGTGAGCGAACGGGTGGGCCAATTCGTATTCCTCACCCTGGGTACCCGTCATCATGACCTCGCTCTGCAGGAGGTAGATGAAAGGAGTCCGGCACCCGAGACGGACAGTGACGCCGTCGGTCTGTATCACGCTGCCTGGGAGGTCGGCTCCATGGCGGCCCTGAACCGGACACACGAGCGATTGCGTGACCGGGCCGTTTCGGTGACGCCAGTCGATCACGGGATCTCCCTGGCGCTGTACTTCGATGATCCGGACGGGAATGGGAACGAGGTGTACCACGATGTTCGGACCGATCGCGACCGATCGAAGTGGGCGGGGCAAAACGAACCGTTTGATCCGACAGCACTCTAAATCGCAGGGACCTGAACGGCGCGTTTTTGAGCCCTGACCGCGTGGGTGTGGTATGGACGATACCCGGGTGCTCGTCGTTGACAACGACGGGCAATTCACCCATCTTGAGCGGCGAGCGCTCCGCGAGGTAGGTGTTGACACTGAAATCATCGATAACGAGACACCAGCAGAGGAGATCGATGCGGACGGACTTGTTCTCTCAGGCGGGCCGCACAGCGCTGATCCGGAGCGAGGGTCCCGGTACCTGGACCTGGACATTCCGGTGTTGGGCATCTGTCTGGGGATGCAGGATATGGCAGCGGCCCTCGGGGGCGAGGTCGGTCCGGGAGAGTACGGCGGCTATGCTGACGTTGATGTCCAGATCGTCGATGACGGGGACCCGGTCGTCGGATCCCTTGCTCCCCACACACGGACCTGGGCCAGCCATGCGGACGAAGTAAAGGAGGTCCCGGAAGGGTTCGTTCGCACCGCAACCAGCGACGTGTGCGGTGTCGAAGCGATGAGCGACGCCTCGCGAGACCTGTTCGGCGTACAATGGCACCCCGAAGTGTCACATACGGAACGGGGTCAGGAGGTCTTCGAGAACTTCGTCGCGCGGTGCGAGTACCGCGTAGAGCAGAGTACCGGCGACGTGTAAGCGACGACACAGACCACCACGGCCGGGTCGGAGGCGTCACCCTCCGGAATCGAAACGGGCAACATACTCCGAGCCTTGGAACCGGAACCGGCGCTGTTCGTTCCGGGGGAGGCTCACGGCTACCGCGCTTTGAGCAGTCCGTAGACGGACCTCGTCGAGACCGGGATCGAAAAGACTCAGGCTGTTTCGAAAACCACTCCCGGGATAGTTCATTATCTGTTCGACGATGAGGCGCTCGGCGCCCGTTTGATCGACTCGCCTGACGGTGAGGAGCCCGTCATTCTGGCCCCCGGTAAACTCCCGAGAAACCGCCCGGACTGTGGAACCCTGTCGTTCGGTGTCGAGGTCCTCAGTCGGGATGACGGTAGCATCAGGACCGACCATCCGGAGGAGCGCGGCAGGCAGGCCGGCCTCTGCCTCAACCGTCGAAACTACTGCGTAGTCTCCGCCGCCGAGCCAGCCGATCCCGGCGTCCGTAGAGGTTGCCTCCTCGAACGGAACTGAGCCCGAAGACACCGCCAAGTTCAGTGGATCGATACGTCCAGGGCGGAGGGTCCGGCATACGGCGGCCCGCGACAAGGGCCAGATTCGGTACCAGTCTCCATCGGCGAGCTTGTACAACACCCACCCCCGACAGCCGACGCGTCTTTTGGTGTGATTGACCACGGCAACCCTGATTCGGCCGGGGAGGCCGAATTGCTCTCTCAGCGGTCGTGCGTACAAGGCGGTGCTCGGACCGGCTTCGTGGAACCAGACTGCGGACCGTTCCCTCGGGAGGGATGGAACTCGACGGCCATGGAACCGGGAGTAAGCCACTGGTCCGGGCTGCTCGGCATCCCAGACCGCCACCTCAAAATCGGGGTCGTCGTCGGACCGGGAGAAGGCGTAGAGCCCAGTTGGGTGCCCATTCCCGGTATCAGTGCTCCGCCCTGCCAAGAGATATTGGCCGCGAACCGGGTCCCCAGGATCAAGATCGATGCGTCGCGGGAGCGCCCCCCTGGCAGACCGGACGTCAACGCGCCATCGGCCGGTTTCGTCCTTTTCAACCCGAGGCGGGGAATCGACGAGGTCATGTTCGGGTCCCGGCGCGAAAACGAGAGCACCTTCGGCGGAGGGTCCACTATGGAAACCGAACAGGGGCGATGGGGACTCACTCATCACGTCCCCGAAGCCCGGAAGTCTCGCCAGAAGGAGACTGACCGCCGTGTCCTGTCGATTGACCAGTTCCGCGCCGACCCGCGCTGGATGCTCGGCGGTCGCAGGAGCGAGAAATTCGAAACGAACGCGTACGTCCAGGTCTCGCCCGGTCCTGCCCGAAACCCGATACCCCATCGGAAGGGCGTAGGTCCGCTCTGCGGCCTCGAAGGTCAGAACATCAACGCTGGCGCTGCCGGGGTCGTCCCGGGAACCTGTCGCCGATCGTGTCACATTTCCGGTCGGTGTGTCTTCCAGCATCGGGTTGACCGTCCGGCCGGAGCTTCCGCTCCCCTCGGAACCAGGGAGTCCCGCACAGCCTGCAAGTCCGACCAGTGACGCGAGCAGGCCCCGTCGATGCACAGGTCTACTACCCGACTGGTTTCTGATACCTTTTTGGGAGACCCACGACTCTCGAGTGGCGATCGTGTGTCGACCCTCTGTCCTAAACTATTATATCACCAGAAGAGGAAGGCCCCGTTTGGGAAAGATGGTCACAGCCGAATTCATCGCGACTGCCGTTTTAACCGGGGCCTTGCTAGTTTCCGTGGGGGTGGCCCTCGCCCGCTTCCACGACTGGAGGGCATATTCGCCCTCGCTCGATGGGGGAGGGTTGGCCGGAACAGGACCAGGGCGAGAGGCTGAAGAGCTCCCAGTCGGCTGGCTCGTCGGGTTTTTCATACTCCTCGCCGTGCTCGGCGGAGGCGGACTGGTCGTCATCTCCGGTGGAATTCCTGACATTCCCGTCCTCGTTGTGATCATGGCCGCGTTCGGCCTGTCGCTGCTCGGGTTTTTGATTTGGGGTGTGTACAGCTCGGCACGGTTCCGCGGCCTCCACAGCGCCCAAGCGACCGGGGCCAGCCTCCTCCTCGTCGGCCTCCTCGTGCTGGCCATAATCGCCAGTAAACTCGTGATGGGCTAGCATATCCAACCCGAATCCTACAACGGGCCGGCGATGCGAATCGTCTAAGGCCTATTCCGTATCGACCCGAGTAAAGTATCTTGAGCCAGAACAATCACCTAGACCGTCGCATCTGCCGTCACCGCGCTCCCTGAAATTCTGCCCGGGTCTCCCGGGCGACGGTCCCGGCAGAGCCCCAGTCCCGGAGGTCGGAGGTGTAACGGGAGGGGACGAACGCTGGGACGGCGCAGCGCGACTCAAAAGGGCATGCTCGAGATTGGACCGGACTGTGATAGTCGTCAGACCGGGGTACAATGCTGGCCGTAATCGTGGCGATACCCGCCGGCCTGGCAGTGCGGAACGGGTTTATGTCTTCGTCACCTGCCCCCGGCCATGGGCACGGAGGACCGCCCGGAGCAACAAATCGCGGCCGCCCCGTTTGATATCCCCTTTTGGGTGACCGTCGTGGCTATCGAGGGATTGCTAGTCAGCGGGTACTTCGCGTTCACTACGGCGACCATCACCGCCCCCCGGTACGTCCTCTATCCCTTCGTTTGGATCAACGCCGGACTGTGGGCCATGAGACGATCGAATCCGCCGGACGTTTCCGGACGCCCCCGACAGGCCGCGATCGGTATCGCCGGGCTCTACTTTCTCACTCTCTCGTATCTCGCCGGACTCATCGCGGTCTACTCGGTCGACCATGGTCACGCACTAACGAGCTTTGCGCTGCCGCTGACAGGGGCGAGCACGGTCGGGGCGCCGGTTGTTACCGTCCTGATCGATCGGATTGGAGCCGGTCTCGTACCGCTTCACGGTGCCGGGACCGTAAGCGGGATTCAAATCTCCATGGCGTCACCGGGATGGGGCCCACGGATCGCGCTCGTGGCTCCAGGTCTTGGACACGTATACGTCGTCCCGTATCGCACGTTCGGCTACCTGGCTCTGTCGTATCTCGTGTACGTGGCGGTCCTTGACACGGTCCGAGCGGCGGTGTCAGGGGTCCTCGGCGTCGGGGCGTGTATCGGGTGTAGTTTTCCGATCGTCGCGTCCCTAGTTACGGGGCTTGTAGGGAGTTCATCCGTCCTCGCGGAGACAGTCCGAGTCCTTTCGATCGATATCTCGACAGCGGTGTTCCTGTTGGCGTTGGGATTGCTCTACTGGCGGCCGGGCTTCGGCGACTAGCTCGAAGCGACCGGCCAGGAGGTCGTCCAGCTAATGCTCCGGTGTTTCCGGGCCGTCCTCGGCTGCCAGCAGTGCCGTCATCCCGCTGACAGCGACCAGGATAATCAACCCGCCGATCAGCACGAAGCCGTCGAGGCCTTCCAGAACTCCGAACAGTTGTGCACCCTCCATCGCTTCACCGGCGACCAGGAGTGCCAATCCGACGATCACACCGGCCACCGTCGTTCCGTATCCGAGACTCATTGCGTTCATAATTACAGGATCGAGTATGCGGCCGCGGCGGTGAGCGCCAAGGCAGCTATCAGCCCCGTAAGGACCACGGTCGAAACGGAGCGCGGTTCGTACACGAGATGCTGGTAGTAGCCGGCGACGAACAGGGCCTTGACGAGTGACAGTACGACGATCAGCCCCGCCGCGAGCAGGTAGGCCGACTCCAGGACCCCGGCGAACTCCACCGCGACTTGGACCGTCGCGCCTACAAACAGGACCACGTATATGAACGAGTACAGTTTGAGTGTTGCCATTCTTGATCACCTCACAGGATATAGAACAGGGGGAACAGGAACAGCCAGACGATGTCGACGAAGTGCCAGTAGAGGCCGAACAGCTCGACCGGCGCGTCGTCGTCGAGGTATGCTCCGTTCCATGCCCTGACGGTCATATAGCCGACGATGAGCAACCCGACCAGGACGTGGGCTCCATGGAGACCGGTCGTCAGGTAGTAGGTCGACGTCCGGACGCTCGTCGAGAGCCAGAGGCCCTCGTGGAGCAGGTGGTTCCACTCGACGGCTTTGTTGGCGATGAATCCGAGTCCTAAGAGGAGTGTAGCTGAGAGGCTGGCAACCAGGCCGGCACGGCTTCGCTTCTCGGCCGCGACCAGCGCGAGGACGACCGTGAAGCTACTTGTCAGGAGGATGTACGTGTTCATCAGCCCAGGGATGACGTTATCGGGGACGGGCTCCCAAGCGTACCATCCGGACGCGACCCTGATGAACACGTACGCGCCGATGAACGCACCGAAGAGGACGACGTCGGAACCAAGGAAGATCCACATGCCGAGCTTTGTATTATCGATCCCGTCGAACGGCCACCGCTCGGCGACATCCATGTGGGGGCCCACGAACCGTTCTCGGGTCATCCCGATCAGCGCGACTCCCCCGATACCGAACCCGAGCAGAGTCGACGCGAACAGGGCCGTCCCCATCATCCCGTCAACATAGGAGCCGTTCTGAACCCCGGAAAGGCCGAGGAAGGCGAAGAACGCCCCCACACCGGTGAAGAAGGCCCACGGACTAGCGTGGCTTTCCTCATGTGCGTGTGCGTCCTCGTGTCCGGCGGCGTGCCCGGTCGCCATCCCACCGTCGGCCGCGGCCGGCGGGTCCTCGTCGTCGACGAAGGATAACGAACCGCCGGCGTAACTCGGGCGCCCGTCCCAGTTCTCAAGGGGAGGAGGCGAGGGGATCGCCCACTCGGCAGTAGAGGCGTACTCCCAGGGGTTGTCGCCTACCTCCTGGCCGTGCCAGCGGCTTCGATAGAGGTTATAGAAAAGGACGACGAACGAGGCCGCGAGGATGAACCCGCCGACCGTGGCCAACTGATGCCAGCCAGCCAATTGAGGCGGGTAATCGAAGACCCGTCGCGGAGTCTCCCAGGCCATGAACATCGGGAAGTAGAGTAAATTGAAGCCGACGAAATACAGGGCAAAATTAACCTTCCCGAGGAACTCGTCGTACATCCGGCCGGTGATCTTCGGATACCAGTAGTAGATCCCACCGATCAAGGCGGTGACGCCAGCGACCATCACGTAGTGGAAGTGAGCCACCACCCAGTAGGTCCCCCGGAACTCGTAGTCAAGGACGACGGCTCCCAGGAACACGCCGGTAATGCCGCCGATGATGAACAGTACGAGCGCGCCGAACGAGAACAGGAACGGCGTCGTGAACCGAATCCGTCCTTTGACCATCGTGTAGATGAGCGCGAACACCATCAGGTCGAAGGGAAGGGAGATGCCGATGGTCGTCGCCATGAAGAGGGTCTTAACCTGGAGATTGATGGCCGTGAGGAACATGTGATGCATCCAGACGACAAAGCTCTGGAGCGCGACCAGAACCATCGCCGCGATAAACCACTTCCTGCCGACGAGCCGGCGACCGGTGAACGTCTGGAAGGTTTCAGCCATGACTCCCAGTGCAGGGAAGAACACGATGTAGACCTCCGGATGGCCGAAGAACCAGAACAGGTGAGCCCACAGCAGCGACCCCCCGGGCGACTGGGCCGCGAAATACGTGGTGCCGAGGAGCCGGTCGGATGAGAGGATCAGCAACGCGGCCAACAGTGCCGCAAAGGCGAACAGCATCATCCACACGGTGAGGAGGATACTCGTGCTGAACAGTGGCATCTTCCGGAGGGTGAGCCCCTCGGCACGCATCCGGTGCATCGTCGTGATGAAGTTCACCGAGGAGACGGTAACGCTCGCCACGAACAGCGTCAACGCGAGGATGGCCGTTCCTGCACCGATCTCCGGAGTGTAGGCTGGTACGTTCAACGGGGCGTACAGCGTCCAGCCGCCGGCGAACGTCGCCTCTTGGAAGAACGAAACGATGAACAGCAGTCCTGAGGCGAGATACAGCCAGTAACTCAATGCATTGAGCCGCGGGAACGCGAGGTCGTCAGCGCCCAACTGGAGCGGGACGACGTAGTTGGCCAGCCCGAAGGCGAACGGTGAGATGAACCAGAAAACCATCAATAGCCCGTGTGCCGAGACGGCCTGGTTGTAGGCCAGGGGCCCAAGCAATCCCTCGCCTGCGGCGCGCGGCGCGACCAGTTGGACCCGCATTAGCAGCGCGAGGAGTCCTCCGAACACCAAGAAGAACAGCGACGTGATAATATAGAGCACGCCGACGTCCTTGTGGTTGGTCGTGAGTAACCACCTGACCACGGAACTGGCGGGAGGGAGTTCGTCCGTGGTAAAGAACTCCCGGAGGCCGATCGCTCCGGGTTCGGGGGCCGGGAGTTCCTCGGGATGGCCCCCCGCCGCCTCCGCGCCGCCGTCCGGCGTCGGCTCCCGCCGTGCTGTAGGATCGTCCGTTCGCGTGTCGTCTGGGCGATCCGAATCAGTCATGCAGACACCCCCGAGACTACGTTCGCGTCAGGGCCGGCACGAACGGAGCTGTTGGCCGTTTCGTTCTCGGTTGAGGCATACCACGAGCCAAACTCCTCGGGTGGCATGACGACAACTTCGGCAGTCATGTACGAGTGGCCCGACCCACAGAGCTCGTAACACTGTGCGGAGTAGGTCCCCACTTCGTCCGCGACGAACCACGTCCGCGTGGTTTGGCCGGGGATGGCGTCCGTTTTGACCCGGAAGGCCGGAATGCCGAAGTTGTGGAACACGTCCTCCGACGTGACCGCCAGTTGGACTTCCGCTCCTTCCGGGAGCCGAAGCGTGCCGTCGGAGACGTGTCCGTTCGGGTAGACGAAGCGCCATCCGAACTGATATCCGACGACCTTCACGCGAAGTTGGTCGTACGAATCGACCTGTTGTTGAGCCCCAGGAGCCGCGGCCGCTTGGCCGGAGGCCACGTTGCCCTCGACGTACAGCAGCGTGAAGTACGTCCAAGTGATGAGTGAAATGACAATGATCGCGCTCAGCGCGAACGAGACGAACAGTTTCCGTCCGCCCCCGCTTCCCGTGGGGAGTTCCCCCAGCTGGGGTCGGTCGACCTTGTCGTCGTCGGCAGGGGGCGCGGCGGACGCCCGGTACCTATACGCCTTCTGAAACATGTACCCGATGACGACCACGCCAACGAGCGTTCCCAGGATCAGGAAGACCCAGTAGATCTCCTGGAAGACGACGACGCGTGATCCCCGGGGAACCAATCCTCCCTGGAGGAGGATGCTATCCAGTAACACGCTAGGCCGAACCATTAACACGGGGGTTGCGATGGTGGGTAGATAGACCTTACGGGATTTCGAGAACTCCCCGTGGTGATCAGGTGTGCACGAGAGGGTTCTTTGCCTGGGGTCTCGAAAGGGTACGTATGTCCGAGACGTCCGAGCTCGACACGCCCGTCGAGGACGACGAGGATGACAATCCGTTCGACCGACTGGCGGGTGTCATCGCTGACGGCGTCGTAGGTGCGGCCGGCGGGTTTGCGGGCACCGCCCTGATGACGGGGATTCTCGTTCTCGCCTCTTCGCTCGGGGTCTTCTCCTGGGAGGCAGTCGCGACGCTCGCTCAACCGCTTGGCCTGGTCGACGTGGAGCAATCGATTGCGCTCGGCTATCTGATCTTCCTGTTTCAGGGGATGGTCCCATGGCCTCTGCTGTTCGCGTCGCTGAAAGCCTACCTTCCGGGGAAACGGGATCCAGTTACGGGAGCGGTGTTCGCTTCGTTCCTCTGGACGGGGTTCGTGGGGGCCTTCTATACAGGACAGACCGGGATCGCGTTGGTCCTGTATCTCGGGCTTACGCTCATCGCCCACTGGGCATACGGGTTCGGACTCGGCGCCGTATTCGACTATTTCGCCTCCCGTCCGGACACGATCGTTTGACCCCAATGGCCCGGAGCCGGTGGTGTGTACCTTCCTTGACCGCGCCGGAGTGACCTGCGGGAGTTAAGTCCCCGGGCCCGATACCCATCCCGGGAACATCGTGCCTCAGGAAGGCAGCCCTGGCGCCGACTCCGTCTGGATCCGGTACGGTACGTTGCCATTGGTCATTGGGCTGGTCGTTGCTGGATGGTCTGGGCGGGCAATGGCCCATGTCGGCGGGTTGGGAAGCGCGGTCGGGGAGACCAGCGTCCCAGCGTGGCTCACGGTCGTCACCGCGGGGGTGGTTGTCGGTGGGTCGTTCTTGTTTACGAGCCTACTGACCGACCACGAGGCGATTCGGATCGTCAACCGATGGCAGATACTCGTGCCGACAGTGGAAACCCTCCGCCGGGCCGTCACGACGGCGCTCAACACGACCGGGGTCGGGACGCTTGTAGCGATCCTCGTCGTTGGGGTACTCGGACCGGCAGCTCCGACCGCGAATCTCGCCATTCTTGTGGTATGGGCGGGCTGGTGGGCTGGGTTCACCATGTCTGTCTATACGGTCGGCAACGCCTGGCCAGCGTTGAATCCTTGGCGGACTCTCGCCCGGGTGTTCGATCGACTGACTCCCGAGACGGCTGTGGCACCCGTCCGCGAACGGGTGCACCCGGCGCGAATCGGATCCTGGCCGAGCATCGCGGGGCTGATCGGGCTTGTCTGGCTGGAGGTTGTCACCCCGGTTTCGTCGAATGCCCGCCTCCTGTCGATCGTCATTCTGGGGTACAGCGTTGTCACGCTCGGGGGGGCAGTCCTTGTTGGTCCAGAAATATGGTTCACGCGGGTCGATCCTATCTCCCGCGTATTCCGCTGGTACGGCCGTCTCGCCCCGGTGCAACGTTCGGCCGGTGGTCTGACGGTCCGACTTCCGGGCGGAGCGCTGGCAGCGCGCGAGGACGTAGGGACGGCCGAGATCGACGACGCGTTTGTGGTCGCACTCCTGTGGGTGACGACTTATGACGGATTGGTCTCAACTCCCGCCTGGGCAACGGTGATGGAACCGCTTGTCGACGCCGGTATCCCCGCCGCCGGGATCTACCTCCTCGCAATCGCCGGGGGATTCTGGCTGTTCCTCGTGGCGTATCGGTCGGCGGCAGCGTATGCCCGCCGGACTGCGGAAACGTACGTCTCGACGGAGTTCCTGCGGGGATGGTTTGCTCCGTCTCTGCTTCCGATCGCTGCCGGATACCACGCGGCCCACTTCCTGGGATATTTCATCGCGCTGTCTCCCCCACTGTTGGCTACGCTGCGTGCCCCACTCGATCCGGCGTTCGCGGCGCCACTGGCACTTCCTGGTTGGTTCGGACTTCTCGAACTAGGATGTGTGCTTGGGGGACACATCCTGGCGGTTTGGATCGCCCATTCGACCGCGTTCGACCTGTTTCCGGGGGTGCTCACGCCGATCCGAAGCCAGTACCCATTTATAATCGCAATGATATTTTACACGATGGTCAGCGCATGGATCGTTGGTCAGCCAGCGATCGAACCCCCATACACATGACCGCTGACGCAACTGGGACCGACGACCCGACTGGAACGGCGGGAGATCGGTCGGTCAGTTCCGAGTATCCCAGCCATATCGCCCCGGAAACGGCGGTGTCCACCCGTGAGGAGATGGCGGGACGATGTAGTTACTGCGATCGACCATTCAGGGACGAGCGCGCGCTGGCGCTGCACCTGGGTGAAGCTCACGAAGACAGGCTTTCCGAAAATCAGCGGGAGGAGTATGAGACGGCGCTGGAGGCCGAACGGGACGAGCTCTTCTACTTCCATATGAAGGTGGTCGTCGCGATCGGATCCCTGTACGCGTTGACTGTCCTCGCCTATATGATTGCTCTCGGAAGCGGCATAATTTAAACGGCGCTTTTAGCATCGAATTGAACACGACGGAGGCGGGTGAGACCCGGCCATTACGCCGGGCGTGAGACACGAACAATCCGTCTGTGTCGGCTACCACGAGTGACCCGATATGCTCCCCGGCAGACTTCCGGGGGGCCTGCTCCCGAACCGGACGTCCCGCACCACTCCCGTGTT
>CAZCXJ010000008.1:41857-46468 GCA_964502585.1 uncultured Candidatus Halobonum sp.
GGCCGAGAGGCCGGTCGAGGTCGCCTGGCTCCGAGTCTGACTAGCCGACGATCCTCCGGCCGACCCCTCACGGATCGAGGCGACTCTCGCACCAGCGGGCTCTGCGTCGTTGCGCGTTTCTCATACGAGTGGTCGCAGGGGTTGGCTGTGAACATGGTTTCCTCGTACGGATCGGTCAGGGGCAGGGAACGGCCGTCCGGAATCCGAGTCCGGAGCGGGCAGGCCGAACCCGATCCCTGGGCACCGTCCGACTTTAGTTCGAGCCACGTTACGTCCGGCCGTGCGCGATTTCTCCAAGGACTATCTCGCGTACACGCGGCGAGGGATGTGGGAGACTGAAGAGAGTCGAACCGCGCTAGCGGACCTCGACCTCGATAATCGTGAGCGGATACTGGACGTCGGGTGTGGGACGGGTGAGCTGACGGAGGTACTTGTCGCCGAAACCTCGGAGGCAGTCGTGCTCGGGTGCGACGCGGACTTGGACCTGCTCAGGGCCACACACGAACGTGTTGGATGTGGAGTTATGACGGGAGATGCAATCCGTCTGCCCGTAGCCGACGAGGCCGTCGATCTGGTGGCCTGTCAGGCGCTCCTAGTGAACCTTCCCGATCCAAGTGTCGCCCTCAAGGAGTTCGCCCGGATCTCATCGGACATCGTGGCGGTAATCGAACCGGACAATGCGGGAGTTACCGTCGAATCGACGGTCGAAGAGGAGGCAGACCTAGAACGACGGGGGCGCAACGCCTTCATCAGGGGCGTCGATACGGACATCGCCCTCAGCGAGCGGCTCAGGGATTTGTTTAGTGAAGCCGGACTGACCAGTGTCCGAGTCCGCCGGTATCACCACGAGAAACGAATCGAACCACCGTACGATGAGGCTGCCCTCGAGGATGCACGTCGGAAGGCAAGCGGAGCGTGGTTGGGGGACCACGAGTCGGAACTCAGGGCCGGATTATCGGAGGAGGGATACGACGAGTTCCGGACCGCGTGGCGGACGATGGGGCGGTCCGTCATCGAACGGATGCGCCAAGGGAAGTATCGACGCGTCGAGACCGTTCCGTTCGACATCGTGGTAGGTCGAATCTAGGGTCCCCACGAGGGATTCAGAGAGGTCAGGTCAGACGACCTCGCCCCGGACCGTCTGTCCGTTCAGTCTCGCCTGGTAGTCTCGAACCGCCTCGGCGACTTCTTCGGCCCGCTCGGGATCTACCCCGAGCATCTCGAGGGCCCCTTCCAAGGTCGGGAACGGGAGTTCCCCGCCGCGAAGGTTCTCTAACGTGTCCGTCGCCCGCTGACCGTCAGCCCACAGTTGCACGCCACGAGGGTCCAGAACCTGCTCGTATGAGTCGCTGGCGAGTGCTCCTTTCAACCGCTGCGTCACGTTCTGATCGAACGGGGCATTGCATACCTCCAGATGGACTGGTTCCTCCTCCTGGAGGAGGTGTGCTGCAAGACATTGCTCCGGCGCAGCGTACCCACTCTCGTTTGCCCGGAGGTACTCCGGGAACTGCTCGGCCCACGTCGCCGAGACGGATTTTCCGACGCCCTGGATACCGTGGGAATCGACGAACTCGGACTCGGCGTCTGCAGCCCCCCTGAGATGGATATCCTTGGTTACATACACGTTCAGCCGCTCGATCGGATCCAACCCCAGGGCTACATCCCCGTAGACCCACACCTCACGGATCGGGACCGGCATGGGGTCGGACTCGACAGTATCGAGCAGGGTCTCAACCCGGTCGAGCGCAACGGAACGTTCCACGGGAGGCAATCCGCGCTCGGGTGACTAAACGGTTCTTGCTCGGGACGCATCGACGGCTCCCGTTTGGAGGTTTTAGCTGGCTATCCCAGAGAGCGGTCCGTGACTACTACAGGTCGCCACCGGAAGGGTCGGCTCACAGAGGGGCACAACCTCTAACTACTGTCACGTGCTAACGGGACACATGCCGGTCTGTCCCCATTGTGAATCCGACATTTCCGAGTGGGCCAACACCCTGCGCAAAGCTCCTAACACGAACGCCCCACAGGTGTGGACCTGTCCCGATTGTGACGCCGTAATCGGGATTTCGACGGGGTAAGACGAAACGGTCATACCGGGGGGGGACGTTACCGCCCGCCGATGGATTGCGACAAGTGTGGCAACGAGGCTGTCCACCACGCTGCGTATTCCGGGACCCACCTCTGTGGCGACCATCTCTGCGAATCCGTGGAGCGACGCGTCCGCCGCCGCGTCCGTCGCGACGGGCTCGTCCCGGACGAGGCGACGCCTGAGGATCCTGACCGGTGGGTGATCGGCCTCTCCGGGGGCAAGGACAGCGTCGTCCTGACCCATATCCTTCATGCAACGTTCGCCCAGGACCCCCGGATCGAGATGGTTGCGTTGTCCGTTCACGAGGGTATCACCGGATATCGGGATCAATCGCTGGCTGCGTGCCGTGAGCTCGCCGACAAGCTCGGGATCCGGCACGAGGTGCTCTCTTACGCGGAGGAGTTAGACCTGCGCATGGACGAAGTGGCCGAGGATGACCCCATGGACATGGCGCCGTGTGCGTACTGCGGGGTGTTCCGCCGCGATCTGTTGGAGGCGTACGCTGAAGAAGTGAACGGGGACAAACTTCTGACTGGGCACAACCTGGACGATGAGGCCCAGACCGCGCTCATGAACGTCTTGGAGGGGGACGTTCGTTCGATGGCCAAATCCTTCGATGCGTCTCTGGGGCCGTTTCCGGATCGAAACGAGTCCGACCATTTCGTCCCGCGTGCCAAGCCGCTACGAGACGTTCCCGAAAAGGAAGTCGCGCTGTACGCTCGTCTCAAGGAACTCCCGGCTCACATCACCGAGTGTCCCCATGCCAGTGACGCGTATCGGGGGGAGATTCGGGACCTCCTGATGGAACTGGAAGAACACCATCCCGGGACTCGCCACTCGATCATGGCGGGATACGCCGAGTTGGCCGAACTCGCGGCGCTCCGATATCGGGATACGGAGCATCCCGAGCTGTCCGAGTGTGAACGGTGTGGTGCGTCGACCGGAAGCGATATTTGCCGGAAGTGTGAACTCGTCGCGGCGGTCGAAGCGGTCTGATCGGAAGGGGTCTGTAAGACAGATAAAAGAAATATTATATGTTGTCTTACGCGCTCCTGATGTGACTTATTTCTCTGACTTGTAACAATTACATATACATCTAAACCCGGTCCGACAAAACGGCCGTCCGGACGTGAACGGACACTCGGTACCGGCGTCAGCGGATGACGTCGAGCCCGTGGTTCTGCTCTCGCTGGTCTCGTCCCCCGTCGGCTTCCCAGGATTCCGACGAGGTGTCAGCGTTCTGCCGCGCGTCGAACTCTGCGTCCCCTTCAATGGATGCGCGTGACCTGTCGGCCTGCTTCTGTGTCGATGGTCCGAGGACCTGAGCCGACTGTACGCCGGTCATGATCGCCATCACTCGGACCTTGCCCTTGTAGCTCTCCTGAATCCGAGCCCCCCAGATGACGTTCGCGCTGGCTTCCAGACGCTCGGTTATGTTATCGGCGATCCCTTCTGCCTCCTTGAGCGTGAGGTCTGGACCGCCCGTGATGTGGACGAGGCCCCCGGACGCACCGCGGTAATCCACGTCCAGCAAGGGATGGTTCATCGCATCGTTGACAACCTCCTGCGTCTTGTTCTTGTCCTGGGTTTCTCCGACGAGCATCACCGCGACGCCGCCCTGGTTCATAATCGTGGACATATCCGCGTAGTCCAGGTTGATCAGCGACGGCTGAGTGATCGTCTCGGAAATCCCTTTGACAGTCTCGGCGATGATCTGGTCCATCACCGAGAACGCCTTCCCGATCGGCAGGTTCGGCACGTAATCAAGGAGCCGGTTGTTGTCGAGAACGATGATGGAGTCGGCCTCCCCACGGAGTTTCTCGAGCCCTTCTTCGGCTTTTACTGTCCGGGCGCGTTCGACGTTGAACGGCGTCGAAACCATCCCGACCACAATCGCGCCCTGCTCTTTTGCGATTTTCGAGACGACCGGTGCGGCCCCGGTGCCAGTCCCGCCACCCATTCCGGCGGTGACGAACACGAGGTCTGCGTCGCCAAGCACCTCTTTGATCGTCCCCTGGGCCATCTCCGTCGCACGTTCGCCCATCGACGGGTCGCCCCCTGCTCCGAGGCCCTGGGTGAGGGACTTGCCGACAAGGATCTTCGTATCGGCCTCCACCATTTTGAGGTGCTGCTTGTCAGTATTGATCGCGACCGTGTCTGCACCTTCGACGCCGATGTTGTAGAGTCGGTTGATAGTGTTGTTGCCAGCGCCACCGGCGCCGACGATGACGATTCGGGGTTCACCGAACTCCTCACCGTCAGCGTCCATCTCCCGGCTCTCGGCCTCGGCGTTCTCGAGAGCGTCCTGGACGATGTCCTGCATCGTTACACCTTCGCCCAGCTGCGCTTGCGACGGTCACGCTCGGACCGTGACTCGTCGCTTTGTTCGTTCAGCATCTCACGGACCGCCGAGCGGATTGCCTCCGATCGGTTCGGATACTCGCCGGTCTCGACCATCTGTTCGACTTCCTCGATCTGCTGCTTCGGAATCCGTAGTGTCACACGCTCCATGTTTGCATTCC
>CAZCXJ010000008.1:46478-63029 GCA_964502585.1 uncultured Candidatus Halobonum sp.
GTTAACGATATCCTGCATCGTTACACCTTGGCCCAGGACCGCTTCTTCTCGGAGGCTTGTTCGGAGCCTTCCTCGGCGAGCATCTCCCGAACCGCCGAGCGAATCGCTTCGCTTCGATTGGGGTACTCGCCCGTCTCGACCATCTGTTCGACCTCTTCAATCTGCTGCTTCGGAATCCGTAGTGTCACACGCTCCATGTTTGCATTCCCCCGGTAAGACGGGTCCAACCCCCGCGTGAGGGTCCGTCTTACGAGCCGGCGGTGCTTCCCCAACACCGCTCGAGCCCTGTAAGACGACCGTCTTACGCATCACAACCCATTAACCGGAGTGTTATAAAAGTAACGGCCGATGTAAGACAGACACCCTCGTTTCTGTAAGACAGGCTTTCGTCTGTCGGTTAGGCTTGATCGAGCACGTCGGCTGCGGGGGTTCGTCGACCACAACCCGGGCAGAATGCCCAGTCGGACCGGAGTTCGTCACCACACTCGCAGAACACCCGTCGAGACGCTTTCTCACCGCAGTTCGGACAGTAGACATGTGATGCCGAGAGTGACTCGCCACACTGGCCGCAGGTCCGTTCAGGGTCCGAGGCCGGCGCCTCGATGTCTTCGGGGTCGGGAGCCGGGTCGCTCGCCTCGGATTCTTGCGAGTCGCGGTCTACTGACGCTCTGCCCGAGGCCCCATCGACCCTCACGTTCAGGTTGATATCCCGACCGCTCCCCGGTGGGAGGGCTGGAGGCCGTACCCCTCCGGCAAGATACTGGTCGAGCCTTTCCTCGATCAGCGAATCCACGCGGTCGGCCAGGGCGTCATCGATCGTGTCCTGATTCCTCCCGCTCGTTCCGTGCCTGTCGAGGTAGTCACGCAGGGCCTCCCGCATTACCTCGCTCTTCGACGCATCGAACTCCTCAATGCGGTCGACGAGTTTGTCGTCAGCACGGAACGTGATTTTCCCCATCAGTAGGCGTGTAAACATCGTTCTTACTTCAGTTTTCCCCTCGCGTCTGACGCGACGACGACGGAAGGAAGACAGCGGATCCCGATGTCGGCTTGCGACTGACCTGCTCGGAGGGTCACACCTCGTGTTACATTCACCCGGAAGCCTCGTCAGACGCGTCACACGAGTGGCCGAACCTCTCGGGGACTCTGACGGTGGGACCACCTGACCGACGGAAAGGCGTCGGTCTATCGATGAGGCGACGGGGTAATTCCCGGAACCGGTGAATCTTTCCAGATTCGCCGCGTCGAAGATGTATGACAGGACCGTTCGAAACGACATTCCGCGTTGGCGAGGTGATTGACAGTGAGCCGTTTCCCGAAGCCCGTAAACCGGAACTGACAAAACTCCGGATCGACCTCGGAGACGAGACTGTCCAGTCGGCCGCCCAGACTGGCTTCAATTACGATCCCGATGAACTGGTCGGCCGACAGGTGTTGTGTGCGACAAACCTCGGGACGGTCACGATCGCCGGGTACGAGTCGGAGGTCCTCGTCGTCGGCGTGCCGGACGCGGACGGCCATCCCGTTCTGGTCAGTCCTGACAAGCAAGCTCAGGTTGGCGGCCGTCTCTATTGAGATACGCGTGCGTGTGCGAGGGCGTACCGTAACCGTCGTCGACTTACGGTCCGAGGCAGAAGGTCCGGTGTGCAACGTCGTAACCTTGGCGGGGTAGCTCCCGTTACGGAAGTGGGGCTTGGAACGTGGAACATCGGCTCGGACTGGGGTGATGTCTCAGACGAGGAAGGACGTAGGGCGGTCCGAACGGCCCTGGATGCCGGAGCGAACTTTCTCGACACGGCCGACGTGTACGGTGACGGACGAAGCGAGCGTCACATCGGAGCCGTCTTGGACGACCGGCAGGCCCACGAGGAGGTGATCGTGGCTACCAAGGCTGGACGACGGCTCTCCCCGCATGACGCGGACGGGTACACGGCCGAGAACCTCGAACGGTTCGTTGACCGGTCGAGGGACAATCTCGGCGAGGAGACGCTTGATTTGCTTCAACTCCACTGCCCGCCAACCGAGGTGTATTACCGTCCCTCGGTGTTCGAAGCGCTGGCCGATCTCAAGGACCGCAGCAAAATCGACCGCTACGGCGTCAGCGTCGAAAAAGTCGAAGAGGCGTTGAAAGCAATCGCGTATCCGGGCGTAGAGACCGTCCAGATCATTTTCAATCCGTTCCGGCAGCGGCCGGCCGAACTCCTCTTCGAGGAAGCCCGGAAGCGGGATATCGGTATCATCGTGCGTGTCCCGCTGGCGTCGGGCCTTCTGACCGGCGCAATCGATCGTGACACCGAGTTCCCTGAAAACGACCATCGGAACTTCAATCGGGATGGAGAGGCGTTCGACGTCGGGGAGACTTTTGCTGGTGTACCGCTTGAGACCGGCGTCGAGGCCGTCGAAGCGTTGCAACCGTACACGCCGGAGGACCTAACGCTGGCCCAGACCACTATCAGGTGGATCCTGGATCACGAGGCCGTCTCGACGGTAATTCCGGGATCGACCACTCCGTCACATATTCGCGAGAACATCGCAGCCGCAGAGGCCGAACCTCTCTCCAACCGCCTTCACGGAGTGTTCCGGGACGTTTACGAGGAGCATATCGCGACTCACGTCCATCACCGATGGTGACCGGCCGGTTGATCTTGTAAATTGTATCTCGCGATATCAAACGGTTCAAGTTAACGACCGCGGGCGAATCGAGGTCTGAAGACACCTATCCACCGATACGGGTCAGATGTAGATGGAAAACCCACACTGGCCACATTCGGCCTTCGCCCAAGTGATCCCCTCTGACCGAACGAACTCCCCTTCGCCACACTCCGGACAGGTTGCGGTCAGGTTCTCCAAACCCGCCTCGACGATCAGGTACTGGATGGTCTCGTGCTGGGCATCGACATGGTCTCGTAACTCGGCGACCGTCTCCTCTAGTTGCGACACTCTCGCTTCCAAGTCTTCGTCGGCATCGGGCATACCTTCGATTAGGCGTCCAAGAACCCAAACCTTGCGCCGAGTACAAGCTCCTGCCGGCGATACGACTATGCTTCCAGGCGGCATCTGGGAACCCATGAAGCGGGCCGTGGTGGGAATCGGGGTGGGCCTTCTGGTGTTCGGCTTGTTCATCCTCGTCCTCGGTCCCACCAGCATCGTCAGGCAACTCGCCGTGACCGATCCGCTTGTTTTCTCGCTTGGACTCCTCGCGACCGGATTCGCACTCCTGTGTTGGAGCGAGGCCCTGCGCCGATTGTTCGCCGTTTCGGAGGTAGCGATATCGTCCTGGCGCTCGCTGCTGGCGTACAACTCGAGCATGTTCGGGAAGCAGGTGCTCCCTATGGGCCACGCCAGCGGCCCCGCCCTCGTCGCGTATACGTACGACCGCGAGACCGCGTTCGGCTATGAGCGGACCTTGGCTGTGGTGACGGTGTCTGAGGTCCTCAATTTTACCGCGTCGCTCGTTTTGGCCGTCGTCGGCATAGTGTACCTCGTCGTGTTTGCTCCCAAGGTTGCGGAACTCAGGGCGCTCCAAGTCGGAATAGCGGTGATTCTTGCTGGATTAGTCGTTGGTGGGGCGGTCTTCTGGTACCGGCGGTCAACGGTCGAACGTGTCCTGGGGGGTGTTTTCAGCCTGCTTCAGCTGACGGTCGGCCAACTCTCCCCTCGACTTCACGAACTGCTGGATCCGGAACAGGCCAGGAGCGGACTGGCCCGGTATTACGTGACGCTCGAAGGTGTCGCCAGTGACCGACGTGCCCTCCTCAGCGCGTATGGGTATACACAGCTCGGCTGGATATCGTTCGCCATGCCGCTGTACACGGGCGCGCTCGCGATCGACGTTCAACTCCCAGTCGCTGTGGCCCTCCTGTTGGTGCCCGCGACCGGGCTCGTAACGATCGTCCCGCTCCCGGGTGGAATCGGGGGATTCGAGGTCGCCATGGCGGCGTTGCTGGTCGGGGTCGCCGGACTGGAACTCGCGACGGCGGCCACGGTCGTCCTGCTGTACCGCCTAGCATCCTACTGGTTCATGGTTATTGTCGGAGGGATCAGTTCCCTCGGGACGACCGCGAACACGCGGAATCTGGTCAACAATCCCGGCAAGTGAGTCAGGTGGACGGGCGGGCAATCACCTCGATCTGCGAGTGCTCATCGAGAGCCCTCCCCACCCGTGCGAGATGCTCGGGACTACTCCCCTCCACGGTGACCGTCAGGCTCGTGTCGGTCGGTCGGACCGCCGGGTCGGCGGTCTCTCGGGACACTTCATCGATCGCAGCCCCGCTATCTGTCACCACGGTGTCGATGTGTTCGACTGAACTCGGCCATTCAGGGACGGCGAGACGGAAGGCGCCGTACCGACCCATCCGGCTCAATCCGTCGCGGGCGTAGTTGGCGAACTGCGTCAAATCGATGTTTGCACCACAGACCGGCACGGCGACCGTCTCATCCCCGAGGTCCAACGAGTCGGAAAGGAGTGCGGCCGGCGCGACGGCACCCGCCGACTCGGTAACGAGTTTCGCCCGTTCTGCAAGCAACGCCATCGCCTCCGTCACCATCGCGTCGCTGACCTCCACGAACGTGTCGACCCGCTCGGAGACATGTCGGAAGGTGTACGGTTCGGTCCGACTAGCCGCGATCCCTTCGGCGATCGTGTCGATCGAGTCCCGCTCCTGAATCGCCCCGCGTTCGACGGACTGTCTCATATGGGCACATCCCTCCGTCTGAACGCCGACCACCCGTGCGTCGGTCAGTGGCTTTAGCGCGGTCGCGACACCGGAGATCAGTCCACCGCCCCCGATTGCCACGACGACGGTGTCGATCTCGGGCACGGCCTCGGCGAGTTCCAACCCAATCGTCCCCTGACCAGCAATGACCGCACGGTCGTCGAACGGATGGACGAACGTCGCACCACGTTTCTCGGCGAGGGTCCGGGCGTGCTCGTACGACTCCTGATAGATGTCACCCTGGATCACCACCTCAGCGCCGTAGCTTCGTGTAGCATCGATCTTCGCCATCGGGGTTACCTCCGGCATGACGATGGTCGCGTCAGCACCCCGGTCACGGGCCGCGAGTGCGACGCCTTGTGCGTGATTGCCGCCGCTGGCTGCGACCACTCCCCGCTGGAGTTCCTCGTCCGTGAGACTGGCGAGCTTGTTTGCCGCCCCGCGGATTTTGAACGAGCCGGTCCGCTGGAGGGTCTCCAGTTTGAAATGGACCGCCCGGGCACCCGACCGGTCGGCAAAGGTCCGCGAGCTGTCGACGGGTGTCCGCTTGACGGTTCTGTCGATGCGATCGGCGGCGGTCTGGACGTCCGCAAGCGAGACGAGATCCTCAGTCATACCACTACCACTCGTCTCGACAACCGGCGGTTTAGTTTCGTCGGCACGGCAGGCCGGTCAGTCATCCTGCCTCTCGCGGGTTCGATATCGCGCTATGGGGTGTATTACAGGTGTGCGTACCTGTCGGAGTCCGGAACAACTCCCCGACGCTTATGACAGAACGGTCGAATCAGGACGTATGGCGACGCGACTACCAGACTCGGAGTTCGGCACCCGTCTCGCTGAAGTCCGTGAGCGGCTCGCCGAGACCGATGTCGATGCTGCCGTATGGTTTAGCGCTACGAGTATCGAGTATCTCACCGGGTTCCACCACATCCAGACGGAACGCCCTGTCGTTCTCGCGGTAACCCCGGAGCGGATCGAGATCACCGTCCCCCGGCTTGAGGTCGAGCGCGTTGAACCCAACCCGCGTATCGATGCCGTGTACCATTATTTCGACTACCCGCAGGGCCAACCGCTCAGAACCGCCGTCGACATGTTGGATGGACTCGGGGTTGAGTCAGTAGCCGCCGACGCCGACGGGGCACCTGGAACGATGGGATACGAGGGCCCGGACCTCTCGGAGTTCGTGGACGTCGAGTCACAGTCCTGGGTGGGTCGGATGCGGTGGGAGAAAACCGAAGCGGAAATCGACCTGATCCGGGAATCCGCGAAGTGGGCTAATCTCGGCCATCGCTATCTCGCGGAGTACACGGAAGTTGGGGCCCATCCAGCGACGGTCAGCCAGCGGGCTTCCATGGACGCCTCCCGGGCGATGCTCGATACGCTTGGCGATCGGTATGCAGTCCGAGTCCGGGGCGGTGGCCCGGTCCATGCCGGGTACATCTCGGGACACGAGACCGCCCTGCCACACGGACACACTCCAAACGAGCAGCTTTCCGAGGGAGACGTGCTCATCACCGGGGCGTCCGCGAACGTTGACGGGTATCGGTCAGAACTGGAACGAACGATGTTTGTCGGAGATGTGAGCGACGAAGACGAGCATTACTTCGAACTGATGCTGGAGGCCCAGACGATCGCCATTGAGGCTCTCGGTCCGGGGGTTTCGATCGGATACGTCGACGAGCAAGTACACGACTACTTCGTTGAACAGGGGATCACCGACCTAGCCCAGCACCATGTCGGGCACAACATCGGGATGGGGGGGCACGAACCGCCGTACATCGACCGTGGCTGGGACGAGTACGAATACGTGGATGAGGGCGACGAGAAGATGCGTCCGGGGCACGTCTACACTATCGAGCCAGGGATCTACACCGACGATGCAGGGTACAGGCATTCGGATACTGTTGCCGTCACCGAAGATGGCACCGAACGGTTGACCTTCTTCCCGAGGGACCTAGAGTCGAACGTAGTCTGAACTGACACGGAGCGAGCGGACGCCCACCCGTTCACGGGCGTGGGTGTGAGCGACACCCTGGCCCCGCCGTCGTCAGCCGTGGGAGGAGGTCAATGGCAGTGTAAATCCCAGCGCGCGATATCGAACCCAAAAATTTTGATTGAATCGGTCGAACATACGGATACACATGGCAACGAGCACCAGCCAGGGCGTGTCCCAGGACGAAGAGAAGACATCGGGACTCCTCAGTGTGGTGGCCGTGGGGGTGATCGAGATCGTTGTGGGAGCCATCATCTGGACCTGGGCAGGGCTGTGGACCGTTGTCGCGATTTGGAGCTTCGAAACGGGACGGATCGTCGCGACCGCCGGGGTCGTTGCACTGATGATACTACCGGCAGTGGTGGTCCAGTATCACCGGCTCAGCGGCCAGGTGCTGCCGGACCGGCTCCGTAGACTGCTCGGGCGCGGTCTAGAGTTCATCACCGGGTCACAGAACCGCGAGGAACCGGATGGGGACCCTGGTGCAGTCTGAGTATACCAGCCGGATGAGGGGAAGCCCCGAGACCTTCCAGTGACAGCCGTTTCGTTCGACCTGTTCGGGACCCTCGTCAGGGTCGATCGCCCCTCCGACCCCGCCGCTGCGATCGCTCGAGAACTTCGGGAGCGCGGAGTGAGAGTTCCGGATTCATGGCAGAGGGCGTTCTACAAGCCCCACGTGAACGCCCCGGAGGGGGCTGAAGTCCCGCTTCCTGCACACGTCAGCGCGACACTCAATGCAGGAGGTGTCACGGTATCCGGAAATGCAGCGCGGCGGGCAGTCGTCGCCGCGTTTGATCCCGAGGTGGAGACCATTCCGGGCGCGAGCGGAGCAGTCACTGCCGCTCATGAGTATGGTCCGGTTGGAGTGTTGTCCAACTGTGCAGTGCCGGAGCTGGTCGGCCGGACCCTGGTCCGTTCGGACCTGTCGCGTGATGATTTCGATGTTATGGTAACGAGTGTCGCTTGTGGCTGGCGGAAGCCTCAGCCCCAGGCGTTCCAGTCGATCGCGAGAGCGCTGGGGGTCCCGGTTGGGGAACTCATCCATATCGGCGACACGCCTGAGACTGACGGAGGCATAGCCGACATCGGCGGTCGGTTCCTCGATGTCGGAGACGTTTCGCTTGCCGACGTCCCGAACTGGCTCAAAACCCATGGGGAAGGGGACGCCTGAACGTATCTCGACTGAGTTGCTATCGTGCCTCAAACTCGAGAGCAAATGGCGAGCCACCCGAACACTCTCCTTTGGCGAGTCTCCCGAGGTAAGGAAACCCGAAACGGAATCGCTATCTCGAAGGATATCAAGAAGCCCAAAATCGGGTGTTCAGCTCGCACCAATCGACGGATTGAGGCCGGGGGGCGGAGTACCCCAGCGGACACATGACAGAGTTCACTCGCTTCGGAATGGGGACCTATCAACTTGAGGGTAAACAGTGCGTAGAGAGCGTCCGGACCGCTCTGGAGGCCGGCTACAGACATGTCGATACCGCGCAGAGTTACGGGAACGAGGAACAGGTCGCCGAAGGAATCGAAACCAGCGACGTCGACATCGAAGACGTGTTCATCGCGACGAAACTGTCAACGCGAAACATGGCGTTCGACGATGTCGTACAGACCGGCAAAGAGAGCGCCGAACGTCTCAAAGTCGATTCAATAGACCTCATGTACGTTCACTGGCCGATTCGGACGTACGATCCCGACGAGACTTGTCGTGGACTGAATGAACTGCATGATCGGGGCGTCATCGACCAAGTCGGGGTGTCGAACTTCCGACGGGACCAACTCGAAAGGGCCAACGAGCGGCTCACCGTCCCAGTCTTCGCCCACCAGGTGGAGTGTCATCCGCTACTCCCACAGGACGAGCTTCGCGAATACGCGCGTGCTGACGGGCATTGGCTCGTCGCGTACTGCCCAATCGCCCGCAATCAAGTCGCCGACGTCGAACCCATCCAGCAGATTGCGAAAGAACACGACGCCAGCCCGGCACAGGTGTCCCTCGCCTGGCTCCTCTCGAAGGATCGTGTTGCGGTCATTCCGAAAGCGACGGGTGAGGAGCATATCCGGGAGAATATCGCCGCTCGCGACTTGGAACTCAGTCGAGCGGAAATCCGGCGGATCGACGAACTCACCCACGAACACAGGATCGTCGACTTTGAGGACGCCCCCTGGAACCGCGTGAACACCTGAGCCGATAGACGACGCGCGTGACCGGTGAACCGAGGGCGGATCCGCGCAAATCGAGTCCGGCTAATAGTTTCACCACGTCCACGGCGCGCATTTATCCACCTGACCCTCCGAGGTCCGGTACCATGACGCGGACAGACTGTTCGACTCAGGAGACGAAGCGACGGGAACCGTCAGACCGGCACGACCAGTGTCCGCACGCCTCGAGGAATCATTCCGATACGACGGCGGCTGATGTTCGGACGGTTCTTGCGGTCGCTGTACTGTTCGCTGTGCTCGGCGGAGGCCTGGTTTACTTGGCCGGAGCCGAGTCCGGACCGTACGCGGGGGTCGTCCTGGCCGCGGGGGTGGCCGTTGCCGCTGTTGCCGCGGCGACAGCGATTTTTGGTGGGTATGCTGTCCGCACGGCAACCGACCTTCGATGGCCTTAGGACGAGATGATGCTTGGTAGCCGGAGCCTCAATGAGGGGTGGAGTGGGGGTGGGCGAGGGCAGAGGGACGCAGTTCCCGACAGCGCGGACAGGGAGTCACTGCCGCGCCAGTTTCCGAAACGGTCGGCTGTATCATGAACCTCGCTATGAGGCCTCAATCCCGCTCCCTTGGCGTTCCGAGCGATACCGATTGGTATGTATATGACAGCCAAGAGGCCTCGCACCGTTGAGGCTCCGGGGGGCTGGGAGAATTAGGCTGATTGCCGGAAGGCCCGGGGGACCGGGGGTGGTTCGTCAGGCTTTTGCGTAACGGCATCGACGCTCGGAGTATGAGCGCCGACGAGGACAAGTACCCCGCCGAGTCCGGGCGGCGGCGGTTCGTCAAAGGTGTTGTCGGTGGGGCAGCGCTGGCGGGCGCTGGCGCGGTCGGGTCGGCAGCGATCAACAGCGCAACTACAGCGACCGGAGCCGGCGGCGGTGCAACGGAAGCGATGGCAATCGAAAACACCGCCGGACCGGCGCCCCGCGGGATGCCACAAATCCCGGTCGAGGTCGTCTCCGATAACGGGGAGCGGGTCCTCAAAGGCGTCTGGCCCGACGTGAAGACCGTTGAACAACAGGGCGTTGAAGTCCAAATCGCCGAGATGGAACTCGGGGGCAAGACGTATTCCGGAGACTGGTACCAGTACTGCGGGATCGAGTCATACGAAGGGCTCAAGCCGGAATACGAGTCGGACAACCTGTTCCGCGCGGATTCGGCTCCCCCGTACGATTGGCAAGCGGACCAACTGGAAGGCGGTCAGTCGGTGCCAGTCGGGGCGTTCTCCGATTACGAGACATGGGGGAACGCCATCGGCGCTGCAGGTCTGGGAAAGCCCGCGACAGCCACATGGCGATCACAGGACACTGAGGATACTATTCCGGTGCAACTGCTCCGAAGTCCGGTTATCGAAGAACTCGCCGAGACGGGGAGCGCCCCAGCCCCCGATCCGGGCGATACCGAATACCAGGTAACCGACGACGTCCAGACGTGGCTGCAGGCGTCGACTGATGAGGGATTCATCGCGTGGCTCAACAAGTGTACCCACTTCTGTTGTGTTCCGGGTTACAAGAAGGACGAAGGCGCGGCGAAGTTCGAGGCTGCAGACGAGGTCTACTGCCCGTGTCATCAGTCCGTCTACGAGCCGTTCAGCATCGTCCCTACCCTGTTTACGGCTCGTCCCCGCCCCAGCGAGTGAGAGGGTCCCTTTGCGTGACCCGGGCTCGGGTCCCGAACATGGCGGAACTGTGCGGAGTGAGGTCCGAACGTGTCGGGGCTGTCAAACGGGGCTGTCGGCACGTCGACGGATGGGGGTCTGAATCTCGATATCGCCGAGAACCGCAGTCCCGGAACCGGACCGGGTGATGGCGGTCCCCGCAGGGATCAGTTCAGAGAGGGACGGTTGGCCAGGACTGGCGGGGAGCTCCGGTAAGAACGGTTGGGAAGCAGTCAGTCCAGTCTGAACCAGGGAGTAGTCATCCCTGTTTCGGGGACGTGCCATCGTTCTTCGTGGCCGCCCTCGGCAGCAGGACGCTGTTCGATCACGGCGTCGACCGCCGGTCGGAGTGCTTTCTCGGCCGGGTCCCCGTACTCGACGGGGAGCAGTGCATGGCCCATGCCTCGGACTTCGGTTACCGCTTCACGCATCCGTTCGAGGAACTCACGGGCTTCCGCGTAACCGTGAGCTGACATGAGCGGGAGGAGGTCGTCCACCCCCACTCTGAGCACCCCCGGCTGGAACCCGCGCTCGGGGGCAAGCTCGGACAGCGTCTGCTCGATCTCGGCCTCGACTTCGGAGAGCGAACGGGGATCGCCGACGTCGCCGGGACCACGGACACCGTCGGCGGCCTCAATGACGTGTGTGTCATTTGCCTCAGGGGTGAGGCTCCCGGGGAGGCGGTGCTCGGGATCGTCTGCTGCCGTGACCAGGAGACGCGTCCGACCAGCTCCCGGGTCGCCGAGAAGACGCTGGGTTGCCGCACGGCGGGCTTCGGGCGGTGTCTCGCCGACAACCAAGAGTGTACATCCCCCGTTCCGGAACCCGGCGAGGAGTTCGTCGAACCCGGTGGTCGTTGACGCAGGGGGGCTCCGCATGGATTGCAAGTCTGGGTCGGACTCACTTAGTTTTTGTCATGAATAAGCCGAATGAATTCAGCGCCGCCGTGGCGGGAACGGAGCCCTGACGCCGTCGCTCGAAGGACTTATAACCGTGTACAGATTTGTACATTCTAATACGAATCAATACATCGGTGCCCAGAATGAGTATCCAGAACTACATCGAACGGACGGTCGAGGGAGAGGACCTGAGGACCAGCGAAGCACGTGAGGCGGCTCAGCTGGTATTCGAGGAAGCGACCGACGCCCAGATCGGGGCGCTCCTGACGGCATTGCGCGCGAAAGGAGAGACGGAACAGGAAATCGCCGGGTTCGCCCAAGGGATGCGTGATGCCGCTCGGACCATCGATCCCGACCGCGAATCGCTGGTTGACACGTGCGGGACCGGCGGTGACGAGTACGATACAATCAACGTCTCAACGACCGCCGCGTTCGTGGCAGCCGGGGCCGGAGTCACGGTCGCCAAACACGGGAACTACTCGGTTTCGTCCTCCTCTGGCAGCTCCGACGTCCTGGAGGAGCTGGGGTTGGACCTCGACACCGAGCCCGCCGCTGTCGAACGTGACATCGAGTCGAACGGCCTCGGCTTCATGCACGCACCGGTGTTCCATCCGGCGATGAAGGCAGTTATCGGTCCCCGACGCGAGCTCGGCATGCGGACCGTGTTCAACGTTTTGGGCCCGCTGACGAATCCCGCACGGGCTGATGCCCAGGTACTGGGGGTGTACGAGCCGGAGTTGGTCCCGCTCGTCGCTCGGGCACTCGTCGAGATGGACGTCGAGCGTGCACTGGTCGTCCACGGGGACGGAGCCGACGAGATCGCGCTTCATGGACCGACGACGGTCGCGGAAGTGGACGGTACCGAGGTGACGGAGTTCACCCTCACCCCGGAGGACATCGGACTCGAGTCGGCGCCCGTGGAGGCAATCAGTGGCGGAACCCCGACCGAAAACGCCGCCGACCTGCTCGAAATCATCAACGGGGATCTCGACGGTCCAAAGCGGGATGTCGTGCTCGCGAATGCGGGGGCAGCGGTGTACGTGGCCGGACTCGCCTCAGACATCGAGTCGGGGGTAGAACAGGCCAGAGAAGCGATTCGCTCGGGGGATGCAGCGGCGAGGCTTCGAGCGATCCGGGACGAACGAGTCGACGTCGAGGGGGAGTGATGGTCCGGACGAAGATTTGCGGGATCACACGCGAATCGGACCGGCGTGCGGCCGTCGAGGCCGGGGCGGACGCAGTCGGGCTCATCAGCGCAGTGTCGGTCGAGACGCCGCGTGAGATCCCGCTCCCGACCGCAGCCGAGTTGGCGTCCGGAACGCCCCCGTTCGTTACGACCACCCTCGTGACGATGCCAGACTCGGTGGCAGAAGCGGTCGATACGGTCCGGACCGTCGAACCGGACGCAGTCCAGTTGTACGGTGAGTTCACGCCCGACGAACTCGGGTATCTGCGCGCCGAAACGGGGGTTAAAATCATCCCGGTAGTCGATGCTGGCGAGTCAGGCCGTGCCAAGGAGCTTGACGAGGCGGCCGACGCGATTCTGGTCGACTCCACCAGGTCCGAAGGGGGCGGCGGGACGGGGGAAACCCACGACTGGGGAGCGACGGCGGCGCTGGCCCGCGACCTCGTTTCGCCGGTCGTGCTCGCGGGGGGATTGACCCCAGAAAACGTCACCGAGGCGGTGCGGACGGTCGAACCGTACGCGGTGGATGTAGCGAGCGGCGTGGAGCGCCAGGGCGGGATGAAGGATCACGGAGCCATCGCCCGGTTCATTCGGAACGCGGGACGGGGGCTCGACGAAGCAGAGCCGGGACAGCGTGACCCGGATACGGAGGTGGCCTGATGGCCGGGCTGGATCGCAGCCGGGGGGAATTCGTTGACCTGGCGCATTCCGCGGACAGTCCGGCGGTGGTTCGATGCGCGGCCCGTCTAGACCTCACAGTCGAACCACTGACGGCGTATGCGGCGCTGGCCGAACGGAGCGATCATACGTTCCTCCTGGAGAGTGCAGAGAAGGTGGCGTCCAGTGACCCGGCCGGCGCCTTCACTCCCGATAGGAAGGGGGCTGATAGACACGCCCGGTTTTCCTTCGTAGGCTACGACCCCGAGGCAGTCATCTCGGTATATCCGGACCGAACGGAAATGGAGAAGCTTGGCGAAGCGGCCGACTACGTTGAAGCGACCGAGAGCGGGGACGTCCTGGAACGGACGCGGGCGGCCCTGCCGAGCGTCGAACGGGTCGGCTTTCCGGAGACGGACCGCCAAACGCTGGAGGGGGGGCTCGTCGGATTCCTAGCCTACGACGCCGTGTACGACCTCCGACTCGCCGAAGTCGGAGTCGATCGTCCGAACACGAGCCTCCCGGACGCTGAGTTCGTCCTGACGACCCGGACCCTGACTTTCGACGATCTCGAAGGGAGCATTGAACTCGTCCTCACGCCGGTCATCGGGCCGGATGACGACCCCGAGAAGGTTTACGAAGCGCTGGAGACCGAGGTGGATCGGGTCACGACTGAACTCCGGGACGCCACGGCGCCTGAGACAGGGGGGTTCGTACCGGACGGGAAACGAGCCGGGTCCCGCGAGGAGTACGAGGCGGCGGTCAGCCGGACGAAAGAACACGTCCGTGATGGGGATATCTACCAGGGAGTCATCTCTCGCAAACGCGTGCTGGAGGGAGAGGTGGATGTACTCGGGTTGTACGAATCGCTTCGCGCGGTGAACCCGTCGCCGTATATGTACCTCCTCCAACACGACGACTACTCGGTCGTCGGCGCATCCCCAGAAACGTTGGTCTCCGTGCGGGGGCAACGGGTGATATCGAACCCCATCGCGGGGACGTGTCCACGCGGGTCGAGCCCCGTCGAAGACCGACGACTGGCGGGGGAGATGCTGGCGGACGGGAAAGAGCGGGCCGAACACACGATGTTGGTTGACCTGGCACGGAACGACGTGCGGCGGTGTTCGGAAGCCGGCAGCGTACGCGTCGAGGAGTTCATGACCGTCCTCAAATACTCCCATGTTCAGCACATCGAGTCAACGGTCACCGGACGGCTCGCGAGCGACGCCGATGCCTTTGACGCCACCAGGGCAACCTTCCCCGCCGGGACCTTGACCGGGGCGCCGAAAGTGCGTGCGATGGAAATCATCGACGAACTGGAACGGGACCCACGGGGCGTGTACGGTGGCGGGGTTGGGTACTTTTCCTGGACCGGTGACGCCGACTTCGCGATCGTCATCCGCACGGCGACAGTCCGGCATGGGGGACAGGACCCTGTCGACGAGGTGACCGTTCGGGCGGGTGCCGGGATCGTCGCCGACTCGGATCCGGTCAGCGAGTACCGAGAGACCGAACAGAAGATGGACGGGGTACTTGCGGCATTGGACCGAATCGGACCGGTCGAGTCCGACGAGAAGTCATCAGAGGCTGGAAGCGATGACCGGACCGATGACGGGATGGACACGACGGAGGTGTCCGGACTGTGAAACTCGTCGTCATCGACAACTACGACTCGTTCACGTACAACCTTGTCGAGTACTTCAGCGAACAACAGGTCGAGGACGAGGCCCCGGATATCAGCGTCCTCAAGAACGCAGCCACGCTCGGAGAGGTCCAGACGGAACGCCCAGATGCAATCGTGATCAGCCCCGGACCTGGCCATCCAGCCAACGACCGCGATGTCGGGGTTACGAGCACTATCCTTCGGGAACTCTCACCGGACGTGCCGACGCTCGGTGTCTGTCTAGGCCTGGAAGCAGCGGTGTACGAGTACGGAGGAACGGTCGGACACGCACCCGAACCGATTCACGGGAAGGCGTTTCCGGTCACTCACGATGGGAAGGGCGTCTTTCGGGGTCTCGATCAGGGATTCCGTGGCGGTCGGTACCACTCGCTGATTGCCACGGAGGTGCCGGACTGTTTCGAGGTATCCGCGACCACGGAGCACACCGGACAGGAGTTGGTCATGGGGGTGCGTCATCGCGAGTTCCCGATCGAATGTGTCCAGTTCCATCCAGAGTCGGTCTTGACCGGGGTCGGCCACAGAGTAATCAGGAACTTCCTGACTGAATGTGTGTGACGGCGCCCGCCGGTGAAACACGGGAGTGCTGCGTGCCGCGGGTCAGAACAGGCCGATCCCGAAAAAAGAAAGCAAGAGGAGCAGTCCGACCACGACGGCGGCGATCGTGACAAGTCGCCAAGCGACGCGGAGCAGGAGTCGGCCCACAAGGATGACGACGCCGATGGCGAGAATCACGATCAGAAGGCGCACGAGGGGGCTACCGAGTCCCGGTTGCAACAGGACGGTCGCGATGGCATCTGAAGCGGCGTACATACGTGAGTGCTCCCAAAGCGACGGCATAAGTCTGTGGGCCGTGTATAATCTGACGTATATGATATTATTCTTATATTTTTTGCTCCGTGAGGCCGATCGACATCCACCAAACCGCAGGACGACAGGGCAAATCGGAGCGAATTCATGCCCACAAGGGGCGGCACAACCCCCCGAATATTCAGGTGGATATTCGCATTCCGTCACCGGGTTTCGGAGCTCGAAATTTCACTTTCGCTCCGGTTTGCGAGCGCTTATACCGGCGGAGACCAGACAGTAATGACGCGCACAAACTAGCCGCTGCAACGCGGCTGTTTCGATCGGTAAGCAATCGGATAGGTATCCTCCCACGGACCCGGGATCACGGAAAGACAAGTGGGTCCTCGGCGGTCTCGCATATCCATACGTATGACGGCATCAGCAACGCAAACGGGGGTTGGGGGTATCGACAGATGAGTGGAGCAGAACTGGACGCAGGCGAACTCGAGTTACCGATCAAACGAACGGACGGGGAGACGCTCAAAGACAGACTGACCAGCAACGCCTACGATAACGTTCTCCCGGCCCGGTACCTTCGAAAGGACGCCGATGGGGACCTGATCGAAGAACAGGAAGAACTGTTCGAACGGGTCGGCAAGAACATCGCCCTCGCGGAGGCCGTGTTCGAAGCCGAGCGGCGCGGGATGGAGGTTTCGGTTACGCCGGACCAGCTGAAGCCGGACCATCCGCGGCGAGACGAGCT
>CAZCXJ010000009.1:0-6402 GCA_964502585.1 uncultured Candidatus Halobonum sp.
ATCGAGTCGAAGTCGATCTCGAAGGACGGCGGCCGGACGAACTATCGCGGCCTCGTCCACATCGCCGACGGGGCCAAGAACTCCTCGACGGCCGTCGAATGCGACGCGCTCATGTTCGACAACGAGTCCACCTCGGACACGATGCCGTACATGGAGATCAACGAGTCGACGGTGGACGTCGCTCACGAGGCGACCGTAGGAAAGATCGGTGATGAGGACGTGTTCTATCTCCAGTCCCGCGGCCTCGACGACGACGACGCCAAACAGATGATCGTCTCCGGGTTCATCGAACCGATCACGGAGGAGCTCCCCATCGAGTATGCCGTCGAGCTCAACCGGCTCGTCGAGCTCGAGATGGAAGGAAGCCTCGGGTAACGGATCATGAGCACACAACTACCCGCGAGCCTCACCGAGGAGACGGTTCGGCGGATCGCCGAGGAGCGGGACGAACCCGAGTGGCTGCTGGAGACGCGCTTGCGTGCGTTCCGCGCGCTCGAGGATCTTGAACTGCCGGACGTGATTCAGACGCCCGGTCGACGGTGGACGAACCTGGCTGAACTCGAGTTCGAGGACCTAGTTGACCCGCTGAACCAGGCCGACGAAACCGAGCGTGTCACAGCCGAAGGGGTCGAGGTCCTCCCGTTCACCCAGGCTCTGGACACGCACGGTGAACTTATCGAGGACCGATTCGGATCGGTCGTCGACCCGACCACGAACTACTTGACAGCGTTGTCGGTGGCGTTGTTCACGGCCGGGACAGTGGTTTACGTCCCCAAGGGCGTCGATGCCGAGGACGTGAAGATTAGAGCGGAGATGAACTCCCGCTCGCTGTTCTCTCACACGCTCGTCGTCGCCGAGGAGTCGTCCTCAGTGACGATCCTGGAGCGGATCGACAACGGAGAGAGCTCGGTCGAAGGGGACCGATACTTCTCGAACCTTGTTGAGATCGCCGCCGGCGAGAACGCCTACGTGCAGTACGGATCGCTCCAGAATCTCGACGACGACGTTTACAACTTCGCCCTGAAGCGTGGCGATGCCGAGACGTACGCGACGGTCAGCTGGATCGAAGGGAACTTCGGATCCCGGCTGACCCGCTCCGACATCGAGACCGACCTCACTGGCGATGCGTCCGAGACGAAGATTGTCGGCGCGTTCTTCGGCCACGAGGACCAACACTTCGATGTGAACGCCCGAGTCTGGCACCACGGTGAACACACCACTGCCGATCTGGTAACTCGGGGAGTTCTCGACGACCAGGCGCGGTCGGTGTACGAGGGAGTTCAGGACGTCGGTCGCGACGCCTGGGACACGAACTCCTACCAGCGGGAGAACACCCTGCTGCTCTCTGACGACGCCGAGGCCGATGCGTCGCCGAAGCTGATCATCCATAATCACGACACGGAAGCCAGTCACTCAGCGACGGTCGGGCAGGTCGACCGAGAGGACCTGTTCTACATGACCTCTCGTTCGCTCCCGCCACGGCAGGCCCGGAACATGCTTGTTGAAGGGTTCTTTGTGCCAGTTCTGGAGGAAATCGAGGTCGACGAACTCCGTGAAGACGTCCGCTCGCTGATCGCGGAACGGTTAGGATAGCCGCGCCGAGGCGTTCGCTTCTGGTCGTTCTTTGGGACCACGAGTTCGTACCGGCCGCTGCCCGTAGCCGGGACGTCGGATGTCATGCTCCCAGAACGCTTTCAATCTTCCCGACTGAGCCTTGCCGTATGGCCGATTTCTCCCCCAAGGAATTCGCCGCAAAGATCGACCACACGGTCCTGGGGCCCGAAACGACGCTCGAAGACGTGAAACGGGTTCTCGATGAGGCAGCCGAATACGGGATGAACGCCTGTATTCCTCCGTGCTACCTTTCCCAAGCCGCCACGCACGCCCCCGAAGTGACGCTGGCTACTGTGGTCGGGTTTCCGCACGGGCAGCATTCCTCCGCTGTCAAACGATCCGAGGCTGAGACCGCCTGGCGAGACGGGGCGGACGAACTCGATGTAGTCATCAATATCGGTCGTCTCAAGGCCGGCCACGTCGAGGCGGTCCGAACCGAATTGTCGGGGATCGTCGCCAGCGTTCCGGTTCCAGTGAAGGTCATCATCGAAACCGGACTCCTCTCGGACGAGGAGAAACGGCGGGCTTGCTCGGCCGCCCGGGACGCTGATGCGGACATGGTCAAGACGTCGACCGGATTCGCGGAAGGCGGAGCCCGAGTCACTGATGTCGAACTGATGAATGAGTATCTGCCGGTGAAAGCGAGTGGCGGGGTCGGCAGCTACGCGGAAGCGAAGGCGATGCTGGACGCCGGTGCGGAACGTATCGGCGCGTCAAGCGGGGTTGCGATCGTCGAGGGGCATCCGGGCTGAACGGCGAATCAGCGGCACGTCGGGAGGATCGGCCGGTTCGATACCGAACATCGCACGTCTTAACAGACCTCGGGCGCAAGGTTCGTTCCCGAATGGCGACGTACCACATCGAGACGTATGGCTGTACGTCCAACCGTGGCGAGAGCCGCCGGATCGAGCGCGCCCTCCGGGACGGTGGACATCGACCAGCCGACGGCCCCGGCGATGCGGACGTCGCCATCCTCAACACGTGCACCGTGGTCGAGAAGACGGAGCGGAACATGCTCCGACGGGCGAAGGAACTCGACGACGAGACAGCCGACCTCATCATCACCGGGTGTATGGCACTCGCCCAAGGGGACCGGTTCGCCCAGGCCGACGTGGATGCCAGGGTCCTCCACTGGGACGATGTCCCACAGGCCGTGCTCAACGGGGAGTGTCCGACCCGGACGAAAGACGTGGAACCGGTACTGGACGGGGTAGTCGGGATCCTCCCTATCGCCCGGGGCTGCATGAGCAACTGCTCGTACTGCATCACCAAGTTCGCCACCGGCCGGGTGGATTCACCTTCGGTCCAAGAGAACGTCGAAAAGGCGCGAGCCCTGATTCACGCCGGGGCGAAGGAGATCCGGATCACTGGACAGGATACGGGCGTTTACGGCTGGGATAACGGGGCCAGGAAACTCCCGGATCTGCTCGACCGCATCTGCGACATCGACGGGGAATTCCGCGTGCGGCTCGGCATGGCCAACCCGGGGGGGATACACGGGATCCGTGAGGAGCTCGTCGATGTCTTCGCTCGGAACGAGGAGCTGTACGACTTTCTTCACGCCCCGGTCCAGTCCGGAAGCGACGAGGTGTTAGCCGACATGCGCCGCCAGCACCGCGTCGAGGAGTTTCTCGAGATCGTCGAGGTGTTCGACGAACGTCTTGAGGAATGGACGCTCTCGACGGACTTCATCGTCGGCTTCCCGACCGAGACTGACCAGGACCACGCACAGTCGATGGCGTTACTCCGCGAGACCCGTCCTGAGAAGGTAAACGTGACGCGGTTCTCGAAGCGCCCTGGGACAGACGCTGCGGAGATGCGGGGGCTCGGGGGCCAGATCAAAAAGGACCGCTCAAAGGAGATGAGCGCCGCGAAACGCGAGATTGTCGGTGCTGTCCACGAGGGCATGGTCGGTGATCGCCGCCGGGTCTTGGCGGTCAGGGACGGGACCGGGAATTCGGTGAAATGCCGGGACGGGGCCTACCGGCAGATCATCGTGCAGGACGCCAGCGACTACGGCGTCGAATTGGGGGACCTGTTTACGGTGGAGGTCACCGGTCACAATACCATGTATGCCCTCGGAAGGCCGGTCTGAGGGCTACCCTCCGGACTCGGATCCGGTGTCCGGATCCCTCCCGTTCCCGGGGTCCCGGGTACGTGCGAGGTCGTCCTCCCCGGTGCCGATCGCGCTTTCGTCCACTGCCTCGGGATCCCATTCACCCAACTCCCGCGGGTCGACATGAACGAAAACGTCGTCGATTTCGTCCAGCGTCCGGATCCGCTCCATCACCGACGTCTCGATACTGTGGGCCTCGGCCACGGTCAGGTCTCCCTCGACCTCGACGTGGAGGCTCACGTCCACCTCCGGTCCCACATAGTGGGCCACCACGTCGTGGGCGCCCTCCACGTCGGGGTGTTCGAGTGCGCGACGCAGGATCTCCGTCCGAAGTTCCTCCTCGGGCGCCTTGCCGACGAGATACCCGACGTTGTCCCTTGCGATCTCGACGCCGGTGTACAGAATCCCGATCGCGACGAGTCCGGCGGCCAGCGGATCGAGGGCAGGGTACCCGAACCAACTCCCGACCACGCCGGCAAGCGCCGTTCCGGCGGTCAGGACATCCACCCGGTTATCAAGTCCCGCCGCGATCACCGCCGGCGAATCGTGTCTCCGCCCGACCCGAAGGCAATAGCGATACATGAGGAACTTGGCCACGGCTCCTCCCGCCAGGACGGCCGCGGCCGCGGCTCCCGGGGTCGACCCCGGAGCGGCAAGGAGACCTGCGACGGAGCGGTATAAAACGCCTGCACCGGCGGCGAATACCCCGACAGCCACCAGCAGTGAGACGAATGGCTCTATCCGTTCGTGTCCGTGAGGATGTTCGAAGTCCGGGGGACGCGTCGTCAGATAGAGCCCGGCGAGTACGACGGCGCTGTATACGGCATCAGCGAGACTGTTGACCGCTTCGGACCCGACTGCCAGGCTCCCGGTTGCCGTCCAGACGGCCGCTTTCGCCGCTACCAGCGCGATGTTCAGGGCCACGAGAATGATTCCGACCCGCCGGAGCGCGGTCCGCCTGTCCATCGTCCAAGGGTGGGTTTCGATACGGCATATGGGTGTCGCCCGACGCCCGCGTCTAGGCCGGCAGCGGCCTAGCGCTCGTCGTAGACGACAGTCCCGTCGACAGCCGTAAGCACGACCTCGATATCGCGAATGCCGTCCGGATGGTCCCAAGGAGACCGATCGAGCGCGACGAAATCGGCTCGCTTTCCGGGCTCGAGCGTTCCGAGTCGATCGTCGTCGAAGCCGGCGTACGCTGCCCCGATCGTGTATGCCCTGAGTGCCTCGGTAACTTCGAGACGCTGCCCCTCGGTCGGCGCGTTCACCGCGTGGTGGATCCCTAACAGGGGGTCGAGCGGCATGCAGTCGCTCCCGAACGCCAACGGCACTCCCGCATCGCGGTACGCTGGGAACCGGTTCGTCTCGGTGCGACGGGATCCCAGCCGGCTCTCGTACAACCCGTCCTCCTGTGCCCACTTCAGAAAGTTCGGTTGCATCGAGGCGACGACACCCAGGTCGGCGAACCGTTGGATCGCCGCGTCAGAGGCGAGTTCGCTGTGTTCGACGCGGTGGCGCGACTCGCCCGGCGTATCACATTGTGCAAACGCCGCTAGCGTCTCTTCCACGGCCTCGTCCCCGATGGCATGGACCATCACTTGAAATCCATGTTCGTCGGCCCGACCGACGAGTTCGCGAAGTTCCGACGGGCTGACGACCCACTGACCCGTCCCGTCTCCCGGGACTTCCGCGGACCGAGACGCCTCGTCCGGACCGATGTCCGCGTACCGTTCGGAAAGCTTGGCAGTCCGGCCGCCGAAACTCCCATCGCTGAAGGTCTTGACCGCCCCGGTCTGAACCATGCTGCTCCCATGGTTGGTTCGGTCCCCGAGCTCGATCAGTGCATCGAGGTGGTCCGACCAGTAGTTGACCCGGACTCGAAGCGTGAGTTCGTCGGCGAGATCCAACTCGCGATACACCTCCGGGGCATGCGACTGACGAACGATGTCGTGAACGGTGGTAACTCCCCGTTCCGCAGCCACTTCACAAGCTGCCTTGACTTGGTCCCTCGTTTCTTGCGGACCCGGCTCGAAGGCCTCGGTGACCGTCTCGACGGCAGTCTCGACGATAACTCCCGTCGGCGTATCGTCCTCCTTGCGAACGTCCTCGGCGGGCATTCCGGTCCGATACTGTTCGAGAACCACCGAATTCACGGACGCAACGTGCATGTCCTCCCTGAAGGCTACGACAGGTTGAGCAGTCGAAATGGCATCGAGGTCCTCACGAGTCAGATACCGCGACTCGGGCCACCGGCTCTCATCATACCCGTATCCGAGGACGGGTCCCTCATCGACCTCTGACGCCCGCGTCCTCAGACGGTCGACCGCGGCGGGTAGCGAATCAGCCTTCGAGAGATCAGCATGAACCTGGTACTTTCCGACCGTGGTCAGATGGGTATGGGCGTCGATGAACCCTGGAACGACGACCCGTCCGTCGAGATCGAGGGTTTCCGTTTCGGCATCAGCGAGAAACTGAATGTCGTAATCGGTGCCCAGCCGGATTACCTTGCCATCCCGGACTGCGAACGCCTCGACCGATTCGCCCGGGTTCGCGAGAGTCCGAATCTCGGCATTCGTGACGATTAGATCCGCCGGGGCGGTCATGACTCCGAGGCTGGGGGCGGACGGCAAAATGGTTTGGAAGTCGGATTCGATTACGATCACCGGGTATCC
>CAZCXJ010000009.1:6502-33455 GCA_964502585.1 uncultured Candidatus Halobonum sp.
GGTATCCTCGCTGAGATCGGCACATCCCGCCACGGCTGGCGTAGCATCCAGTCGTTTCGCTCAGTCCCACCAGGCACCCGTGGTATGAAACCAGCACGACTCGATTCCCGGTTCCCCCGGGACGTGTTGTGGTCCTCCGTCCGACCGGTCGACCTCCGGGATTGAAGGCCCTATCATGATAGAGACCACCCGGACGCGAGGATTCAAACCGTCCCCGCTGCACCTGCCGGCATGGTCGATTTGACGGAACGGGCGGAGAGGCTCGACGCGTACCTCGATCGTTCGGGACTGGAGGCAGTTTGGTTCGGTACCCCCGCGTCGTTCGCCTGGGTGGTCGGCGGCGACAACCGTGTCGACCGCACGGCTTCGGTCGGAGAGGCGGCTGTCGGGTATACCGCAGGCGGGAACTGGCACATAGTCACTAACAACATCGAGGCTGATCGCCTGGCAGCCGAAGAACTTCCCCCGGAGTTCGCCGCCTCGGTTCGGACCTACGACTGGCACGAAGGTGACTTGGCAGGGGCGGTCGCGGCCTTTACCCCAGAGCCGGCCGCAGCCGATTTCGACGCCCCCGGATTGGACCGTGTCGACCCCATGCCTCTCAGGCTCCGGCTCTCCGACTCCGATATCGACCGATACCGTGCGCTAGGTCGCGAGGCCGCCGCTGCCGTCGAGACGGTCTGTCAGGAGTTGGAACCGGACGATACCGAGTCGGAAGTCGCAGCCGGACTTCGGATCGCGCTCGCTGCCCGCGGTATCGACGCACCAGTCGTGCTTGTCGGTGGTGCCGAGCGTGCCAGGCAGTATCGGCACTTCACTCCCACCGGCACGGAGCTCGGCGAGTATGCGCTCCTCTCGGTTACCGCAGTGCGTGACGGGTTGCATGCCAGCCTCACACGAACGGTCGTCTTCGACGCGCCTGACTGGTTCAACGACCGGTACGAGGCGGCAGTTGAGGTCGATGCACACATCATCGCAGCGACGTACGAAGCGGCGACCGCCGGTGGCCCCGTTTCCGACGACCCCCTGTCGGACGCCGGTACGACGTCAGGTGCGGTGTTCGAAGAACTTCTGGACGCGTACGCTGAGGTCGGCTGGCCGGAGGAGTGGCGATCGCATCATCAGGGGGGTGCGACTGGCTACGCGGGCAGGGAATGGTTCGCCGTTCCGGATGGCGATGCACCGGTCGTACCTTCGGCGGCCTACGCATGGAACCCGACTGTCCGCGGGACGAAAAGCGAGGATACGGTCCTCGTTAGCGCCGAGGGGGTCGAGGTTCTGACTCGGACCGGGGACTGGCCGACCCGGGAATTCGAGGTTGGGGACCTAACATTGGCCCGCCCTGATCCGCTCGATTTCTGATTGCAGGTACCCACTCACGCGTTTTCAGGAATGAGAGATGGGGTCGTAGCCTATTTGCCCACGCCATGACTCTGCCGGGATAGGGATGGCTTGGTACGCGATCGATGCGATCGACGACGCCCTGAATGCGACCCGCGCGTTCCTGTTTCCTTTTTCGCTCGGTCGATGGGGGCGGCTTGCCCTTATCACTCTCTTCGTTGGCGGGGGCGGTTTCGGAATCGGTAATGTCACCAATATTGCACGGATCGGCGAATTCGCGAACAATCCCCCGGGATCCGGACCCCCGAGCGTTCTCAGACCCCTCTGGGGGGCGGATTCAGCGTCACTCGTTTGGCCGGTCGCGCAGGCGGCCCCGCCGGCCCCCGACCTCGTCAGTGGCGCAGTCGGTGCGGCGCTCCTCGGGCTATTGCTGCTCCTAGGCCTGGGGGTCGCGCTGATTGGCTCCGTCCTCCAGTTCGTCTTTGTTGACGCTATCGCTACGGACGAGGTTCGTCTCGTCGCCCCGTTCAGACAGTACCTGGGGTTCGGGCTTCGTTATCTCGGGTTCCAAATCGGGATCGCCCTGATAGCGCTCGTACCGCTTCTGATCGTCGGGATCGGGTTCGCAGAGACGAACGTCGACCTCGGAACAGTTGCTGTGCTCGGGGTCGGGCTCCTCCTAGTGGTGATCGGTATCCCGTATCTGTTCGTCGCCCGGTTCACCAGGGAGTTCGTAGTGCCCGTGATGGTGGCGAGCCGGACCGGGCTGATCGAAGGCTGGCGACGTCTCGGCCCGCGGTTACGGCAGCAATGGAAGCAGTTCGGGATTTACTTCGTCTTCCACTTTTTTGTCAAACTCGGAGCCGGCATCGCTCGCTCGCTCGTGGCAATCATCGGCGGGATACTCGTCGCGATCGTCGCGCTCATCATCGGGTTCCTTCTCGGAGCAGCCGTCGAAGCAGCGCTCGGGGGCGGGGCCGGTGGAGCAGGACTGGGACTCGGACTCCTCTTCGCCCTGGCTATCGGTGGCCTTCTGTTCCTCTTGCTCGTTCTGCTTCCGCTTAACGTCCTTGTCCAGACCTTCGTTCGGTGTTACGAACTCTCCTCGCTCGGCGGGTTCGACGAGTCGTTCGGCCTCCTGGGTTACGGGGAGAATGGAACCCGTGCCCCCGAGAATGGTAGCAACGGCGAGGCGCAGGACGCAACCGGAGCGTCCGGGGAAATGGAAGGGAGAGAAGTGCCCGAATCCGCCGACACCAACGCCGGCGAGGACGATGAGTTCGGCGGGTTCGTCCCGGCGTCCGATCAGACGGACGACAAGGAGCAGTGAGCCGGCCAACTGAGACGACCGTCGTCTGGTTGGTCGCGACGGAACACTCGCGTCGTATATCCGGTCTCAGAGTGAGGTAGCTTTTTGCCCGGTCCCGCGAAGCCGGGGGACATGGGACTAGACGACGACGCCAGAGAGTATCACCGCTCTGATCCCCCGGGAAAAATCGAGATTTCGACGACCAAACCGACCAATACGCAGCGCGACCTTTCACTGGCATACTCGCCAGGGGTAGCAGCTCCGTGTCGCGACATCGATTCCGAGTCCGAGCGAGCCTACGAATACACCACAAAGGGGAATCTCGTTGGTGTCGTCTCGAACGGCTCTGCGGTACTCGGGCTGGGGGACATCGGTGCCCAGGCCTCGAAACCCGTGATGGAAGGGAAGGGGGTCCTTTTCAAACGGTTTGCAGACATCGACGTCTTCGACATCGAACTCGACCAATCCGACCCTGATGAGATCGTTCGGTCAGTGGCGGCGATGGAGCCCACGTTCGGCGGGATCAATCTGGAAGATATCAAGGCCCCCGAGTGTTTCGAGATCGAGGAACGGCTTCGAACCGAGATGGACGTTCCGGTGTTTCACGACGACCAGCACGGAACGGCGATCATCTCCGGAGCGGCTTTGCTTAATGCGGCCGACGTCGTCGGAAAGGAATTAGAAGAGTTAGAAATCGTTTTCTCGGGCGCTGGGGCGTCAGCGATCGCGACGGCTCGTTTCTACCACTCGCTAGGGGCTCGGAAGCAGAACATCCTGATGTGTGACTCGTCCGGCATAATCACGGAAGCCCGAGCTGAGACGGACGATGTCAACGAGTTTAAAAAAGAGTTCGCTCGGGACGTCCCCGAAGGCGGTCTCGCGGACGCCATGGACGGTGCGGACGTCCTCGTCGGACTGTCCGTCGGTGGGATCGTCGACACGGAGATGGTCCGGTCGATGGCGGCGGATCCGATCATATTCGCGATGGCGAATCCGGACCCTGAAATCGGATACGAGGAGGCGAAAGCCGCCCGCGACGATACGGTGGTAATGGCGACCGGACGTTCCGACTATCCGAACCAAGTGAACAACGTCCTCGGATTCCCGTTCATCTTCCGAGGTGCGCTCGACGTGCGGGCGACCGATATCAACGAGGCCATGAAGCGGGCCGCAGCCGAGGCGCTGGCTGATCTCGCTCGTCAGGACGTTCCTGACGCGGTCGTGAAAGCGTACGGCGACCAACCGCTCCAGTACGGCCCGGAGTATCTCATCCCGAAGCCGCTAGACCCTCGGGTGTTGTTCGAAGTCGCACCTGCGGTCGCAAGGGCTGCTATGGAGTCCGGGTGTGCTCGCCGTGAGGTCGAGACCGAGGCCTACGCCGAACGGTTGGAGGCCCGCCTCGGGAAGTCACGGGAGATGATGCGGGTCGTCCTGAACAAGGCGAAGTCCGAGCCGAAGTGCGTCGCGCTCGCCGAGGGTGCCGACGAAAAGATGATTCGGGCAGCCTATCAGCTCCAAGAACAGGGGATCGCGGATCCCGTCCTCCTAGGCGACAGAGATACTATCAAGCAGACGGTAGCGAGGCTCGGGCTCGGCTTCGACCCGACCGTGGTCGACCCGAGGAATGCTCCCGAAGCAGACCGCTACGCGGACCGACTGCACGAAATGCGGAAGCGGAAAGGCGTAACCCGCTCCGAGGCCGGGGAACTCGTCCGGCGGGACACCAACTACTTCGGGAGTGTGATGGTCGAAGAAGGCGACGCCGACGCACTCCTGACCGGCCTCACGCACCACTATCCCTCGGCGCTTCGTCCGCCGCTTCAGGTGATAGGTTCCGCCGAGGATGCTGAGTATGTCGCCGGTGTCTACATGCTCACGTTCAAGAACCGGGTAATCTTCTGTGCCGACACCACTGTGAATCAGGACCCGGATGCGGAAGTGCTCGCCGAGGTGACCAAGCACACGGCCGACCTGGCCCGGCGGTTCAACATCGAGCCACGGGCAGCGATGCTATCGTACTCGAACTTCGGGAGCGTGGACGATGCCGAAACGGCCCGATCGCGCGGGGCGGTTGAGCTCCTTCATGCCGACCCTGAGGTCGATTTTCCGGTCGACGGTGAGATGCAGGCGGATACTGCGGTCGTCGAGGACATCCTCCAGGACACGTACGAGTTTGCCCAACTCGATGCGCCGGCGAACGTCTTGGTATTTCCCAACCTCGAAGCCGGGAATATCGGCTACAAATTGCTCCAGCGACTCGGCGGCGCGGAGGCGATCGGTCCGATGCTCGTCGGGATGGACAAGCCGGTCCACGTTTTGCAACGGGGCGATGAAGTGAAAGACATCGTTAACCTGGCCGGCGTGGCTGTCGTGGACGCGCAGGACGAATCACTCGACTGATAAAGTGACAGCTGGCGGCTGAGATCTTCAGTCTCTAGGGCGAGCTTGGACCTCCGCTGAGCCTTCCCTGATTCCGGCAGGGATGAGTCTTCGGAGACTGACACGACGGGCCAGTGGGGAGCATACTGTTCTTTACCTGACCGGGGGATGTCTTGTTCTCCCGAACGCAGGGTTAGCCCCCCTCGACCTCTCGTTGACGGAGCGAGCCTGGTCACTGGCTCCCTTTTAAGTAACTTTCTCACGAAAGAAAACCTCGCGTTCAACCCACAGCATATATACTGCTTCACCTGTTCCACCGTCACATGTCCCGAGAGGACGTATCACGGCGACGGTATCTGACGATGGCCGGAACGGCTGGCGCGGCGACGATTCTCGCTGGGTGTTCGGGTGACGGCGGAACGACTCCTGGCACGGATACCACGAGTGCCGGTGCTGAGACAACCAGCGCCGACGATAATATGGATACGACGACCGAACGCCCGGAACCCGAAACCAGAGAGGGATACCTCCAGCGCGCCAACCGTCTGGCGCACAATCAGGCTCCGTGGATCTTCCTCAATCGTCAATACTCCGTTTACGGCAAGTCCACCGACATCGACTGGGAGGCCCGCGTCGACGAAACGATCGAGGGATACGAGATCAGTCCGGCAACCGATGCCGGCCAGGATGTCGTAATCACGCAGTCACAGATGGATACTGGCCTGGATCCCCAGGACCACCGTGAGACCCCGACTGACAACATCGTTCGTCAGGCGTACGAGGGGCTGTACGAGCGGGATCGGGAAGGAACGGTCGAAGCGAGACTCGCGACCGATTTCAACCGCATCGAGGAAGGACGCATCGAGTTCACCATCCGCGACGGCGTCTCGTTCCACAACGGAGACGACCTTACCCCGGCGGACGTTGCGTTCTCGATCAACCGGATCGTGCAGGAGGATGTCGGTGGCTTGGCCAGTCCGCAGTCCGACCAGTTGTCCGGCGTAACGGGAGCAGAAGTAAGCAGCGAGGCTGACCGCACCGTCGAGGTACAGTCCGACGGACTGAACCCGATTGTGTTCTCGTTATTCGCCAGTTACTGCGACATCATGGACCAGTCCTGGGTTGAGGAGAACGACAGCTCCTACATCAACCAGAACATGAACGGGACTGGAGCGTTCCAGCTGGCCAATTACGAGCAGGGTGTCCAGGTGGAGTTCGAGAGCTTCGGCGGCTACTGGCGTGAGGAGGCCGACATCGACACGCTGACCATCACCGCGGCCGAGGAGTCATCGACGCGGGTGAACCGGTTGTTGTCCGGCGAAGCAGACATCGTCGTGAATGTTCCTCCCCAAGACGTGGGACGCGTCCAAGACGAGGACAGCACGTCCATCTCAGCCGTCCCTTCGACTCGGATCATTTACAACGCGATGCGGTTTGACGTCGAACCGTTCGACTCACCGGAGTTCCGTCGGGCGATGAACTATGCGATCGACCTCGAAGGCATCGTTCAAAATGTGCTTCAGACGTTCGGTGACGCGACCGGCCAGCCGACACTGGAAGGGTTCGTCGGACATAACCAGGACGTAGGTCCGTACCCGCAAGACGTCGAGCGTGCCGAGCAACTCGTCGAAGACAGCGGCTACGCGGGCGCGGAGATCACGCTCAACACCCCGGTTGGGCGATATCTCAAGGACGTCGAGATCGCTCAGGCAGTCGCCGACCAGATCAATCAACTCTCGAACGTCACGGCCGACGTGGAACAGCGAGAGTTCTCGTCCTTGGTGGATGAACTCCTCACCGGCAGCATCGAGGACAAGCCGCCCTGGTACCTGATCGGTTGGGGGAACACGACGTTCGACGCGAGCCAGACGATCATCCCGCTGCTGACCTCCGACGGTGTATTGACGAGCTGGAAGAATGATGAGTTCGACCGGCTGGTGAACGAGGCTCAGAGCCGCCCCGGCGGAAACTAGCGGGACGTTCATGTCCTACGGTCGGTTCCTCGCAAAGCGCGTGCTTCAAGGGGTCGTCGTCGTGTGGGGCGTCGTAACCGTGGTGTTCCTCCTCCGGTTTATCACTCCCGGGAGCCCGGTAAACACGATCGCTCCGCTGGACGCGAGCCCGGAGACTCGGGAACGAATCGCCAGGGAACTGGGCCTCAACAAACCGCTGTACGTGCAGTACGGGGAGTACCTCTTCGATCTGATCCGTGGGGATCTGGGGTACTCGTATATCAATAACATCCCGGCGACGGTCGTCGTCCTGGAAAAACTCCCAGCGACGCTGGAACTGGCGATCGCCGCCACCATCGTGGCTATCGTGGTCTCGATCCCGCTGGGGGTGATCAGCGCGACGCGGCGCAACCAGCCGGCGGACTACGCCGCCACGACGTTTTCGCTGCTCGGCATTTCAACGCCGAACTTCTGGCTGGGGATCATGCTCGTTCTGTTGTTCGCCGTCGAGTTCGGCTTGTTCCCGACGAGCGGCCGTCAGTACGGGTTCTATCAGTCCTTAACCGCGCTTGTCGGGCCTGGCTCGTTCGTCAACCAGTTCACCGCCTGGCTCGCCTCGATTACGCTCCCCGCAATCACCCTGGGAACGTACTTCACCGCACTGATCACCCGTCTCACCCGTTCGGGCATGCTGGACGAACTCGGCAAGGGGTACGTCCGAGCGACACGGGCCAAGGGGCTGCCGGAGACGCTCGTGCGGTACCGGCACGTGCTCCGGAACACGCTGATTCCGGTCATCACTGTGCTGGGGCTCCAGCTCGGTACCCTTATCGGTGGCGCGGTGATCACCGAGGCGGTGTTCGCGTGGCCCGGTCTCGGCTCGGAGATCATCAGTGCGATCAACAGTCGTGACTGGATCGTCCTCCAAGGAAGTCTGGTCGTCATCGGGACCGGCTTCGTCACGGTAAACATCATAGTGGATGCACTGTACGCCTATCTGGATCCGCGGGTGGTCGCTGACTGATGTCCTGGATCGATCGGTTACTCCCGGACGTCTCCCCGCGGACCATCCGTAACCTGAGGAACGAACTCCGCTCGAGTGTGTTGGCTCGACTCGGGGTCGCGCTGATCGTCGTCGTGGTCCTGGCCGCCGTTTTCGCCCCGTTTGTCGCGCCACACGACCCGCGGACACAGGATCTCGACCGTTCCCAACTCCCGCCGCTGGGCTTCTCGAGTACCGAAAACGTCACTACCACGGAGAACGTCAACGGATCGGTCCAACTCGTCAACGAGACGGTCAGGATCAACGCGACTGCCACACACCCCTTGGGAACGAACTCCCTCGGCCAGGACATGTTCTCCCGTGTCATTTACGGGGCCCGGACCTCGCTGCTCGTGGGACTGATCGGGACTGGCATCGCGGCCGTCCTCGGGGTGATCGTCGGCCTGATCGCCGGATACTATCGCGGTTACGTGGATGACATCCTGATGCGAATCGCTGACACGTCGCTGGCGTTCCCGTCGCTGGTGCTAGCGATTGCGCTGGTAGGGCTGTTCAGCCGATTCCAGGCCGATGTCGCGTACGACGTGCCTGACCCGTTCGTCACGACGGGCCTCGCGACGGACTTCAGGGAGGCGATCGCCCCGACCGTCGAATCGACGCTCGGAATCACGATCGCCACCGAAATGCCGCCATCGTTCACCCTGCCGACGGTCGTGATCATCGTCGTCGGTGTCGTGAACTGGGTCTGGTTCGCTCGGATCGCCCGGGGCGAGGCACTCTCCATCCGGGAAGAAGAGTTCGTCAAAGCGGCGCGTGCCCTAGGAGCCAGCGACGCGCGTATCGTGTTCCGACACGTCCTGCCGAACGCGATCACGCCGATCCTCGTCCTGGCGACTATCCAAGTGGCGGCGATCATCCTGCTCGAGAGCGCTCTCTCCTTCCTCGGGTTCTCCGGGACCACGCTCTCGTGGGGCTTCGACATTGCTCAGGGACGTGCGTACCTCGCATCCTCGTGGTGGATCGCTACGATGCCAGGCCTGGCGATCGTAGTCGCCGTCATCGGCATCAATCTGGTCGGGGACTGGCTCCGGGACGCCCTTGATCCCGGGATCGAGGGTGAGGGAGGTGGTCCCTGATGGCTACTCCAGGGGGGTCCTCCCCGGACGGTCACCCCGAGGACGTCCTTCGAGTCCGGAACCTCACGACGCGGTTCTTTACCGAAGAGGGCCAGGTAAACGCCGTCGAGTCTGTGGACTTCGACGTCCGTGACGGCGAAGTGTACGGTATCGTGGGTGAATCCGGCTCCGGGAAGTCGGTCACTGCGCTGTCGATGGTAGACCTCATCGACTCGCCCGGTCGCGTCGTCGACGGGGAGGTTTGGTTTCGGCACCAGGAGTTGGCCGAGGAATTCCGCTCGGCCCGGCCCGCAGCAGTCGACGGAGACTTCGTCGACACCCGCCGGTTGCCGAAAGGCGTCCGTCGCTCGTTGCGTGGGCCATCGTTTTCCATGATCTTCCAGGACCCGATGTCGTCGCTGAACCCTTCGATCACCGTCGGGGAGCAGATCGCTGAGGCTGTCGAGGTTCAACGCCGGGCATCGGCGAACCCGCGGCGCACCCGTTCCCGGACGCAGGGCTACGGGTTGGGCCGGTTCATCGTCGACTCGCTGCTCCCGAACCAGGACTATACGAGTGAGGAAAGCGAGGCGCGTGCCGTCGAACTCCTCGAACAAGTCGGGATTCCCGACCCGACGGACCGGGTCGACGAATATCCACACCAGTTCTCCGGCGGAATGCTCCAGCGGGCCATGATCGCGCAGGCGTTGGCCGGCGAACCGGACGTCCTGATCGCCGACGAACCGACCACTGCGTTGGACGTGACCATCCAGGCCCAGATCCTCAATCTCCTCCGGGACCTGCAAGAAGAGCAGGACATGTCGATCGTGCTTATCACCCACGACCTCGGCGTCATCGCCCGGATGTGCAGCCGGGTCGGAGTCATGTATGCCGGGCAGGTGGTCGAGCGTGGGCCCCTGGAGACAGTGTTCGGGAATCCGGTCCACCCGTACACCACGGGCCTCCTGGGATCGATCCCCGATCTCGACGACCCGGCACCACGCCTCCAGCCTATCGAGGGGAACGTCCCCTCACTGATCGATGCCGAGATGCCCGACCGGTGTTACTTCGCCGACCGGTGTCCGAAGGCGATGGAAGACTGCCTCACTCCCGTTCCCGAGTACGACACGAGCGAGGACCATCACACCGTACGGTGCGTGCTGGCCGAACGCGACTACGACCCGAGCGCTGCCCTGGCCTCGGACTATTTCGACCAGCTCTCGAACCGCGGAGCCGGCTCGACTGATCAACAACCGGAGGCGAGGACCGATGACTGAGTCAGCGTCAGAGGTCTCAGGGACGTCAACGACCGAAAGCCGACCTGACGCTGAACCCCGCCCGGACGAGACGGATCAGCCGCTCCTTCGGGTTCGGGACCTTGAGAAGTATTACTACGAGCGGAACACGCTCGTGGATCGCCTCTTCGGTCGAGAGGCCCGCAGCGTCAAAGCGGTCGACGGCGTTTCTTTCGACATCCATCACGGCGAGACTCTCGGCCTCGTCGGCGAGTCCGGCTGCGGGAAGTCGACGACGGGGGAAACCGTCCTTAGGCTGCGGGAGGCGACTGGGGGTCATGTCGAGTTCGACGGGGCGGACGTCCTGTCGATGGACCGGGAGGGTCTCACCGAATTCCGCCGGCGGGCCGGGATCGTCTTCCAGGACCCGTTTTCGAGTCTGGACCCCCGGATGACCGTCGGGGATATCATCGCCGAGGGGCTGAAGATCCACGGCCTCCCAGCCGACGTCTCGGACGACGAGTCGCGCGCCGAACGCCAACGTGAGCGGGCGAGGGACCTGCTCGAACGGGTCGGCCTCTCGGCGGCGCAGTATGACCGGTATCCGCATGAGTTTTCGGGCGGCCAGCGCCAACGCATTGGCATCGCACGAGCGTTGGCGTTGGACCCCGAGTTCATCGTGCTCGACGAACCCGTCTCGGCGTTGGATGTCTCAGTTCAGGCTCAAGTCTTGAACCTCTTGGAGGACCTCCAGGAGGAGTACGGTCTCACGTATTTGTTCATCGCTCACGACTTGAGCGTCGTTCGTCACATCTGTGACCGTGTTGCGGTAATGTATCTCGGTGAGATTGCCGAGATCGGACCGACGGACGAGATCTTCGAGAACCCCCGTCACCCGTACACCCGAGCGCTTCTGGAGAGCGTGCCGCGGGCTGATGTCTCCGAACAGGGCCGTCGGGTCGAAACCCTCTCGGGCGACGTTCCCTCCCCCCGTGACCCGCCGTCAGGTTGTCGGTTCAGGACCCGATGTCCGTCGATCATTCCCCCCGATGACGTCGGGATCGAGGGACGGACATACCGCGGACTGATGGACCTTCGGGACCGGCTCGAGCGGGAGGGGTTCGACGCCGACTCGGCTTGGGACATGGTTGACGCCGAACGGGGGAACACTGACGCATTCCGACGCGAGCTTCGAGCCGAGTTCGGCGTCGAGGGCCTGGAGGGTGCCGATTTGGATACGGTCGCCGACGCCTTGGAACTGCTCGCGAACGGGGATGCTGAAGGCGCCGCAGCTCGGCTTCAGGACCGTTTCAGCTCGATCTGTGAACGCGAGGACCCCGTACTTCAACCCACGGACCACCCGGCAGCCTGTCATCTCTACGACCAGCCCTAGCCGTATCACCGGAATCCGATTGGACCCACCTGCCCCGACGAAGCGTAACCTTCTCCCGATGCCTTGAGAGATAGCCACCGTGGGCCGGTACCGTACGCTCGGATTGTTTCTGCTCCTCTCGGCGATTTGGGGTTCGGCCTTTGCGGCCATCAAAGCCGGATTGGCGTTTTTCCCGCCCGTCCTGTTCGCGGCGATTCGGTACGACATCGCTGGCCTCCTGATGCTGGGGTATGCGGCGTACGTCGTCGACCACCCTGTCCCGCGCGATTGGAGGGAATGGGCTGCAGTCGGGGTGGGCGCCACCCTCGTAATCGCCGCCTATCATGCGTTGCTGTTTATCGGGGAAACAGACCCTGCGGTGACGAGCGCGGCTGCGGCTGTGGTCGTCAGTCTGAATCCGATCCTCACGACCGGGTTTTCCCGCGTCTTGCTCCCCGATGAACGACTCACTCTCGTGGGTATCGTCGGTCTGCTCCTCGGACTAGTGGGAGTGATCGTCCTGGCGAACCCCGACCCGGGGAACGTTCTGGGTGGCGGGACGATCGCAAAGTTGCTCGTGTTCGGTGCCGTCGCCTCGTTTGCCCTTGGGTCTGTCCTCACGCGACGGATCGAAAGTGGCCTCGCTATCGAGACCCTGGAGGGCTGGTCGATGGCCGGGGGGGCCGTTCTCATGCATGTCATCGCGTACGGTCGGGGTGAGCGAGTCGTCGCGATCGCTTGGACCGCGGAGGCCGTTCTGTCGTTGACGTATCTCGCCCTCGCCGCCAGCGCCCTCGGCTTTCTCCTCTATTTCGTCCTGCTCGAGCGACTCGGTGCCGTCGAAACCAACCTCCTGTCATACGTCGCTCCCGTTTTCGCTGCACTGACCGGCTGGTTCCTGCTCGGGGAGACGCCGACCGCTGCAACTGTGGCGGGTTTCCTGCTCATTCTCCTCGGGTTCCTACTACTCAAGCGGCACTCCATCCGCGAGGAGTTGGCCCTGATCGAGGGCCGGTTCCTCCCTTGATCCCTCGCTCGCAACCTCGCCGGTTGGTGACTCGGCTTCGATGAGTCTTAGTGGGTCGCCATGCCGAATCAGCCTGTGAGTGAAAGCCGTCCGGATCGTCCCCCGGGTGAGGGTCTGTTACGTGCTCTAAACGTGCCGCGTAACGTGCTGGTGGGACTTTTTGTGGGGCTTCTACTAGCAGCCGGAGCGTACCTCGTCCGCGTGTTCGAACTACTGGGTCCGGTTCCGAACGGCCGCCAGTACCCGATCGTCGGGCCCGAAGGGTACTTCCTCCTTCTCGCGTTCGTGCTGGCGGCTGGTACCGCGATGCTTGTGGCGACTGTACTGACTGTCGCGTCGGCACTCAGACTCGCCAGGGAGATCTGAACGAGGCTCTCCGGCGGAACCGGTTGTCAGTGCCTATCTCGTCGCGTCGAGGCCCTGGTTCCTCCCACCTGTTCAGAGCACACTCCCACAGCAAACCAACACGGAACGCCATCAGTTCGGTCGTGACCGGGCACCTAGGAGTACGAGTCGACTCCACACCTAAACCACTACGTAGTCCCGCGGGGTCAGACGTGGCCGGCGAGATTGGCTGTCCGTCAGTCACGGAAGAGCCGATAGGAAGTTCGTCCGACGGCTGTCTCCTTTTCGGTCCCGTCGGGCGCTACGCTCCAGACTGTTGTATCGGTAAAGCCCATGGACCCTCCTGAGCGGAGCACTTTCGCGCTCACCCGAAGGTCATCCGTTGCAGGCCGGAGATACGTGACATTGAGATCGGTAGTCGCTAACCGACCGGCAGCGGGGTTCTCGAATGTACTCCGGAGCGCAAAGCCGGATGCCGTATCGATGAGGGTAGCTGCGATCCCCCCGTGAATCGAACCTACTTCCGACCCAGGGTTCACCAGTTTTGTATCATAGGGGATCGCCATCTCGATCCGCCCTCGTTCGATGGTTTCGACCTGCAGATCCAGCCACGAGAGGAACCCGTGGGACTCGATAAACGTCTCCATCGCTGCCACCGTCTCCGGCTCGAGATCGTCCCGGTCGTCCGTCATGACGGCAGAGTGGGGGCCGCCGAGGTTTCATCGGTTCGGTACTCTGGTCCGTGGGGATGACTAGCGTCCGCCCGGGGACGTATCCCCGGGCTTATGACGACGACGGGCGTCCGATCCGGTAATGGAGTACGTACAGGAACGGGTCGCCACGCTCCATGATTTCGACGGGCACGAGCCGGACGTGCCGACAGCCCAGGCGGCAGTCGTCGTGCCCATGACCGAACGAGAGTACGCCGGACTGGCTGCGGAACGTGTCCTTTCCGAACTCGAATCCGTCGACCCGGCGCGGGTGGTCGTTCCGTTGCGGGCGGCGCCGGGGAAGGTCGCGGCATTCCGCGAGTGGATCGACGGGTTCCAGCTTGATGCGACAGTCCTCTGGTGTGATGGCCCGCGGCTTGAAGAACTGCTTTCGGACGCCGGGCTGGACGGAGAGCGCGGGAAAGGTCGCGACGTCTGGCTCGGCCTTGGGCAGGCGCTCGATGCGAAGTTCGTCATCGTCCACGATGCCGATACCCGGTCGTACGACCGACGGTTCGTCCGTCGGCTCCTGTTTCCGTTGACCTACGAATACGGATACGAGTTCGTCAAGGGCTACTACGCACGCGTCGAGAACGCCCGTCTGTACGGACGGTTGTTCCGGCTCTTCTACGTCCCGCTGGTACGGGCCCTTCAAATGACCCACAGGAGCCCACTCCTCGAATTTCTTGCCGCGTTCCGCTACGCGCTGGCCGGCGAGTTCGCGGCCACGAGCGACCTCGTCAGCCGGATGCGACTGCAACGGACCTGGGGGCTAGAGGTTGGCGTCCTGGCGGAAGCGTTTGACGCGGTAGGGTTTGATGGAGCCGCCCAGGTCGACCTCGGAACCTACGAACATGACCACCGGGCGGTTTCGGGACCGACGGGGCTCTCGGAGATGAGCGAGGGGGTCGGAGCCGCACTGTTCCGGGCGGTCGAGGAGTCGGGTCACTCCCTCGAATACGATTCCTTGAGAGCCGAATACCGAGAGACTGCGGCCGATCTGATACGAGCCTACGACGTCGATGCGGCGTTCAACGGTCTCGAGTACGACCGACAGAGCGAGCAGGAACAGGTCGAGTCGTACGCTGAGGCCATCGTCCCGCCGCCGCCCGATACAAGGCTTCCCGCATGGGACGATGCCCCTGTGTCCCCGGCCGCAGTGAGGGACGCGGCCGAGGCGGACGCCCGTGGGGTCGGTGCTGATCGAGACAGCTAGCGCATACCTCTGTCTTCAGTAGAGGTCGAGCAGGAGGCCACCCGAAAATATACCAGGTTCATGCTTCCCGGATTTTGGCTCATTGCAGGCGCTTAGCCCTCTGCCCCGAGGAACGAGCGGCCATGACCGCGAGTAATCGGCAGGGATAGTTCGCTCCCGCAGAGAAGTCCACTCTCTTCCTGGGCGGCTGGAAATAACTTCCAGCCACGTCACGAATGACACAGGCAGGATGCCGACGATCACGAAGCTGCTGGGAGTGGAGACGATCCACGAGAGTGCCCACGCCGGACCCCGAATAGGGCCAACCCAGAACCCAGCAACCCGGAGTCACCGCGAGGCGAACCTTGACACCGCGCGTCGAATCCCAGCCCGTCAGCCGTGGGGGAAGTCAAACCCAGCGGACGACGCCTAGGCCGGACGCGTCTTGAAACCAACAGCTGCAACGCTGAGCCTGAAATCCCATGGTTGGATTCCCCCGCGCTCGCTCGGTGGAGGCGGTCAAACTCAACAGTAAAGACCCACGAGTCCGACGTGGAGGTATGGACTTGGAGGGGGTGCGTGACCACTCGCCGACAGTCATCCCTGACGCCGACCGGCGCGCGGCGGTGTTGGCCCCCGTTGTTGAGCGCTCCACGGGGCCGTGTATCCTGTTTACCAAACGCGCCGACCATCTCGGAGACCACCCCGGCCAGATGAGTTTCCCCGGGGGAAGCGTCGAGCCGAGTGACGACGACCTCGAGTCGACGGCCCTCCGGGAGGCCGACGAGGAGATCGGGCTTCGAGCCGAGGAAACGGAAGTTTTCGGCCGACTGGACGACATCGAGACCGTGTCCGAATACGTGGTCACGCCATTCGTCGGAACCGTCCCTGACCGGCCTTACGAGCCTGACGACCGGGAGGTCGCCGAGATCGCTCTCCTCCCCGTCGCAGCCCTGACTGACCCCACAAACTACGAATCGGAACGTCGTGACCATCCCAGATACGGTCCGATCCGGCTCCACTTTTTCAATGTCGATGACTACACCGTCTGGGGGGCTACTGCCAGGATGTTGGTCCAGTTGCTGGAGTTGGGAACCGACTGGCGGATGCCCCCCGAGCCTGACCGGATAGTCGACCCGGATGCCGACCTGCCCGTCTGACCTCCTAGCACATGTGAGGTGAGAGGCTTTCACGCCCATCGATCTGCGGGCGATTATCGCTATCCCGGGAACCCCGGGCCTACCCGCAGTCTCTTGGCTCACACGCACGGTTACCCATCGACGCTCCTGTGTTTCTCCGGGTCGTTGTCCGAGAACGGGACCGTTCCATAGTCACCGGGTTCGGCGCCATTGCGAGTTGGGATAGGGATGGATGGTTCCCCTAAAGCCGGTCGGTTACGTTGAACCAGGCGCAACGCCCCGCCCTCCAGGGCGGGGAGGCTGTCAAACTCGGACAGACGCCTTCGTTCGGACAAGAACCACAGATTTATGAACTGGAAAGAACTGTAGGGATACATGGCCGCACAGGCGATGGATCGCGTTCCGGAAGGGCGCGACTGATTCTCCGACGACGTATCGAGAGCGGTATCGTAAGACCGACGGTCGGAAGCGTAGCGAAGGGGGTACCCGATGAGAGCCAGTACTGAGGCCACCAGTCGTTCGACTCTGGGCGGATTGGATGCAGTCGCTCTCAAACCGAGCGAGTGCGACATCACGCGTGCCTCCGACCTCCCGGTCGACACGGTCACTATCGACTACGAGGGCCGTGACCATCTCCCCCAACTTTCCATGCTGGAAGAGCTCACGACCGACGGGCTGGAGGTTCGGCTGACGACGCCAGTCCGAGCGGACGGGTTCGATCCGCTCGGGGACGATTCCTTCGATCGTGGGATCCCTGAGGGGGTCGGTCGCGTGCTCGTGGCCGGCCACAGTGCATACCTCACCGACCCCGAACAGGAGCGGTCGGTCGCTCCCCGACTCCGTGCAGCCCGCGATCGCGATCCCGACGCATGGGTAGGGACCGAGGGGGTCGAACGGATGGCGCTTGCCGCCGGTGGCACACAGTTCGAACTGCTCTCCCGATCGACGGTCCGTGATGTGCGTGCACTCCGGGCGGCAGGGTTCGATGACACGGTCGCCGTGTATGCCCCGACCGTGTTGACCCCTGACACGGACGCAGTCCTCGACGCGGTCGGCGATTATATCGGGCGCAGAGGCCCCGTCCGGCGTGCGCTTCCGGACGACGCCGTCACGGACGCTTCCGCGACCGGACGAACCCGGGAAGTCCTCTCGACAGCGGCGCGTGACTTCGCGCTGGTCGGTGGGGTCGACGAGGTTCGCGAGCAGGTTCGCAAGCTCCGGGACGCCGGAGCGGACGTGATCGTGGGATATCCGGCACGAGGTATCGACGCGTTCATCCGGGCGTCCCACTCCGGCTGAGCCGAGATCCCGGGTCGGTATTCGGGCGGATCCTTCGAGTCCACTTCTCGCGACCGGAGCCCACACTCAAGTGGCGGGCATCCGAGTCGCCGATATGCACCTCCTTTCCGAGGAGACGACCACGACAGCCGCGGATCGGTTCGCTTCCAGTGAGGTGGCACTCCTCCCAACCGGATCGGTCGAACAGCATGGGCCGGCGTTACCGCTGGGGACGGACTGGCTCACAGCGGAGGCCATCGCACGCGCCGCTGCCGGCGAGGACGAGGTCGTGCTGCCGACCGTTCCCGTCGGAGTGAGCGCCCATCACCGCCAGTTCGACGGGACGCTCTGGGCTGAACCGGAGACTTTCGAGGATTACGTTGGGGAGATCGTCGCCTCCGTCGCCTCGCATGGCATCCGTAAGGTCGTCCTGGTGAACGGTCACGGAGGGAACGTGGACGCACTGCGGCGAGCGGCTCGGCGACTTCGGGGGAACCGTAGCGCGTTTGCAGTCCCGTGGAACTGGTGGGATAGTCTGGACGGCCTCGAGGCGGAACTGTTCGAGGGTCCGACCGGACACGCCGGGGGGATGGAAACATCGATGATGATGCGGGTCGCAAGCGAGCTCGTCCGGGAGGCAGCGCTCGAAGAGGCACAGGCCGGGGCCAGTGATGGCTGGGGCAAACGCGTGCACGGAGCCGAGATCGGGTTCGATACGCTCGATTTCTCTGAGTCCGGGGCGGTCGGCCGACCGACGGAGGCGACTGCAGAGAAGGGACGACGACTTTACGATAGGGCCGGGTCCGAACTGGAAGCGTTGATCGACTGGTTGTCCGACCAGCCCTTCGACGCGCTGATGCCGGAACCGCATCGATGACCGCGGGCCCGGGCCGATTCCAACCCGAGTTTGCTACGGATGGGACGCCAGGGTCGGGAACGCGTGTCGCAGTCATTGGCGGCGGAGCCGTGGGTCTTACTGCCGCGGGTGATCTCGCCGCGGCCGGTGCTGAAGTGACGGTGTTCGAACGAGATTCCGTCACTCCATTCCCCACCGACCGAGGTGACGCTTCCTCCCAGCGGGCCGCCGGTGTCCTCTATGATGCGTACGTGGACTCGCTCGATGCGAAAATCGCCGCGCGGGCCCTGACTCGATTCCGCTCCCTGGCCGACGCGACACCCGAGTTCGAACTGCACGAGTGTCCGTACGTGATGCTGGTCCGTGAGGGTGACCGGAGCGGTATCGAGGCGCTCCGGAGGTCTGCGGACAGAATGCGGGACAGCGGGAGGGACGTCCGAACGGTAGAGGGCGACAGTCTCACAGGGCGGTTCCCCTCGCTTGTGGCCGACGACGTGGCCCTCGGGGCCGTCGCGATGAACGCTGGGTGGACGACCACGGGGGATTACATGACGGCCGTCGCTGATCGTGCGGAGCGACTCGGTGTCCGGATCGCGGAAGGGGAAACGGCTACGGTCCGGACGAGCCCGCTGGGGGTATGTTGCTCCGGTCGTTCGAATGAGGCATATGATGCTGTCCTCGTCGCAGCGGGCGCGCACACGGGCCGGGTCCTCTCGAAGGCCGGGTATCCGGTGCCGGTCAAGCCCTACCGGGTTCAGGCACTCGTGAGCGAGCAGGCGTACGACGGGCCCATGTGTTACGACGCGTCAGCAGGGTTTTACTTTCGTCCTCATCCGGTCGGCCTGTTAGCCGGGGACGGAACCCAACCACGGGAGGCCGACCCGACTGACTGGGTTCGGGAGGCCGACGAGTGGTTCCTGACGGAAATGGCGACCGGCCTCAGTGCCAGAACTGCCGGGACGCCTGACGTGACGGATTCGTGGGCCGGTCTCTGCACGGCGACGGCTGACGGTGACCCGTTACTGGGCGAACTGGCGCCCGGGCTCTACGTGGCGACTGGCTGGCAGGGCCACGGCTTCATGCGGGCACCGGCGACCGCCGAACTGGTTGCCGCCGAGATACTCGGTGAACGCCCCCCAATTGAGGACTTCGATCCGCAACGCTTCGACGGGGAGCAGGACTTCCGAATCCGGGAAGGAATGAGACTCGACCCCGAGTGAATCCGAGCCTCGAGTCCGTTCGTTCGGTCTACTTAGGGACGATTTCGCCTGAACTGAGCCTTTCCCGCCGTTTCGTCTGATCGGGTTACTCCTCTTCCTCGGACGAGTCGGTTTCGGCGTCCGCTTCGTCCTCGTCCAGGGCGATCCCTTCCGTACCCTCCTCACGGACTTCCACGTCCCGTCCCTCTTCGCTCTTCGGCAGTCGGACTTGGAGGGTTCCGCGCTCCGTAAGCGTCGCGCTCGCACCGGTCGGGTCGATGGCGGCTCCTGCCGGTAGCTCCGCCTCCCCATCGAGCGCGAGACCGCGACCCGGGAAGCGCATCTCGAACCCTTCACGGAACTCCCGGAATCGATCGATTCGGACCTCGACTGCGCCATCGCGGAACCGCACCTGGATGTCACTGCGTGTCGCTCCCGGAGCGTCGAACACCACGAGATACGCGTCGTCACTCTCCAGGAGGTCGTACGACAGCGGGCGCCGCTCTTGCATCTTCCCGACGCCACGACCCACTCGCTCGAGGACGGCGTTTACCGCCGATCGGCCCGCTTCCTTCAGGCCCCTACCTTCCATTCCGCTTCCACTCATAGTTCGATCTCTTCGAGAGTAGATGTCTCGCCACAGTACGGACACGAGAGATCCGCCACCGCGTGGTCATCCGGCACGTCGTACGTGTAGTGGTTCTCGAACATGTCCAACTCGCAATCGTTATTGACACATTTGATTTCCTTCGTAGCGGGCATGTCCGTCAATACGCGCGGAAAGCGTATAAACGGCGTGGGCCCGTCGCCCGCCCGCCCCGTACTCCGGCCATGGCGACAAGTTCGAGTACTCCTCTTCGCCCCGGACCGTCGCACATTTGTCCCGGCTTCCCGATCCACGGATGTGTCCTCCGCCTACAGGGTCCCGACACGGATATACGGGGTCGATTTCTCGGCAGCCTCCAGGGCGGCCGGTGAGAACACATGGGTCACGTCCGCAAAGGTGACCGACGACGGCATCCGCGTAACCGAGTGTGCGCCGGCCGTCGACACGTTCGGATGTGCCCCAGACCGCGCCTCGGCTGTGGAGGCACTTCAGGAGTTCATCGCCGGGTTGGACGGCGAGACAGCCGTCGGGCTTGATTTTCCGTTCGGATTGCCACGGTTCCTTGTCGAGTCCGTAGGGGCATCAACCTGGAGGGAGTTTCTCGACTGGTTCCCCGGTGACCTGGGTACGCCTGACGAGTTCTCGGAGTGGGGTGCCGCCCGGACACGAGCACACACCGATTCTGAGCGGACCTACGCGCTCCGCACGACCGATGAGTCCAGGGGCGCGAAGTCCCCCTATGGGTTTATCACCAAATACCCGACCTACTACGGCCTACGCGATGTCCTCTCACCGCTCGTTCGAGAAGGTTCGATCGTGGTCCCCCCCGTTGATGATCCGATCGGGCGCAAAGACCGCCCGATCGTCCTGGAGACGTATCCTGCCGCGATTCTGGAGCAGCGGGCGGTGTACCGAGAGTCGTACAAGAAAGCAACGCCAGAGGCACGTTCCCGACGAGCGGTCAACTGTGACGCCCTCCTGACGGACACGAACGCGCGGCTGGAGGACGGACTCAGGGGGCGGATCGTCAATGACGCTGGAGGGGATGGCCTCGACTCCCTCGCGGCGACGGTCGCGGCTTACATCAACAGTCGAACGGTGGAGGCGCTGCAGGGTGATGATCCGGACCACCGCCTCGAAGCAAGGATTTACGTGTGACCCTGGTTCGGTCCGCCCCGTCTCTCCGGTGGGCTCATACCTGGTTATCCGGTTCGCACACCGATCCGGCCGACCCGGCGGACCGCATATCTTTAGCCGTCCAGTCACGAACCGAGGGGTATGACCATGGACCCCGCCGAGATCGAGGTCACTATCGTCGACGGGTATGTCGACGAGCCGGCCCACTTCGGGGTGCCTCCGTATATTTCGACCTATCCGCGGTTCACTGCCGGGGCCCTGGTCGATGCCGGGGTCCCACGCGAGCAAATCACGTACCATACGATCGATAACCTCCGCGACGACCGCCAGTGCTGGGCGGATGTTGCGGAAGCGGACCTCATGATTTACACGGGTGGTATGACCGTTCCGGGGAAGTATGTCGGCGGCACACCCGCCGAGCCGGACGAGGTTCGGGAACTGGCCTGGACCGCGGACGGTATCAGTGTGATGGGGGGACCGGTTCGGTTCGGCGTCGGGGAGGACAACGCCGGTGCTCAGGCGACCGAGCGGCGAACCCTCGATTTCGATTTCCTTGCGATGGCCGACGTCGAGGCGGCGGCGTACGATCTCGCTCACGGTGGACTCGAAGGATTCGAGGACCGCTATCGTGACAACGAGGAACTCGACCGTTGGGCCCGTAAAGGGGCGTTCATCGTCGGCCAGCACCCCAACCATCCCGACTATCTGATCGCGGAACTGGAAACCTCCAGGGGATGCCCCTACCGATGCTCGTTCTGTACAGAGCCGATGTACGGTGACCCGGCTTTCCGTCCCCCGGAGTCAGTCGTCCACGAAGTTGCTGCACTGTCGGACCAAGATGTCCGTCATTTCCGACTGGGCCGCCAGGCCGACATCCTCGCGTTCGGCGGTGACGGGGAGGCACCGAACCCCGATGCGCTTCGACGACTCTATGGAGGAATTCGCGAGGTTGCCCCTGAGTTGGAGACGCTGCACCTCGACAATATGAACCCGGTGACGATCATCGAGTACCCGGAGCGGTCCCGGGAAGGGATTCGTGTCATCGCGAAGCATAACACGCCGGGTGATACTGCTGCCTTCGGTCTCGAATCCGCCGACCCAGTGGTCCAACAGGAGAACAACCTCCTCGTCACCGCCGAGGAGTGCCTGGAAGCCGTCCGGGTCGTCAACGAGGAGGCCGGATGGCGCCCCGGTGAGGACCCCAGCGACGCTCCCACCTTCGGCGAGACCGCATCACGTCGGCTTCCGAAACTGCTCCCGGGAATCAACCTCGTCCACGGGCTGGCCGGCGAGCGTGCGGAAACGTTTGAGCACAACAAGCAGTTCCTTCAGCGTGTGCTCGACGAGGGCCTGCTTCTCAGGCGGGTGAACATCCGGCAGGTGATGGCGTTCGAAGGGACCGAAATGGCCGAGACCGGGGCCGAACTCGCACACGAACACAAGAGCCTGTTCAAGCAGTACAAGCGCGAGGTTCGTGAGACTATCGACCGGCCGATGCTGGAGCGGGTCGCGCCACCCGGAACGGTCTTGCCGGACGTTCACCTCGAGTATCATCAAGATGGGCGAACGTTCGGCCGACAGCTCGGGACTTACCCGCTCCTGGTCGGGATCCCCGGAGAGCGACCGTTGGGAGAGACGCTCGACGTAGCGGTCGTGGATTGGGGATACCGCTCGGTGACGGCAGTTCCGTACCCGCTCGAGCTGAACAGCGCATCGATGGACGAACTCACGGCAATACCCGGTGTCGGACGGGACCGAGCCGGACGGATACTGGTAAACCGTCCGTACGACTCGCTCCCGGACCTGGGCGGGGTCGATCTCTCCCGGTTCGTTACTGCTCGGGCCTCCGGCGGGGCCGACTGACCCGTGTCCACCTATATCGACCGGTTCAGCGTTCCGGTCGAGACCCGTGCGCCTTCCGGCCGTACGAACGCGTACCTCATCGGACCGACCGACCCGTCGGACGACGACGGCGCGGTTCTCGTCGACCCGGCAGCCCGAACCGAGACCCTCGATACGGCCGTCCGGGCGAAGTCGATCGACCATATCGTGATAACACACGCACACCCTGACCACCTGGGTGCACTGGCCGCCTACGCCCGAGAGACGGCCGCGACGGTGTGGGCCAGGCGTGGTCGCGAGTCGCGGTTCCAAACGGCGACCGGCCTCCCTCCCGACGAAACGTTCTCCGAGGGTGACCGGATCGGCCCGGCTACGGTCATCGACGTTCCAGGCCACGCCCCCGACCATGTGGCGTTCGTGATTGGAGGCTGGGATTCGACACCCGGGTCCCGACCGGCACCAGACGCAAGACGCATCGTCTGTGGTGACCTGGTGACCCGAGAGGGCAGCGTCGTCGTTGCGGCCCCGGAGGGAGACATGCGTGGCTATCTGACTGCTTTACGCAGGCTTCACGCGCGCGATCCCGTCACGCTCCATCCGGGTCATGGGGAGTTGATCCAACAGCCACGCGCGGCATGTGCTCGGCTGATCGACCACCGGCTTTCCCGTGAACGCCGAGTTCTCCGCGCTGTGGAATCCGGTGCCAGGAGTCCCGACGCGATCGTGGCCGCCGCCTACACGAAGGACGTTTCGGGAGTGCGTGATCTCGCACGGGCGACGGTCGTCGCGCACCTCGAGAAACTCCACCGGGAAGACCATCTTCGGTGGGATCCGAAGGACGGGCAGGCGGTCCCGTTAGGAAACTAGCTTCGGGTGGCGATGGTCCCTGGGGTCGAAGCTGAGGCCCGGAGGGATCCGCCCTCTGATGACGGGACGGTTATCGCTGGGCTGCCGGACCTCCGACGGTCACGCGGAGTTCGACGTGAGGATTATGCACGAGGAGCGCGGACCGCCAGCCGTGCGATCCCTGGAGTCCGAACTGGCCCAAGCGAAGGACCTCGACGTTGAGGCGCTGGCCGACGCGATCGAGACGATCGGGTTCGAGTGTACTCGGTGTGGCGCCTGCTGCAAGGCTGGATCGTCGGAGGCTCCAGGGGGGCCGGAGCAGGACCGCTCCTCGGACGTGGCTGACAGCCGAGAGGAACACGTGGCGACCGTCTTCCCGGACGAAATACGACGGTTACGGGAGACGACGGAGTACGATTGGCGGGACGTTGCAAGACCAATGCCGTACGGGCTGGCTCGGGGGAACGAGACGTTCGAGTGGGCACTCCAAACCGACGCGTGCGGCGATTGTACATTTTACACGGAAGCGGACGACGGGACTGGGTCCTGTACTGTGCATTCCGACAGACCGCTGATCTGCCGGACCTATCCTTTCAGCGTCGCACTCGGTGGCACCAGCCAGCCGATGGGAGAGCAAGTCGATGCCGAAGGGATGCTCCGCGCCCACGAATGCGAGGGACTAGGCCGGGAGATCTCCCGATCTGATGCTGAAGACCTCGCTCGGACTCTCAAGCGACGCGCCGTTCGTGAACTCGAAGAGGCGATCGCGGTCCGCGACACCTACGAACCTCACCCCGACAGCGGTGGGATCGTGATACACGACTCCGAAGGGGCCCGTCGTCCGGATGGAACGTTTCTGGACGGCGCTGATGAACCCTCGTGATACCTTCCCGACGTCTCCCAGGGCCCACAGCGGACCGTCGCTGTGGCCGGGATTGAACCCGATGACCCGTCGGCGGTAGGTATTTGCCACCGGCGCCGAACGGTCGGATTGGTGACCCGAATGGAGATCTCGGATGAACTACTTTGTCTGTTCAGTGCGGAGGTCCGGTCCGACGGGGACCGATACATGATCGAGGTTCCCCGCCGGGAAGTTGAGACCGGCGAGATTGATCCCGGTGATATCTATCGCGTTGCCCTCATCGCTCGCACCGCCTCGGAGGCGGAGGCGACTCCCGAGTCGCGTGAAACCGTCCCAAGCGATGAACCCCAGCCGCCCGTCGATCCCGGTGAAGTTCGCTACGTCGAAATCGAAGACCTCGGAAAACAGGGCGACGGCATCGCACGCGTCGAGCGCGGTTACGTGATCATCGTTCCCGACACCGAGGTGGGCGAGCGCGTCAAGATCGAAGTCACCGAAGTGAAATCCAACTTCGCCGTCGGCGAGGTGATCGAAGAGGAGTTCTGATCGGAACCCCTCCGGCGAACTCCGCGAATCGCTGTCGGATGGCGCTCTCCCAGCCCCCCGTCTGTGCGCCAACCGGTGAGTTCCGGTATCGTTATTCAGGCTGGGTTCGATCCCACCCACAATGATCCTTCAGTTTGGAACTCCCGGTGTCGCCGAACTCGCGCTGGTGAACCTGGTCCTCGCGCTCGTCACCGGATTCCTCGTCTACCGTGACGCGGACGCCCGCGGGGCTTCGAGCCCGACCTTGTGGGGTCTCGGAATGGGGCTTGCCGCGTTGTTACTCTCTTTCCTCGGGTTTCTCCTGGCGGTCGTCGCATACTACCTCCTAGTCGTGCGTGACTGATCCCAAGGAGCTGCCAGGTACCGCTGACTGGCGAGGCCACACGAGTCGACTGTGTGGACTCAAACCTGTGTCACCCAGGCGCGGTAGCTGTCGGGTTGTTCGTACACCTCACGAAACGAGCGTTCGACGAAATCCGCGAGACGGTTCGCGTCCGAGCGGGCGGTCACTCGGACGTTCGTTCCCTCGGCGTCGTCTGGGGATTCCAATTTGTCGATCCTGAACTCCGGGTACTCCTCGAGTAAGGACTTCAGCCGGTCTAACTCTGCCTCGGTACAGTCCATGTTGAACGTTCGATCGGCGAACTGGACCCAGGGTGGTGTTCGTGGCTCCTCGTCGTCGTTCTCGCCGTCCTGGCTCGCCTCGCCGAACTCAACCGGCTCCTCGGCCGGTGCGGCCTCGATCGTGACGAACGGGCCTCCACGCTCCCTGTGGGCGACGATGGCGTCGGCAAACAGCTTCCGTCGAGCGGTCGGGTCGGCGGCGTCGAAGCGGGTCACGGTTCCGACAGACGGTCCCGGGCGGCTAAAGCCTCGGGACCGAGCCCCCCAGCGAGCAGCCCGTGACCGAACTCCCCAGCTCCGAGCACGGGCCCGGAGTCCGCTTTCCGCACACTCTTTAGCATGGCACCGTTCGCTTCTGGCATGAGCACTGCCGAGCCACGCCGGATCCTGGTAATCGGTCCCCCAGGAGCGGGGAAAGGGACCCAGAGTCAACGGCTTGCCGCGGAATACGACCTCGATCACATCACGACGGGTGATGCGCTCCGGGAGAACAAACAGATGGAGACGGAGTACGGGAAGCCCGCCGAGTACATGGATGCGGGCGAACTCGTTCCTGATCCCGTAGTAAACGAGATCCTCGTCGCAGCCTTGGACGACGCCGATGGATTCGTTCTCGACGGGTATCCACGAAACCTGGATCAGGCGGAGTTCCTCTCCAAGCGAACGGATCTGGACGCCGTCCTTTATTTCGACGTCGGTGAGGAAACCCTCGTCAATCGACTCACGGGACGTCGGGTCTGTGAAGACTGCGGGGAGAACTTCCACGTCGAGTTCGATCCCCCGGCGACGGAGGGTGTCTGTGACGAGTGCGGGGGGAGCTTGGTTCAGCGGGAAGACGATACCGAACAAACGGTCCGCGAACGCCTCCGAGTGTACCGTGAGGAGACCGACCCGGTCGTCGAACACTACCGTGAGCGGGGCCAGGTCATCGAAGTCGACGGGGAGGGGACTCCTGAGGAAGTGTTCGAACGGATCCGCGAGGCGCTGGAGGGGTAACACCCGTCTCGGCTTGAGGTGGTCGTTGTCGTACACCG
>CAZCXJ010000009.1:33555-47312 GCA_964502585.1 uncultured Candidatus Halobonum sp.
CCCGATCCCCGACACGATTTCCAGACTGCCCCGTGCGCGCCGGACTCCTATCCAGCTTCGGCCACGCGCCGTGGCGCCATCCCGCCGGAAGAGGGGTGGCGAAAGTGCGGCCGTGTAGGGTCCGAACGAGAGAGTAAAAGCTTGATAACGACGGCTCGTTAAGTGGGGGTAATGGCAGAAGCGATGCCGCGGGTCGAGAAACGCGTCCGGGAACTCGTTTCCGCAGATCCCGAGATGCGGGAGGCCATCCAGGCTGTCCTCACTCGCGCTGAAGAGGGTGAGGTCCAATGGATCGACGTCCGTGATGAAATCACCAGTGGGCAGTGGGGCCGACTGATCCAGGAGGACGTCCTCGTCGACGGCGAGTCGGGGTTTGCGCTGGCCGACAGGGAAGCGATTGAAGCCGGTCTCGAAGACGCCGACGACAGTTCGCCGACCGAAGCACCCGACACCGATACTGAGGATGACGACGGTGTCGAGTGGTCCACGTACGACAAACTGGCCGGCGCCGGGACCGTCGGCCTGTTCGCCGGATACTGGTACCAACCCGTTCGTGAGGTTATCGGGGGAGCGATCGATCTCGTGCTCGGTCCCCTGCAGGCGGTACTGCCGTTCTACGCCGTCATCATGATTCTCGCAGTAATGACCGGGCTCTACTCCACTCTGCTACGGGCAAACCTGATGGATATGGACCAGATGGCAGCCTACCAGGAGCGTATGCAGGAAATCCAGGAACGCCGGAAAGAGGCCAAAGAGAACGACGACGAGGAGGCGCTTCAGGAGATCCAACAAGAACAGATGGACGCGATGGGCGACCAACTCGGCATGTTCAAGGCGCAGTTCCGTCCGATGGTGTGGATCATGTTCCTCACCATTCCGGCGTTCCTCTGGATGTACTGGAAGGTCGGGTTCAGAGGCTCGCCTGGCGATCCGGACGCGACGTTCTCGACGGTCGTCCTGCCGCTGCTCGGGGAAGCCGCGTGGACGGACCCCGTCGTTGGACTGTTCCAGGTCTGGATCCTCTGGTATTTCCTCTGTTCGCTCGCCTTCACGCAGATCATCCAAAAGGCGCTCAACATCCAGATGTCGCCGTCCACTTCGTAACTCGGCCGTCTGGCTCGCGGCTCCGTTACACCCCCATCCGAGGCAGCATAACCGCCCCCATGTCGGGAGGATCGGCCACTCTCGAGAGTCCGGGGCCGACTCTCGCAGGGTATTCCCCTGCGGGAGCGGCAAGGATCCCGACACAAACCACCACGGGACCGCCGAATCCCCCACGGGAGAGGCGTCCCAGGGGCGTGGCACTCCCAGCACTCGTCGGGGTGCGACCGTCCGGTCCCACCGCTTCCGCCTCCCGGCGGGGGGAAGCCCCGTCGGTTACGCCGGGGAGGATGTCACCGCGTCGCTTTCTTCCAGGCCCGAAGGTCGACCACACCGCCCCCGTGCTCTTCGGGGTCGGCCCCGGTGGCAGTCCACACGAACATCTCGGCGACATCCTCTGGATCACGACCCTGCCCGTCGGTCACGTCCGTAGCGACCAATCCCGGGTCCACGACGAAGGCCGTCGCTTCCATGTCGGTCTCGAAGCCGCGGACGAGCGCCTCCGCGGCAGCCTTTGAGACCGCATACGCGCCCATCCCAGGTTTGACCCCGTCCGGACGCGCGACCGCCCCCGACGGGACGAGTATGCGCGCGCCCTCACGAAGGTGTGGGCTCGCTTCCTTGACCGTTGTAAACACGCCCCGAACGTTCGTCCGCATCGTGTCATCGAACCGTGCGTACGGCTCCTCGTGTAGCGGCATTTCCCCCGGTGTACCGTGATTCACCCCGGCGTTAGCTACGACGATGTCGATCCCCTCTGATGGACCAGCACGAGCCGCCGTCTCGAGGAACCGTTCGACGTCGTACTCGTCTCGGACGTCCGCACGGACGCCGGTGGCTGCTCCGGCGGCGTCCGTAACTTGAGCCGTGACCTCCTCAACATCGTCCCCGTCGCGAGCACACAGGGTCACGTGGGCCCCTTCGGCTACGAACGCCGCGGTGACTGCCCGTCCCACTCCACGCGTTCCGCCGGTAATCGCGACCGTCGTGTCGTCCATACTGATGGGTGTCGTGCCGCGGTCCTAACGGTTCCGCCAGCGGCACGGCGGGCCGAGACCCACATCGGACCTGACTCGCTGAATCCGTCGGTTTAGGACCCTCGAATCCGCCGGGGTGTCCACCCTTTTTACGCTTCACGACCCAACAGTAATCCATGCGACAACCCCGGGACCTTTCCTCGTTGGCCGGTGACGACGTGGTGGTTATCGGTGGGGGATTCGGCGGTCTTTCGACAGCCTGTTATCTCGCCGATGCCGGCGCGAACGTCACCGTGTTGGAGAAGAACGACCAGCTCGGCGGTCGGGCGTCTCGGCTCGAGGCCGACGGATTCCGGTTCGACATGGGTCCCTCGTGGTACCTCATGCCGGATGTCTTCGAGACCTTCTTCGGACATTTCGACCGTGACCCCTCCGAATTCTATACGCTTGAACGGCTAGACCCGCACTATCGGATCTTCTTCAAGGACGGTGACCGTCTCGACATGAAGCCGGACGTCGAGACGAACAAGGCGACCTTCGAGGAGTACGAGTCCGGCGCCGGCGAGACCCTGGACCGCTACCTTGCGAAGTCGAAGCGCAACTACGAGGTCGGAATGCGCCACTTCGTTTACGAGCACCGGGACCGGTTGAGGGATTTCGTCGATTACGACGTTCTTCGATATTCGTGGGGGCTCTCCCTGCTCGGCTCGATGCAGGATCACGTCGAGAAGTACTTCGAGAACCCGAAGCTCCAGCAGGTGATGCAGTACACCCTGGTGTTCCTGGGTGGATCACCACATAACACCCCGGCCCTGTACAACCTGATGAGTCACGTTGATTTCAACCTCGGCGTTTATTACCCCGACGGCGGTATCGCGGCCGTCGTCGACGGGCTCGTCGACCTGGGTCAGGATCTCGGTGTCGAGTACGTGACGAACGCGCCGGTGACGAATATCGCTGGCAGACGAGGTGGCTTCGTCGTTCGAACGGAACTTCCGGCGGACGGCTCCCCGGGCGAGGAGCCCCCCCGCACGGCGGGACCGGCCAGCGCTGCCGACGGGGGATCCAGGATGTCCGGAGGCGGCCGGGAGTATCTCGCTGATATGGTTGTAAGCGACGCGGACATGGCCCACACCGAGTTGGACCTTCTCTCTCCCGACAAACGCCAGTACGGTGCGGATTACTGGGAATCACGCACCTACGCGCCGTCCGCGTTCTTGCTGTACCTGGGGGTGGAGGGTGACGTCGACCCACTGGCCCACCACACGCTTGTGCTCCCGACGGACTGGGACCCACACTTCGAGGCGATCTTCGACGATCCTGCCTGGCCGGACGACCCCGCCTACTACCTTTGTGTACCGTCCGAGACGGACGACTCGGTTGCCCCCGAGGGACATTCGAACCTGTTCGCGCTGGTACCGGTCGCCGCCGGCTTGGAGGACACGCCGGAACTCAGGGCCCAGTACCGCGAGCTCGTGCTTCGTGACATCGCCGACCATACGGGGGTAGACGTCCGGGACAGGATCGTGTTCGAGGAGACGTTCTGTGTCGACGACTTCACGACGCGGTACAACGCGATGAAGGGGACCGCCCTAGGCCTGGCACACACGCTCCGCCAGACGGCGCCGTTCCGTCCCGGCCATGAGTCGTCCGCCGTCGACGGCCTCTATTTCACCGGGTCGTCCACGACGCCGGGGATCGGCGTCCCGATGTGTCTCATCAGCGGATTACTCACCGCCGAAGTCATGGCCGGAGCAGCGTAAGTCACAACCATGGACAGCCGTTTCGACAACTAAACACAGGACGAGGCCACGCATGGGCACGGACACCCGGACGGAGCCGACGCCGGACGACTCACCCTCCCCCCACACCGAAGGGGACGCGAGATCGGGTGACCAGCCTGACGTCCCCGACTACGGACGGATCGGTGCCCTCAGCTACCTGTTCAAGCTCTCTCGCCCGCGATTCTGGCTCTACCTCGCCGGGCCGGTCGTGTTCGGCGTCGCGGCTGGCGCCTCATCGGTTCCGGAGCTGTTCGCAGGGCCCAACGTCCTGCTGTTCGCCTACTTCCTCGTCCCCGCGAATCTGCTGCTGTACGGGGTCAACGACGTGTTCGATCAGGACGTCGATGCGGCGAACCCGAAGAAGGACGACAAGGAGGTCCGCTACGGTGGCGACCGGCTCGTTCCCGGGGTCGTACTCGCCACGCTCCTCCTCGGGATTGGGACGTTTTTGCTGACACCGCAGGTGGCGTGGCCGTACCTTGCCGGCTTCTTTCTGCTTGGCGTCGAGTATAGTGCCCCGCCTGCCCGGTTCAAAACGACGCCGTTCCTCGATTCGTTTTCCAACGGGTTGTACATCCTTCCCGGGGCGGCCGCGTACGCCACTGTCACCGGCGGACATCCCCCGATCGCTGCCGTGGCCGGGGGATGGCTGTGGGCAATGGGGATGCACACGTTTTCTGCGATCCCGGATATCGATCCCGATCGAGCTGCCGGGATTCGAACTACGGCGACCGTCCTCGGCGAGGAGCGTACGTACGCCTACTGCGGGATATGTTGGCTTTCGGCCGCGATCGCGTTCGCGTTCGTCGAGGTCGAGATCTCGTACCTGTTGCTCGCGTACCCGGTGGTCGTGTTCGGGATCTACTGGTCGAACATCCCCGTCGACCGAGCTTACTGGTGGTATCCGGCACTCAATACCGTCGTCGGGATGCTCCTTACCATGGGGGCGCTGGCTCGTATCGTCCCACCGGAGGCGGTCCTTCCGTGAACGGCGGGGCCAGGGGCTTCGCCGGGATCGGTCCGAGGGGGAACTCGGATGGGGGTTGAGGAGTCCAGCGGTGACGGGTGGCCCGCCACCCGGCGGGCGTTCGAGGCGCGACTCGACCGGATCGTCCGGCGGAACCGGTTCACTATCTCGGTCTTCTTCCCGCTAAACGGCGCGGTCCTGTTGGTGGCCAGTGCGGAGGGCTGGCTCCCGGACCCCCTGGCGTTCAATGGGTTGTTGATCCTGATCGGGGTCCTGGTAATGCGGTCGCCGCTGATCGCCGGCCTGGCCCCTATTGCGGACCGACGCACGGTCCTCGGGGTTGGGCTTCTGAGTCTGTATGCTTACGGGATCGAGTTCGTAGGTGTTCACTTCGGGGTCCCGTATGGGGAGTTCTACTACGTGGTCGATCTCGGCCCGACGGTCGCCGGGGTACCCATAGCACTCCCGGTCTTTTTTCTCCCCTTGGTGGCGAACGCCTACCTGCTGACACTCCTGCTGTTGGGCGCCCGAGCGAGGGTTCACCTGATCAGACTGACTTCAGTCATTGCGTTGGTTCTCACGATGGACGTCGTTCTCGATCCCGGTGCAGTCGCACTCGGGTTCTGGGTCTATCCCGACGCCGCCGGTGGGGGGCTCCGCGCTGCCCTGGCCGGCGGCGCCTTCTACGGCGTCCCGCTGTCGAATTACGCCGGATGGGTTCTCTCAGCCACGGTTGCCGTCGTGACCCTCGACTGGGCGTTCGACCGGGACGCGTTACGGACGCGGCTCGCTGGGTGCGAATTCATGCTTGACGACATGGTCAGCTTCGTCATCCTCTGGGGCGGAATCAATGCCTGGTTCGGGAACCCGATTCCCGTCGGAGTCGCAGGACTCATCGGGACCGGGTTGATCGTGACGGACCGGTTCGACTCGGACCTCCTGCTCCAACCGCTACGGACGTACTCGGGTTGGAAGGACTGATCTGCCACAACGGCGTTCCGGCGGTCGCGGACCGACTCCCGGCGTCATCAAACCGGATCCGAGCCAGCGTGGATTGCGGTTGCTCACGGGGAGACGACCGCAGGGCGTGCCGTTTGTCGGGGGCTGCCTGATGGTCTCCCGTCCGACCGTGGCTTCAGCTACCGAATCGGAAGCTTCTCCGGATGGTCGCGACTCTCGTGGCGCCGATCGTCATACGGAACTGCACTGACCTCCCGGAAGACGGTCTCCGGGTCCTTGTTCCATTTCCAGGCCCACCAGGTCCGCGCCAGCAGCCATACCTTTCGAGCTGTCCCCAGTTCCGGTGTGGCCGACAGCACGTCATAGTCCCGCTTGCGGATGAGCCGGTGATGGTCCGCGTAGAGTACTGCCGCCAACAGGACTGCGAACTGACAATCCTGGGGCAGATACTTGATGCCCGCGACCCCTTCCTCGTAGAGGGATTCGGTTCGACGGAGTTCGTGCCGGATCGCCGCCGCGAATCCCTCGTCGTACTCGAAATTCAGCAACTGGTCCTCCGTGACCCCGTGTTCACGGAGGGTCTCCCGCGGCAGGTAGATCCGGTCGCGCTCGACGATGTCCTCACGGACGTCACGGAGGAAGTTGGTCATTTGGAACGCCTCTCCCAGGGCAGTGGCGTGAGGGAGGGCCGTTTCCGGATCCTCCGGATCCATCACGGCCGTCATCATTCGGCCGACGGCCGCTGCCGACCCGTCCATGTAGTCCTTCAGTTCCGCGAAGGTCTCATAGCGGCTCTTCGTGATATCGGTCAGCATCGCGTCGATAAACACTTCGACGTCTTCCGTCGGGATCCCTCGTTCTTCTCGGGTCTCGGAGAACGCCGCCAGAACCGGGTCCTCAGTCGACTCTCGTCCGAGCGCTTCTCGACGGAGTCCTTCGAGTTGGTCGCGTTGCTCCTGGGGTGGAGCCGTCTCGGCAGCGTCGACCACCTCGTCGGCCACCCGGAAGAACGCGTACAGGACGTACGTCGGGTGCCGGACCCGCTCCGGTAACAGGCGGGTCGCGAAGTGGAACGTTTTCCCCGTTCGCTGCTGGATGCGTTTGCTGCGGGCCACCTGGTCCTCGTTCACCATGCGGTAGCCTCACCCCACACCCAGCCGGTCCGGTTACCGCGCATTAGCTACCGAACGTACGGTTCCCACGGGTATAACAGTTGGTATGACGCGCACGCTCCGTCGAGAGTCTGACGACCGACTGCCGGGCCATCAAAGGTAGAAAGGATCCGAACAGTCGTAGACGACGCCGTGGTCGGGACAGACGTACTCACAATGACGGTGCGTCATCGACGTGCCACAGTACGGACAGGGCCGCCCGGGAACCGCCTCCGTGGCAGCCCCTTCGCTTCCGGCAGAGTCGGCGTCGTGCACGACTGCTCGTTAATACCCCGTCATAAGAAACGTTTGCCCAGGGATACTCCCGTACTGGGCCCCATCCGCCGAGCGCCTCGTTTGGAGCCTCGACAACAGATGGTCGGTTCGGGTCGTGACGGACTCGTCCGTGGGACCCGGCCCGACCGCGACTTCCATATGTCTCCAGGCCTGAACGGGGTCAATGGCGATGCAAAGGCTCCCAGACCGAATCAGGTCCCGTCGGACTGCGGTCGCGCTTGCGACGGGGGTCGCGGCTTGCGCCGGTTCGTTCCTCGTGACAGGCTTCAGTCCACGATGGGTCGTCGTCGCCGTCGCCGCCACACTGTTCTTCCTGACGCCCGACATCCTCGTGGCGGAGGGCATTCAGACGTTGGGGGACTTCGGTCAGCCTCTGTTACTGGTGGGTGCGGGGATGACCACGGTCTTGCTTTTCGCGGGAATAACCTTCGTGACCCTCCGGATCAGCCACTCCCTGGGTCGGGACCACGCCGAAACGGTGTTCGCGGTCGCCGCCGTCCAGACGGTCGCGGCGTTCGCGTTGACCGTCACGCCGTTGTCCGCACTCGGGGTCGGGATCGCCAGCGGCGTCACTCTCGGACTCGCCGGCCGGGGCATGACCGATGGAAGCGTCGTTCCCCGACGGCGCTTCCTGAGGTCCGTGGGGTTAGCCGCCGGAACTCTGGGCATCGCGGGGATCGTTGGCGGCCGACGGTTGATCAGTTCCGGCAGCGAATCGGAGGACGACACGCCCGCCGACCCGACCGCCCAGGCCATCCTCGACGCGGCTGCGGACCGCGATCTCGGACTTCGCGAGTTCGAAGGGCTCGTGTCGACGGACTTCTACGAGGTCGACATCAATACGGCGAATCCCCGGATCGACCCCGAGGAGTGGTCGCTGACCATCACCGGTGCCGTGGACGAGGAAGTCACCTACGATTACGAGGACATTACGGCCCGTCCGGCCGAGTATCGGTTCGAGACGCTACGATGCGTGGGCGAACAACTCAACGGGCACAAGATGGATACGGCCCTGTGGACCGCAACCCCGATTCCCCCGCTGCTCGAAGAGGCGGGGGTGTCGCTCGAGGACGAGTGTTGCGTGATGCTCCGCGCCGCTGACGACTACTACGAGGAATTCCCCCTCTCGGCACTCGAGGAGGCGACCCTGGCCTACGGCATGAACGGGAAGCCGCTTCCCCGGGCGCACGGGGCTCCCGTCCGAGCCCTGGTTCCCGGTCATTGGGGCGAAATCAACGTCAAATGGATCGACGAGATCGAGATCCTCGAACGGGAAGCCGACGGCTACTGGGAGGAGAAGGGATGGCACGGGACCGGTCCGGCAAACACGGTCGCCAAACTCCATACGGTCACGACCGCGGGCTCACGAGTCGTCATCGGCGGACACGCGTACGCCGGACTCCGGGGGATCAGCGCGGTCGAGGTCTCGACCGACGGCGGAGAAACATGGGCCGAAGCGGAACTGTCGGCCCCGCTGCCGGCCCCCGTCCCGACGGATACCGACCCGTCCGCGGTCGAGCTCAGCGGTCAGGCCCGGGACGCGTGGCGGACCTGGCGATACGAATACCAGTCGGAGCGGGAACACGAGGTCGTCGTCCGAGCGGTTGAAGCAGACGGTACCATCCAACCTCGCGAGGAGTCTGACCCGTTCCCCAGCGGCGCGACCGGCTGGGTCTCGAGAACCATCTCTCCCTGAGACTGGTTCCGGCGATCGTGGCCGGACCGACATTGTTATTAACTTCTCTGGCCGAATTAGTAACGTGCTGAACGCCGTCCTCGGAAAAGACAGGATGGCCACCACGGCGAGACTCACGGCTATCGGGAGCGTGACGGCGTTGGTGGCCACAACCGGGGTCGGGATGATGACCGGTCGATGGAAGCTTACCGGGATCGCGTGGGTCGCGTTCCTGGGCATGGCTGGGGGCGGCTGGCTCGGAATCTATGCTCCGCGTAAACACGCCGGAGCGCTCGTCTGGGGATACGGGCTCGCCAGCGGCGCGATGATAACGAGTGCTGCGCTGTTCCTCCTTCCGCAGGCGTTGGACCTCGGCGCGGCCTACGGCGGGATAGGTGTGGCCGTCGGGCTACTCGTCGGGTACGCCGCTCACACTCTTGGCCACAGGCTGTCTCACGTCGAACTCCCGATCGACCGCTCACTGGCTGAACTGACCGCCCATGCCGTCTCAGCGGGGGCGATTATCGGGGTCGTGTACGGAAACATGCCGGAACTCGGACCCTTGCTCGGCCTGGCGATCGTCTCACACAAAGGACCGGCAGGGTACGCTGCGGTGAGCCGGTTCGCTGGACGTGGCGGCGAGTGGATCATCGTGCTTCTCCCGGCTGCGGCGGTAGGTGTCGTCGCGGTGGTCGCATCGTTTCTGGTGTTGCCCCCATCCCCCGCCATCCAGGGGATCGTCTTCGGCTTCGCCACCGGTGTGTTTCTGCACGTTGCGATGGATTTCCTGCCTCGGTGTGAACTCGGGAGCGAGGTCCACGAAGCGCTCGCCGTCGAGGGCGAGGCGCATGCACTGCTCGACCGGCTGCGCGTCCATGCCGTCGCGAGTACCCTGTTCGGGGGGTTCGGGGTCGTGCTCGGGTGGTTGCTCGTCGCCTGAGGCGTCCGGCCTACGAGAGCCGTTTCACCTGCCGCGAGATCCCGATCCCAGCCACCAGGAGGACGACCAGATTGAACGCTGCCTGAAAGAGGGAGCGGTACTCCGGGGTCACCCACTGGCTGATCGCTCTGGAAGCTTCGAGGTAGAACCGCAAGCCGGCGATCAGCGCCAACAAAACGAGCACACCGAGCAGTGCGTAGTTCAGGTAGCGGCGGACGTTGCTCACGCCAGCCTTCTCCTCGCCTGGTTCCGCTGCCGGGTCGTCCGCTTCGTCGGGATCGGGGGCTGTGTCATTGATGTTCGTCTCCATCGTCGAGGGGTCAGAAGAGCCGGTCGGGTCGGTCTGTGGATCGTCGTCGGTAGTCATGTGTACCTCCGGGCGAGCAAGGCGGCGGTGAGCACGGCGAGAAGGGCGATCCCTCCAGTGAACCCGGGTGCCTCCGTCTCGACAGGGGTCATGGCCGGGGCCTCGGTCCCTCTGTCGCTGCTGCCATCGCCTTCCTCGAAGTCCCTCACCTCGAATTCGATGTCGCGCCGTGTCGTATTGACATCGACCCGTTCGCTCGGATCGAGGTTTGCCACCGATCGCACCGTGTCGACCAACACGCCGTCCGTGTACAACGCCACATCGAGGACGTAATTGTAGTTGCTCGGGACCGTCACCGTCATCCGCGCCTGCTGGGTCCGGCCGGGTCTGATTCCGTCCACCCGCGTCCCGTCAGTGTCTGCGACGAGGTTCGAATCGGCCTGCCTGGCGCGGACCTCGACGCGGACCGCCTCACTGGGATCGTCGCCGTCGTTCGTCAAGGACGCACTCACTCGAAGCGTCGTCCGGTTGTCGGTGACATCCCGGACGGACACGGCTATCGGGTCGATCAGCCGACTCTCGGTGAATCCCACCGTCGTTCGTGCGTACTCGGGCGTGAGTGCCTCCATTCCAGAGACCTGTTGTCGGGCCTCGTCGATCCGTTCACCGTCACGGAACACTGTCGTCTCCAGCACGTACCCGCCTTCGCGGTCCACTCGAAGGGTCGTCTCCACGGGGACCTCACCGTCGCTCGACAGGTTGCCGACCGTCACGGTCTCCTGTGCAGCTAGGAGGCCGGACTCGGCATCGATCGCGCGGAACCTGACGCTGACGTTCCGTGCTGGGTTCCCTCGGTGGTCGAGGCGAGCGGCCAGTCGTAGTTCGGCGGTCGCGCCACCAACCTCTCCCGGTTGAACCGTGATCTCCGCGACTCGCACCGGGCCCGGCCGAACTGGCCCCTCGTCACGCGGTTCGGCGATGACTCCCGGGATGACCGCGGCTAGTAGGAGGGCGATCGCGAGCACGGCGACTGCCGCACCCGCGAGGGTTCGTTCGCGGGGCATGCGTCGGTGGCATTCCCAGGAGCAGGGTAAATCTCTTGTGCCCCCAGTGACACGCGAACCGCCTGGGGGTTTGTCGATCCCCTACTCACAACACTCCGTCGAGGAACGCTAGTTCCTGCCGGACGGTTTCGTCAAATGCGCCGTCGTACACCTCGAAATGTCCCATCCGTCGACTCAGGAAGGAGACGTCGGCGATCCTGTCTACCAGTCTCGCCACCGACTCGAGAGGAACGACCCGGTCTTCGATCCCCGCGACAACCATCGTCGGGGCCCGTATCGCGTGTGCGGCCGTCACCGGGCGGTAGCGAGCCAGCGCGAGTACCGCTCGCGCTCGCGTTCGATTGGCCCATGTACTTTCCCGCGGGATGAGGTCGAGGTACGCCTGCTTGGCCTCCGGATCGGCCAGTATCGCGAACTGATCCGGATCCCCATACACGCGCACCCGGTGAGGTCTCCCGAACGCCCCTCCGACCCGGTCCAGGAGGCCTGCTGCCAGCGCTCGACCGATGTATTTCGGGCCCTGTGACCTGGCGATCGCCCGCCCATCGACGAACGGGACCTGCACGATTGCTGCGCTCACGTCGGCCCGGTCGGCCGCGATCGAAATGACGTGGCCCCCCGACAGGGACGTCCCCCACAGTCCCAACCGGTCGCTGTCAACCGTTTCGAGGTCCGTGACGCGCTCGATCGCTGCCTCGAAGTCCGCGAGCTGACGGGTCGGGAGAACCAGGTTTCGCTTCGGCCCGTTCATTGGCTCGCTTTCCCCGAACCCCCGATAATCGAAGGTGAACGCTGCGTATCCCGCGGCGGCGAACCGTTCGGCGACCGCCGGTACCCCGAACGATCGCTCCGCGGCGAACCCGGGGGCGAGCACGACGACGGGCGGGGTCCCGGACCCGGCAGGGGTGTAGAGCGTCCCGACACACGTCCGCCCGTTCGATTCGAACGTCAGGCGGCGGGTCGCATACGCCTCGCGGGTCGGACGCTCCTGACGTGCGTGGGACGGGGATGGACGCATGATCGGGGATACTCGCTCCGGTCGCTTACTGCTTCCGGCCGTGGCCCCTGGTCTGACCTTACCCGTCGGCTCCCTGAAGCGCCGCGGTGCCGATCCCCAGCTCCCGGGCGAGGAATCCCCAGAGTTCCGCCTGCTCTTCGACCTGCATAGAGGTCGGCTTTCCGACGCCGTGCCCGGTCTCGTCACGGACCCGAAGCAGTACCGGTCTGTCGCTGGTCGTGTGTTCCCGCAGCAGTGGCGTCATTTTCCGTGCATGACTCGGATGCACCCGGGCATCCCCCCTCGCGGTTGTGAAGAGCGTCGCGGGGTACGGTGCTTCCTCGACGTTGTGATACGGCGAGTACGCTCGAAGGTATTCGAACGCGTCGGGGTCCTCCGGATGGCCGTATTCCACCGTCCAGGCGGCCCCAAGAAGGAACCGATGGAATCGAAGCATGTCCAGAAGGGGGACACGACAGACCGCTGCCCGAAACAGTTCCGGTCGGCGGGTGATGAGCGCACCGACGAGCAGTCCGCCGTTCGACCCGCCGGTCACCCCGAGTCGGTCCCGGGTCGTCACGCCCCGGTCGATGAGTCCCTCGGCAACGGCTTCCGCGTCTTCGAACACGTGCTCTTTGTTCTCCCTGCGGCCCGCTTCGTGCCACTCCTCGCCGAACTCCGATCCGCCACGCAGCGTCGCCAGAACGAACACGCCCCCTGCTTGGATGAACGGTAGCCGGAACCTGTCGAAGGAGGGCGTGCGGTTGACGCGGAATCCCCCGTACCCCGTCAGGACTGTCGGATGTGGCCCGTCGGTCAGATCCAGGTCTGCCCGCCGGACCACGAACGCAGGAACGTCGGTCCCGTCGGCGGACTCAAACCAGTCTTGTGTGACTGTCACCTCGATGTCGAGCCCGATATCGACTTCCTGAAGCGTCGTGAGGGAGCCGTCGCCGAGCTCGGCTCGAGCAACGCTCGGGGGAGCGGTGAACGACTCGACGGACAAAAAGGCCGTCGGGGACGCCTTTGCCCCGTCGAGCGCGGTTACCGTCGAAAGGCCTGGAAGATCGAGCCCGCGGAGCCGGTCGGCCGTCCCCCTCCCGCTGTCCGCATAGACGTGCAGTTGCGAGGCAGCATCGTGATGGGCGTGTACCAGCAGTCGGGTGCCGGCGGGTTCAATATCACGAAGGACCCCGTCTCCCTCGGGGATCACTTCCCGACAGGTGGTCGGATCGAGAGCCTCCTGCCTGTCCGTCGCGCGGTCGAAGGGACACGCAAGCACACGGGACCGCGGGGCCTCGAAGTCCGTGAGCAGATACAGCGTCCCGTCCGTCAGCGTCGTGGTGAACGATGCCTCCACATCCGAGATCACCGGCGCGAGCGTCGCTGTCCGAGGGTCCCCCCGGTACGCGTACACCTCCGAACTCGCCCAGCCGTCCATCACGGTCACGACCAGATCCCGCCCGTCGGTTTCGATGCCCGGCCATTGTTGCTCCTCGTACGAATCCGCGATCACGATGTCGTCGTGTTGATCGTC
>CAZCXJ010000009.1:47412-58671 GCA_964502585.1 uncultured Candidatus Halobonum sp.
CGGGGACGTACCAATCGAGCGACACTGTCCCGGACCGGTCCAGCGCGTTCGGATCGACTAACGTCCGTCCGTCGGCGCGTTCAAGCTCGGCGGCGGATTCGAACGTCCGGAGGACCGGTTGTTCCTTCTCCGGTTCCTTGATCTTCTGAAACAACCGTCCTCCGGCCGTCTTTACCCGACCGAAGTCGGTCACGCGTGCCAGTTCCGCGAACCGTTCCTCGAGGACCGCCTTGATATCCGATGTCAGCAGTTTCTCAGCATAGGCGTTCTCGGCGGCTTCCCATTCCCGGACCTCCTCGGAGTTCTCTTCCAGCCAACGATACGGATCCACGACCTCATGGCCATGTTTCTCTTCGGTGACCGGACGTTTGGGGGTCGCCGGCGGCTCGGTCGTCCCCTCGTGGTCGCCACTCATATTCCTCCCTCAGGGTCCGGAGGCAAATAGCCGTGGAAACCGGCTGGTCGGCCGTGCGACCCCATCCGGGGGGACGCTAGCCGATGTATCGAAGTTCCTCGTCAGTGGGCATCGACTGGCCACCGCCTTGCATCTCTTGGATCTTCCCGACGACTTCCTCCATCTCCTCGGCCCGTTGCTCGAGATCGGCGAAGTCGACCTCGAACTCCAGGACGTCCTGAAGGACCTCGAGTACTGCCTGTGCGCTCTTGGGGTCGACGAGATAACCCGAGGTTTCACCCATCAGACACGCTGCCTCGAAGCCCCGCCGACCCCCGAGCCCCAAGACGAGCCCCGAAACCCCGACGATCCCGCCCGCGGGTTCGTCCTCGCGGAACTCGACGCCCGTATCTTCCAGCGGATCTCGGAGATCCGGCCCTGTCACTGCGCCGAGTACGGCGTATTCGTCGTCCTCGATGAGCTCCCCTGTCGGGACGCCCCCGAGCGCGAACGCTCGCTCGGTACCGAACTCCGCGGCGACGTCCAGGAACGCGTCGGTCAATGCGTAGTGCCCGGCGTTGTCACCGGCTTGATGATCGCCCGTCAGCACGAGCAGGTCGGTTCCGTCGGCATCGACGTGGTGAAACGCGGCATGCGTGAGTTCCGCGATGCCCTCGTCTGTAACCGTCACCTGCGGGGGGAACGAGTCGGTGTATACCCGCCGAACGAGCTCGCTGTCGAACTCGTCCAGGAGATGTTCAGCCGCCAGTTTCCCGACGTGACCAACCCCGGGGAGTCCTTCGATCAGGACCGGGTCCGTGAGGGTCGGGTCCGCGACGGATTCGATGTCGATGGGGTCCATAGGAGGGCTCGCGAGCGCGAACCGTAAAGACGCGTCGTCTCCGGCCCGCTCCCGATGATTCCTGGGTATGATTCATCACTCGTCGGGATCGGACGTCGGCCCGTCCTCGGCGCGACGAGACTTCACCCGGCGCCGATACTGGCCATATCGGTCCGTGGGATCGAACGGAGCCGGGGCACTGTTCACGGCCGTTGCACCACACTCCGGGCATTCCTCACCCAGCGTATACACCGGACGGTCATGCGTGTCCCGCCACTCCGAACAGACCCGGATATCGGATTTCACGGCCCCTTTCTCCCGTGGTTATTCCGCTTCCGTTTCCCGCTCGCGGTGGAAGCCTGCGGTGCCACCGACCCCGTCGATGACTTCCTGTGCCCGAGCCGCACTGTTCTCGAGCTCCCGTTCCGCGGTCTTGTAGTCGGGCGCCTTGACCTGAATCCGGTACTCGGGGGAGCCCACGTACGCGACTGATAGTTCGACTTCCTCCGGGACCTCGCCGTTACCCTCAGCCGCTTGGAGAGCCTCCCGAACGTCGTCAACGCCGTCCGGCCCGGGCGCCTCGAGATCGACATACCCCGTGACGGTGACGTACGGGACTGAGACGTTCTCCCGGGCGGTGTCGACGATCGCCTCGACTTCGTCCTCGTCGAGGTCCGTGTCTTCCAGCGCCTCGGCACCGTGAATGGCCGCCGTTTCGAACCCCTCGTACAGCGAGCCGAATGCGGCGAGAAGTTCGTTCGCGACCGCCCCGTATTGCTCGTCGCTGACGTCCTCCCCGAAGGCCAGGGTCATCCAGTTGTCCGCCTGCCGTTCGTTCTTCCATTCCTGGATCTTCTCGCTTCGCTGGTGCTCGTTGACGTCCTTCAGCGAGAGGTCGATCTGCTGGGACTCCTCGTCGACGTTGAGGACTTTCGCGACGACCCGCTCGCCCGGGCTCACGTGATCGCGAATGTTCTTGATCCATCCGCTGGCGACCTCGCTGACGTGGACCAGACCGCGTTTCTCATCGTATTCCTCGAGATCGACGAAGACGCCGAAGTCAGCGATCTCATCGACCTCGCCCACGACGAGTTCGCCCGCTTCCGGCCAGCCGCTGTATTTCATGGTTGCTTATTGTGGACGGACGCTATTACCGTTTCCCACTTGTAGCCCTTGCTTGAGAAGCGGATGACTGGTCCGTGTTCCCCGTGCGTGTGTTCAACCCGTCCGGACAAGGTCGAGACGCCAGTCCCTCCGGGGTCGACTCGGGATTGACAGCCGCTGGACGGAGCGGCTAGAATTTTCCGGCGGAACAAGAGAGGACGACTGTCGGCGTGGGATGGGACGAGGCAGTGAGAGGTGCCCGGGACGCTAGTCTCGGGCTTCGACGGTTTCGATGACTTCGTGATCGATGTCGGCCTTGCCGCCCGTCGGCCGCGCGAGTGTCGTTCCGCAGACGGCACACGCGACCTCCGTGGAGGCCTTCCCGAACACGACCTGTTCGTTTTCACAATCGGAACACCGGACGCGATAGAAGCTCCCCGCCATTATTCCTGAAACTCGAGACGGCCCGCTCGCCAGCCTTCGCGCATGTGGGCCTTGCCACAGTCGCTACACCGGTACTTGAGGTGGGTCTTTTTCGTCGGCTTGTCGCCGCCAGGGACCTTCGAGAACCGCCCTGCGTTCCCGATGACTTTCGTCCCTTCACGCTGCTTTCGCTGGTCCCATTTCAACCCGGTGGAGCGTCCGGTCCGGACTTTCTCCACTTCGTGCTCGTGATGGGCATCGCAGTGCGGACAGTACGTGTTCATTCGTCGTGGCATCTGCATACGGAAATCGCCTCTTGCCGGCTGATTTAGCGGCGGCAGTTAAAACCCGTTTGGTCTGACCTCGTGTTGTCAGGTCTCCGTTAGTCCCGTTCCGTCATCCCGTGCTGCTCCTCCGGTGGCGGTCAGGTTGTGTCCGCCCCCGCCCGTCCTCCCGGTTTGGGTCGGAGCCTTCAGCCGGGGTGACTCAGGCCAGGGGAGTCCGCTCGACCACGGTCCCGTTCACTGTCGGATACTGTTCGACGACTTCCCCTTCATCCAAATCACCGGCCTCGACCATCTCCTCGAGAAGCCACCACGCGACTTCGACGTGGTTCGACTTGGAGGTGTAGAACTCGTCCGGAACGCCCAACTCCTCCAGTCGCTCGGGGTCTGTCCAGGTCTTCCCGTACACGAGCGTTCCGTCTTCGGTTATCTCATCGAACGGACGACGGACGTTCTGTGCCATCCGTTTCAAGCGGTTGCGATGCTGAGCGGCGTCCTTGAACACGCTCGTACAGAAGTACACCCGGTCATGGCTCGCCATCGTTTCCAGGATCGCTTCCTTGGACCCGTCAACGGCGGACATGTGTCCCTCCTGGAGTTCGTATCCCGCCTCCTGCATCCGGCGGTAGTTCCCCTGACTCATCTCGAACTCATTGACGTTACAAAACTCGGCCGCTCCCTCGTCCAGGAACTCGAGGAACTCCTCCTCGGCGCGGATCCCGGGGATCTCGAACGCCGGAGTGAGGCCCTCCTCACGGGCAGTGTACAGGATCTCCTCCCACTCCGTCCCGTGTAGGTCACCCCAAAGGTCCAGCGGCGGGTGGAACCTGATCTCGTCGAGGCCCGCCTCCGACAGCCGCCGCATGTTCTCTCGTCCACCGGTAATCCCGGTATAGAGATGGGTATGGTGGTCGGTTCCGAACTCCTCCTTCAGGAGGGAGAGGTAATGACAGGTTCGATCCAGCACCTCCTGCGGTTCTCCCCCAGTGATCGAGGTCCCCAACGCGTCCATCCGCTTCGCTTCCGCGATGACGTCGGCGTCGGAAGTGACCTCCCGCTCGTTGGCGTACACGGTGTTGACGTTTTTGCGCGTCTCACCCAGAGGACAGTAGAAACAGTCACGCTGATCGCAGTAGCCGTAGACGAACAGCACCATCTTGCCGCCTTTGGCACACTGTTCACAGCCCTTTGAGATCATCCGGTACCGACGGGAGGAGGCCGAGAGGCAAAAACTGTGTGACTCGTGCCAACCGGACTCGACGCGGGTTCCAACCCCCCCGAAAGCGTTTAACGTCCGCCATCGTACCCTCCCTCGATTCCCCGATGCTGTTGGTCCTCCCGGTCGATCTGGATGACGACCTCGGGCGGAAGACCGGGGTGGAGACGCCCGTCGTCGGGGCCGAAAACGTGGAGGCGGCTGCCGTTTCGCTTGCTACCAGCGACCCCGAGGATTCGGACGTGAACGTCCTCTTCCAGGGGCTGCACGTCTACAAGAACTTACAGGCGGACCCGGGAGTTGACGAGCAGGTGGAGGTCGCCGCAGTCACGGGCACCGGCGGGAGCGATGTGAAAGCGACCCGTGCCGTCGGGAACGAAGTCGACCGCGTGCTTGCGGAGTTGAGCACGGGGGAAGACATCCGCGCGATCGTCGTGACGGACGGCGCCCAGGACGAATCCGTCCTGCCGGTTATCCGGTCGCGCGTCCCGATCGATGGCGTGCGACGGGTCGTCGTCCGCCAGGCGCAGGACCTCGAATCCATCTACTATACCATGAAACAGGTGATGGCGGACCCCGAAACGCGGGGAACGATTCTGGTCCCCTTGGGCGTCTTGCTCCTCATCTATCCGTTCATCTTCGTGGCGTCGCTGCTCAACGTTCCCGGCGCGGCAGTGTTGGGTGTTCTTTCGGGACTCCTCGGGCTGTACACCCTGTTCCGCGGGTTCGGGCTGGAGCGAAAGGTCGACGAGACGGCCGACAGAATCCGGAACGTCCTCTACACCGGTCGGGTGACGCTGGTTGCATACGTCGTGGCGGTAGCATTGCTCGTCGTTGGAGGGGTCCAGGGGCTCGACATGGTCGCCACAGCGGAGGCTGCCACCGATGAGCTCGCGATCGGTCGGCGGATCGCGGCGTTCGTCTACGGGGCCGTCCAGTGGGCGGCGGCCGCCGGTGTCACCTCAAGCATGGGGCAAGTTACGGACGAATACCTTGCTGGCCGGTTCAAGTGGCGGTACCTCAACGCGCCGTTTTATGTGCTCGCCATCGCGATCGTGCTGTACGCGCTGTCGGGGTTCTTCCTGCCAGCAGCGGCTGGCGAATCGCTGAGTCTCTCGGAACTGGCACTGGGGCTTACCGCCGGGACTTTGCTCGGCGTGCTTTCCACCTTGGCTTTCGCCGTAGCCGAGTCCCGGTTCCCGCTCGGCACGGACCCAGCCTAACCCGAACTGAGGCGGGTCCTACAGACAACTGGTCCTGCTAGGGTCGGTCGACGTACGTACCGTCGATAGCATTTGGACTGTTCCCTCCAGGCCTGAAGACGTCATCGCTCCCGGACCACCACGAACTCGGCGAGGTCCCGGAGATACCCGCGTGCTTCGGAGTCGCCGATGTCGGCCGTTTCGAGCGCCTCCAAGGCCAGATCCGCCTGGTCGTGGGCTCGCTCGTTCGCTTCGGATGGGGATAACTCCGTGACTTGGAGCAACGAAGGGCGGCCGGTAGCTTCGTCCTGTCCGGTCGGCTTGCCGAGCTTGTCGGCGTCAGCGGTCGCATCGAGCACGTCGTCCCGAATCTGGAACGCGATCCCGACGCGCTCGGCGTACTCGCCGACCGCCTCGACGGTGAAAGCGTCGGCGTCCGCCGCGACCGCCCCCAGTTCGGCGGCCGCCCTGAACAGCGCGCCCGTCTTTCGGCGTGCGAGGGCCATGTATTCGGACTCGTTTTTCGGCCGCGCCACCAGCTCCGTGGCTTCGCCCTCGCCGAGCTCCACCATCGCCTCGGCGACGACCTGCATCGCCTCCTCGTTCCGGGAGAACAGCGCGAACGCCTCGCCGAGAAGCCCATCCGACGTGATGATCGCCGGCCCGTAGCCGTACTGGGCCCACGCACTGGGTGTTCCCCGCCGGAGCCGGGAGCGATCGATGATATCATCGACGACGAGCGAGGCATTGTGGACGAGTTCCACGCCGACGGCGAAGTCGACCGCGGCCTCGGCGTCACCCCCGGCAGCCTCACACACTAGCAACGTGACCGTGGGTCGAACCCGTTTGCCCCCCGCCAGCACCACGTGCTCGAGCTCGTCTGCTAGTTCCGGTGGCTCGACCGCTGCGGTCACCTCCTCGAGGCGGTCGTCCACCATCGCGACCCGACGCTCCAGATACTGCATTATCACCCTACTGGGACGGACGAGGCAAGTGCGTAACGGAATCCGGGAGTGGAGTCCCCGATACGCCTGGCCACCGATATGACGGAATCAGATCCGGTCAGTTCCCTTAGGCATCATCCCCGTTCTATGGCGGCAGTCAGCCCTCGATTTCGTCGATGAGCGCCGGGACGACGTCGAACAGGTCACCCACGATCCCGTAATCGGCGATGTCGAAGATCGGCGCGTTCGGGTCGGTATTGATCGCGATGATCGTGTCCGCGCCTTTCATTCCGGCGACGTGTTGGACCGCTCCCGAGATTCCGATCGCCAGGTACACGTCCGGGGTGACTACCTTCCCCGACTGCCCGACCTGCCGGTTCTTCGGGAGCCACCCGCTGTCGACGATCGGACGTGAGGCGGACAGTGTCGCACCCGTCGCATCCGCCAGGTTCTGAATCAGCTCCAGGTTCTCCTCTTCCTCGATCCCCCGGCCGATCGAGACCAGGAACTCCGCCTCGGTAATATCGACATCCCCTCCGCCGACCTCCTCGAACCCCGTGACCCGGGACCCGATCGCGTCCTCGTCGGGGGTGAACTCGAAGGGTTCGACCGTGGCGTCGCCGGTTGCCTCGGTGGGAGCCCACTCTCCACCCCGAACCGTCACTGCGAACGGTTCTTCCTCCAGTTCGAGGGTGGTATGCACCTTCGAGCCGTACATCTCTCTGGTCGCGGTCAATCCACCGTCGTACGCCACTTCTACGGCGTCGGACACAAGCGGCAACCCCAGGCCGTTCGCGACCGCTGGAACGTAGTCCAACCCGTTGACGCTATGGGGACCGAGGAGAACGGTCGGACGAAGGTCGTCGAACAGTGCTTCGACTGCCTGTACGTACACGTCGTGGTTGAATTCTTCTCCGTATGCGACCGTGTGGACCGTGTCGACGCCCTCCCGGTTTAACCGGTCCCCGAACTCGTCGACGCTGCCGCTGATGACTGCGACATGGAGATCGCCGCCGAGATCGGTCGCGAGTTCCCGCCCGACAGTGATGAGCTCGAAACTCACGTCCCGGAGCGACCCGCGGCGGTGATCGACGACCGCGAGGACGTCTTGGCTCGTCATTGTCCGACCACCCCTTTGTCGCTCAGCAGTTGGATCAACTGTGTCGCCTGCTCGTCGGCGTCGCCCTCGAAGTACGTGGCGTCCGATTCCGATTCTGGCTCGTACATGTCCGTCCGCCGCATCGGCGACCCGACCGTGTCGGCATTCAGACCGAGGTCGGCGAGGCCGTACTCCGTGATCTCTTTGGACTGTGCCTGCCGAATCCCCCGCAGGCTGGCGTAGCGCGGCTCGTTGATTCCCGTCTGGATGGTGAACACTGCCGGCAGGTCGACCTCCGTCAGCTCCTCGATACCACCCTCGAGTTCCCGATGGACGGCCGCGGTCGAGGCGTCATCCGCCAGGTCCAGGTCGTTTACGACCGCAGCCCACTGAAACCCGAGCGCGTCGGCAAGCGACACGCCCGTCGCTCCGAAGCCGTCGTCGTTCGCTTGCACGCCAGTCAGCACGAGGTCTGGGTCTTCCTCGGCGGCTACCGCCTCTAGGATCCGGGTTTTGCCGGCGACGTCGAGGTCGATATCCTCGAGACTCTCATCCCACACCCGGATCGCCCTGTCGACCCCCTTCGCGAGTGCCATTCGGATGGTCTCCTCGCTTCGCTCCGGACCGATCGTGGCCGAAACGACTTCTACCTCCTCGGGCCGCTCCTCGGAGATGCTGACCGCCTCTTCGACGGCGTACTCGTCCCACTCGTTGAGGTCGTACTCGAGATAGCGGTCGTCGATGTCCAGCCCTTCGATCTCGAAGTCGTCGGCCGCCTCCGCGACCTCCTTGACCGTAACGAGGATTTTCATCACCTTGGCGTTGTGACGGTCGTCGCTAAACCGTTTCGAATCCGCGAGTACGCCAGAAGATAGTCAGGTTCTGTCGTTGTCAACCCGGTCGCTGCCATCCTCATCGGGCAATGAGATGAGGTTCTCACGCCCCAACCGGAGCTTGTCGACCCGCTCCTCCTCGGCCATCGAGGACAGTAATTGTGACACCTTCGCGTCCGACCAGCCCGTCTCGTCGACGATGTCCGCCTGCCGCATCCGCCCACCGTTGCGCTCGAGCAACCGCTCGACGCGCTCCTCGTCGGAGAGCAGGGTGAGGTCCTCATCGGGCTGTTCCTGTTCTGTGGCCTGTTCCGGCTCCGATGCCGCCTCCTTCGCCCGAGCTCCGGTCGCAGCATCGGCGCTCGCTGCTGGATCGGGTTCCGTCGTCTCGGACGGTTCCTTGGGCTCGACCCTCTCCTGCCGGCCTCGCCATCGTAGCGCCGCGAACACTACGAGAAGTCCCAGCAGGAGGGCTCCCCCACCGAGAAGTAGGAACCGGTCCTGGACCGGGGGTTCCGGCCGTTGCGTCTCCCGGTAACTGACTCGGATTCGGCTGTCGGAGCCGAACTCCGTCGGGCCCTCGATGACGACCCGTTGGTCTTCGAACGGGTACGTGGAGGAGTCGAGAACGTATCCGTCCGGCGGGGCGATGACGAGCCGCTGGTTGGGACCGAGCGAGGCGAGCCACGTGCCGTTGTCGGGTGCAGTAAAGGCGTCGCCGAGCTGGAGTCCTTCCTCCGTCCGTTCGAGGAAGTTCGTCCACGTGAACGCCAGTCGAAGAGTGCCGTTCGACTCGCCGACGGAAAACGTTCGCTCGACTCGCTGGATCCGCATCTCCCTGCCAGTCGCGTTCGACGCGGTGGCGGCTGCGTTTCGGAACAGGTCGACGGTTACCGCCCCAGACTCCTCACCAGCCTCGAACGCCTGGCCGAACTCCCGGAACGCGGCTCGGTCGGACTCATCGGCAAGCGGGTATTGCATACTTACGTTCCACCGGGCCGACCGGTTGGCTCGCAGGTCGACCGCGAAGGTCACCCGTGGGCGTCCGATCCGAGTTGTCGCCGCGTCTTGGAGCGAAACCGCTTCGCCATTCAGGTGCTCGGGAGCCCCGGTCGCCCGATCCGCGGTCCCAGGGTTGCTCGCGTCCTGCGTTCCGACAGCCATCGGAGCTGCCGTCGCCGGCGCGAGCAGGAGGAGAAACACGACGACCAGGGCGACGTACCGCATATCGGGACGGATACAGTCTCTTATGAAAATGCTTTCCATCGACTGGGATGCACCTACCCCGGCTCGGCTATGAGCGGTCGTTCGTTCCCTCTCATTTTTTTACCCTCCACCAGGTATCCGGACCCGATGAGGTACGCCCCCGCGGTCGTCGCCCTCCTCCTCGTCCTGGTGCCGTTGGCCGGGGCCGTTGCCCCATCCTCAGGGGGTCCGGCCGATCGGGGAGCGCTCCCGGACCGCTCCGCCTCGCCCGGAACCCCGACCTCGACGGGGCAGTCAGATGACCTACAGGAGACGGTAGCGACGAACCACACGCCGACCCGGACCCGGATCCTCTCGATTCCTGCCGAAAACGTGAGTCGGACGGGAGCCGATGCCGTTACCATCGAGGTCGGAACAGCGACGACCCTGGGAGGCAACGTCTCGACAATTCGGATCGAAACGAGCGCCATCGGCGAGCGAGTGGTGGCCGCCGAGACGGCCGATCAGCGACGAAACCGGATCCTGACGGCACTCGAGACCACCGAGGACCGGGCCGACGCGCTATACGCTCGGCAACAGCGCGCCATCACCGCCTACAGCGCCGGCGAAATCGACGAACGACAACTCCTCTTCCGACTTGCGGAGCTTCGACTGGAAGCCAGAGCTCTTCAGGACCGCGTCCGGGTGATCCGACGCCTCGCCGACGCGACCCCGGAGTTCAACCTGAGCCAGTCTCGGACTCAGGGACTGTTGTTCGAACTCAGAAGCTTCGGCGGGCCGGTGACGGATCGCATTGCAGCAGCCGTTCGAGGTGAGGGTCCGCTTCGGGTGTACGTCGAAACCGGGCCCGAGAGTGTCGTGCTCGCGACGGTCGCGGGGGACACGTACGTCCGGGAAGTGTACCGTGGCGACCTCCGGACTCGTGACGGACGGACGCTCGACCCTGAAGAGGCCGGCAACATCACTGCCGCGAGTTACCCGGAAATCTGGCGGCTTGGTGGCTCGACCGCAAACGGGGTCGGATCAGGTGGTACGTTCGTCTACGATGTAACGTGGTCGAACGGCTCGCTTACCGCGTTCGTCGACGGCGGAAGTGATCGGGTATTCAAGGAGTTCCAGCGGCTTCCGCTCAGCAATCTATCGTTGGGGCCCGAAGTGCGCCGGAATCAAGACCAGTTGGTTCTCCGCGTTAATCGGACCTATCCCGGTGGCCCACTCCGGGTCCGGCTCGAAAACGCAGAGACGGGCGATCCGGTCGATGCGGTTGTTCGGATCGGTCCCCCTGGTGGTGACAGTCGCCGTGTCGGCCGGACTGGTTCCGACGGCGTCCTCTGGACGATCGCACCTCGCGGCGAATTTCAGGTCACCGCAGTCGAGCCCGAATCAGCCCGGGTTGCCCGCGTTTCGGCCGACCCGCTCGATCCCCCGGCGGTCAACGAGTCCATTGGTGACGAATCGGCCGCTCCGACCGCGGAGGGCAGTTGAGTCGGTCGGGTACTCAGCCGACCGACCGGACTCCGTCGTCCGGGATCCCGTCCGACCAGTCCTCAGGGCCACATCGCGTTCCGGATCCGGGGGCCCCCTAGCCGGGGGTTTCCGTCTCGGTCGCCCCGGCCGATCGTCCTTCAGTCGCGTCCCCCTCTGATTCTGGCGCGCGGGCTACCGTCGTGATCGCTTTGGGACTTCCGGGCCTGGCCTGCTGAATGTGGTGTT
>CAZCXJ010000010.1:0-57286 GCA_964502585.1 uncultured Candidatus Halobonum sp.
TGGAGGAACTCGCTGAAGCCTTCAACTCGTGGTACTCCAGTGATGACGACCGGGATAACCCGCCCGGCTACCGCAAACAGAACTACTACGACGAAGGCCGCCGCGTCCACGAAGAACACCCACGCTCGACGGTGACGTGGAAGCAGAAAGGCGTCCGTCACGACTCCAAACACAATCGCGTCCGCCTCTCCAAAGGCGCGAACCACAAAGAGCATCCGCGCGCTCGGGAGTACATCTTTGTCGAATACGATACGCGCCCAGACGTTGAGGTGCAGAACATCCAGCAAGTCCGCGCAGTCTACGACAACGCAAAGGAACGCTGGGAATTCCACCTCGTCTGTACGAACGACGTGGAGACGCCAGACTCATCGGGGGATGAGACGGCGGGAATAGACCTTGGCATCTCGAATTTTGCCGCCGTTGCCTACAGCACGGAGGACGCCGACCTCTACCCCGGCACCCGCCTGAAACAGGACGGGTACTACTTCCCGAAAGAGATCGCCAAATGCGATGACAGTAGTGGTGAGCGGGCGACACGACTCCATCACAAGTGGTCGGAACGCCGCCGGCATTTCTTCCACGCCCTCGCCAAGCACATCGCCCAACGGTGCGTTGAGGGGGGTGTTGGCCAGATTAATGTCGGAAATTTGAACGGTGTGCGTGAGGATGAGAATGGTGAGTCGAAGAACTGGGGCAAACATGGCAACCTCGACTTGCACGGGTGGGCGTTCGACCGCTTCACCAACATTCTTGAGTACAAGGCCAAGGTCGAGGGGATTAGCGTGGAAGAAGTGGGCGAAGAAGACACGTCGAAGACGTGTGCCGTGTGCGGTCGGGAAGACGGCAGTCAGCGTGTTGAGCGTGCGATTGTACGTGTGTGAGGCGTGTGACGCGGCGTTCAACGCCGACGTGAACGGAGCGGAGAACATCCGTCTCGACATCAACGACAGTACAAGTAACTCCAAGTCACCGTCGGGGAATAGGAGTACCGGCTGGTTGGCACAGCCCGGGGTCTACCTGTGCGACCTCACCTGCGGATTCCAACCGCGGGCCGAGGTGGTGGACTCCAAACCCTAATCTCCCAACGCTCGGGATTGCACGGTCTTCAGGCCGTGGAGGATGTCAAAAGCTAGGGGCATGTTTCACACTTTCGGGAGATCGGTCGGGATACAACACTGGCTACCAGCCGGACCAGGGATCGGATGTGGTGTCTCGCACATACAGGCGCTTGACGTCCTTCGCGAATACGCTGTCTCCTTCGTGATCGAACCGCTCGAACCGGTACTCGTCGCTGACCGTATCTCTGATTTGGATCCCTTCGATTTGGAACTCCTCGTCGCCGGCCGACTCCACCGCCCCAACGACAAACTCGTAGTCACCAGGAACACGCATCCGGAGGCTCCGAGACTCATCACGACGGCCGTCCGAAGGGTGCACCGTCACTGGAACAGCCACGTTGTCGACCACTCTTGTCCAAACCGTATCGACTTCTTGAGGCGCCGTCTCCTCGACGCGATTGTCATCAGCCAGCTCGATCGCGGTCACGCGCACCTGCTGGATGGCTTCTGGGGTCTCGACGAGGAACTCGTCGCCGGTCCGGACGGCACTCTCCGGATCGAACTGTACAGTCGTCTGGTACGACTCGCCTTCCTGGGAAACGACGACGTCCCGCGCAAGGGGATCGCTCTTTGAAATTCGGATCTTGTGGACGTGTCCGCATTCGGTGCACCGTACCGTCGCCTGTCCGCCAGCGTTCAGCACCTCATGGGCCGTTTCCTCCTCCGGGGTACATGCCGGACAGACGGCAGCGACTCGTTCGGTCTCGGTCATGGGGGTCGTATCCCGTCCGTCGGTATAAGAACGCGCCTTCGCCGCGAATACGCGGTGGAGGAGTTCACGGCGGGCCGACACGCGGCGAGTCCACAAACTGGAGCGGTTCCGTGTATCCGGGGCTGGAGGCCGCCATTTGGTCGGTCATCCCACTGGAGTTATCCCCGCAGACAACTTGTCTCTCCCTATGCCTCGCCTTGCGATGGCGACTCGAGCGGAAACCTACGAACGAATCCGCGAGCCGATGGCAACTCGCGGGATCGAGGTGGGTCATCTCCGATCGACGGAACGAGTCATCCCGTTGACCGGTGATAACGTCCCTTTCGACGAGTTCGACGTGGGCTTCGTCTTTCCATCCCGTCTGATGGAGGGTGGGGTCGTTGATACGGCCACGTCGATCCCGTGGGTCAACGATCGCGATGCTGTCCTGACTTCACGAAACAAGGGCGGCGTGATTGCACGGCTTGCAGCTGCCGGCCTCCCAACGCCCGAGACTCACTTAGTGTCGAACCCCGCTGATGAACGAGCTGTCGCGGAGGCCGCGGAGGATATCGGATATCCGGTTATCGTGAAGCCGAATTCGACGACACGCGGGACCGGGATCGCCAAAGCACCTGACCCGGATTCGCTGGCCGGAATCGTCGACTATCTCGACCTCGTTCACGACTACCGAGCGACGGGCGATAAATCGTTCCTAATTCAGGAGTTTCTGCCGGCCGCCCGGGACTACCGCGTGATGGTGCTGGACGGCGAAGTCGTGGGGGCGGTCGAACGACGCCTTCCCGAGCCAGCACGGAACAAAGACCGCTGGAAACACAACGTCCATCGGGGGGCAACCGCCGAGGGGGTCGATTTACCCCGGGAGCACCGTCGGTTGGCCGAACGGACGGCCGAGGTGCTCGGGATCGATTTCCTCGGCGTAGATTTGCTCGAAACCCCCGACAGCATCGTGGTATCGGAAACGAATGCCCGTCCGACAATTGACGAGGCAACGAAATACGAGGAGGGGTTTTATGACCGACTCGCGGACGTGATACTTCGGACTGCGGAGTCAAACTGACAGGTCGCGAGTGACTCCCCCGTTTACAAGCTGTCGAGGCGAATGCCACGGGGCTTGACCCCGAGGCGGTTCACGAATAAATCCAAGCGACAACATGGCCGCGCAGCGACCGTCAATGACCACCCCTATCCCCAGCAGTTGCTCGGACGGGACCTGAGACGGCGAACGACTGGTGGCTGAAGGTGGTGTCGGCCTCCCGGACAAACGGCTACTCTACGTTGATGTCAGCAGACCCACCTACGCGGTCGAACAGAATCTCAAGAACACCGTTGTTGAACGAAGCCTCGGCGGAATGTTCGTCGACACGGGCAGGCAGACGAATTCGCTCGTCATACTGTCGGCGCTCACTAGTGGCCGTGATCGTGAGAATCTCCCCATCACACTTGATGTCGATATCAGCCTTGCGGACTCCGGGGAGGTCCGCTACGACCCGTAGCTGTCCTTCGTCCTCTTCGTAGACGGCGACGTGCGTATCGGCCCCGACTCCGTTCCCTTCCCCCGTCATTCCACTCATCATCCGTTCGATCTCGTCGAAGATGTCTCCGAACGGATCGTCCCGGTCGTCTCTCATACTAAGGGGGTAGTGCTGTTCCGGACAAAAGCCTTCTCACCGCCGGGACACAGGAATTCCCACGCCACCCTGGGAACCCCCCGGGAATCGTGAAGGAGGCCGTAAGCTTAAGTCCGGGGCAAGAGGGTATTCAATTATGAGTAAATCCTATCTCTCCGCGGGTGATGACGTTACAGACCCGGTTCGTGTTGGTCTCAACGGGTTCGGTCGTATCGGCCGGTCGACCTTCCGGGCGCTGCTTGAGAACCCGGAAATCGAGCTCGCGGGAGTGAACGACGTGATGGACGGTGCTGACATGGAGTACCTCGGAGCGTACGACACTGTGATGGGCCGGCTTGACGTGACCTACGAGGATGGATACCTGGCGGTCGGCGACACCGCAGCTCCGGTGTTCGATAAGCAAAACCCTGCGGAACTTCCTTGGGAGAGACTCGATGTCGACGTCGCGTTGGAGTGTACCGGAGTGTTCCGGACCAAGCGAGACGCAGCCGGCCATCTGGAGGCGGGTGCAGACACGGTCGTCATTTCGGCTCCTCCGAAGGGGGACCAACCGGTCAAACAGCTCGTGTACGGCGTCAATCACGAAGAGTACGCAGGGGAAGATGTCGTTTCTAACGCTTCCTGTACCACGAACAGCGTCACACCCGTAGCAAAAGTGCTGCACGAATCCTTCGGGATCGTCTCGGCAACGCTGACGACGGTTCACGCGTATACGGGGAGCCAGAATCTCATCGACGGACCCAAGCCGAAGCGCAGGCGCGGTCGAGCCGCGGCGGAAAACATTGTTCCGACGACGACAGGGGCTGCGAACGCGGCGACCGAAATCCTTCCCGAACTCGACGGCCGCCTTGACGGTATGGCGATGCGAGTGCCGGTGCCGAACGGCTCGATTACGGAGTTCGTTGCTGATTTCGATGATGACCCGACCGCTGCCGAAATCAACGACGCTCTCCGGGCGGCTGCCGATGGGAGCCTCCAAGGAGTCCTCGGGTACACCGACGATGAGGTGGTTTCGACCGACATTCTCGGGCTGCCCTTCTCGTCATATGTCGATCTGAACTCCACGGCGGTTGTCGGCGACGGGGGGTTGGCGAAGATCCTTGCTTGGTACGACAACGAGTTCGGGTTCGCCAACCGCATGCTGGATGTGGCCCTGTACGTGGCTGATCGATAGCGCAGTGAGCGGAACCTGTTCTTGCGTGAGATGAAGCGGGCTAGCCTCCGGACTCGGAGCGTTCGTAAACACCTGATACTCCTCGCACCACGACGTGCCTGCCGGGGAGGGCACGAGAGACCCACGGCCTTCTCCAGCCCGGCCCCGTGCTGGCGCCCGGCTCCTCGATCCGGTATCGCTACTCCATACCGGCCACGGGGCCGAACTCGTCGACGGGCAACACCGAGTAATCGATGCTGAGCGTATCCTCGGTCGCACGGATCTTGCCCACGAACGTCGAGATCTCCTCAAGCGACCCTTCCAGAACGAACAGCTCCATACAGTGGTGGCTTCCGACGTGACTGTGGAAGTTCGACGCGACGATGTCTTCGTGATTGTGGCGAAGTCGCATCATCTTCTCCTCCACACTGGTTGTTCCGAAATCGAATAACACCGTCACGATCCCCATGAGTTCCCGCCCCTCGAGTTTTTTGTCGGCGAATTCGTCGAGAAGGTTCCGGCTGGCATCCCGGACCACTTCGCTCCGCCCCGTGTACCCGTGTTCTTCAGCGAACTCGTCGATCCGATTGAGTAAGTCCTCCGGCATCGAAACGCTAACAACAGTCACATATTAATCGAGACGGTCAAAAATGTTAAACTCTATCATTCCAGTTTTCACGGCCACCGAACCCCGTGCCGTCGGAACCGCGGGCTTCAAACGCCAGCCACGACTGACTGTGGATATGTACGACCCGCTGAAGGGATTCCGAGACTTCTATCCGCGCGAAATGGCTGCCAGACGCGAGGTGATCGAGGCCATCGAGGCAGCTGCCCAGCGACGTGGGTTCCGGGAGATTGGTACCCCCCGACTCGAACGTGCGGCGATGTGGACGGACAAGAGCGACGAGGACATCGTCGATGAGTTGTATGCATTCGAGGACAAGGGGGGTCGTCACGTCACGCTGGCCCCGGAACTGACGCCCACCGTAGCACGAATGGTGGCTGCACGCGGCCAGGAGCTTGCAAAGCCGATCAAATGGTATTCTACCCGTCCGTTCTGGCGATACGAGCAGGTCCAACAGGGGCGGTTCCGGGAGTTTTACCAGACGAATATCGACATTTTCGGGTCGGATGCCCCCGAAGCTGACGCCGAGATCCTGGCCGTCGCTGGGGAGTTCCTGACTGACCTGGGGGTCCCGTCTGCAGAGTTCGAATTCCGAGTCTCACACCGTGACGTTCTCGAAGCGTTACTCCGCTCGTTCGGCGACGCCGTCGACGTCAGGCCAGCCATTCGGGCCATCGACAAGTCGGAAAAGCTTGACACGACCGAATACTACGCCTTACTCAGAGAGGCGGGTCTTCCGGATAGCGAGGTCGAGGAATTTGATTCCCTCCTCGGCATCGAGGACGTCGGTAACCTCGATGAGTTGCTTGCATTCACGGAAGGTCGGAACCCCGCCCAGCAGGAAAACCTGACCGCAGCCATCGACGAGCTCAGGGCAGTGTGGGCCGCGGCGGAAGATTTCGGTCTCGCCGACCACTGCAACCTTTCGCTCCGGACTGCCAGGGGGCTTGACTACTATACCGGCGTCGTTTTCGAGTGTTTCGACGCCAAGGGACGGATCGGCCGTTCGATCTTCGGCGGGGGTCGATACGACGACTTGGTGGAAACGTTCGGCGGCCCATCGACACCCGCCGTCGGCGTAGCTCCCGGGGTGATGAACTCCACGCTTCCACTGTTACTCCAGGAGACCGGAGCCTTTCCTGCCGAGGAACTCCGGACCGACTACTACGTCCTCGGGGTAGGGGACACGCGTTCGACAGCAGCCAGAATCGCTGCCGACCTCCGGGCGCGGGATCATATTGTCGAGACCGATGTCGCCGACCGGAGTTTCACTGGCCAACTCGAGTATGCCGACAAGATCAACGCCGAGACAGTCGTCATCGTCGGCGAACGGGACCTCGAGGACGGTAACGTAACGGTAAAGCAGATGAGCTCGGGCGACCAGACCACTGCACCAGTCGACGAATTCCCCGGCACCCATGATCGCCCGACCTACGACGACTTCGTCTGATCCGGTGAAAGCATGACGCGCGCGTTCCGGATTGCGTATGATGGTCGACCCTTCCACGGGTTTCAGCGCCAACCGGACGTCAAAACAGTGGAGGGAGTCATATTTGATGCCCTTCGAGAGTTTGACCTCCTCGGCGACGACCAGAGTAAACCATCCGGATACGCTGCTGCAGGCCGGACCGACAAGGGGGTCTCGGCAGTCGCACAGACCATCGCGTTCGACGTGCCAGACTGGCTCAGTCCACGGGCCCTCAACACGAAACTTCCGGACGACGTCCGGGCTTGGGCATCGGCTCCTGTTTCCGAGGGGTTTCATGCGACCCACGATGCCGTTCAGCGGGTCTATCAGTACCACCTGTATGCTCCGGATTCGATCCTCGACCAAGCCCGCTCTGCAGCCTCCAGGATGTCCGGGAACCACGATTTTCACAATCTGACTCCCGACGCAACCGGAACCGTGCGGAGTCTGGATTGTACCGTGGATCGGGAGCACCCGTTCCTTCGAATCACCGTTTCCGCCGGCGGGTTCCCTCGTCAACTCGTTCGTCGACTCGTCACTGTCGTCCGCAACGTCGCGGTCGGTGAGGCCAAACTCGACAGACCCGACCGAGTCCTGGGACCCGACCCGCTCGAAGGACCGGAGGGGGTCGCACCCGCCCGTCCCGGTCCCCTCGTCCTCCTGGACGTCGTATATCCGGACCTGTCCTTCGAACCGGATACTCGGGCAGCCCGGGATACACAGAACCTGTTCCAGGATCGGGCCGTCAGGGCACGAACCACCGCACGAACGTTTGAAACGGTCACGGCGAACGTCGTGTCCGACGCCGGACCCGACCCGGACTAAGTCCGGGGTCGCTTGCTACCGACGCAGATCCGCAGAGAAACGGACGAAGCTGCTTACACCGGAGCGTGCGTCACCGAGAACCTGGTTCATCTATCGTCCGGCCGACCGGCCTTTCCGCGTTCCTCCGCCGGTACCTCCCGGGAGTCGGGTTCGAGCGGTGCATGTCGATCGAACGCTGCCGTGAAGACAGGAGAGCCGGACCTATTGGCATGGCTTGGCGATCTGCCGACGCGCTGGAGGGGCGGAACGGTACCATCCCATGCGACAGGATGAACTCACTTCCACTGCGGAGGCCACAGCCCGGCCGCCCGCATTCCCTCCTCGAGCTCCGCATCAGCAAAGGCGACTTGTAGCTCCCCGGTATCGAGTCGAGAGAGTGTCGTGCCATCGGCTGCGAGTTCGTCGAGAAGCAACGCGGTCAGGATGCCGTGTTCCCGAAGGTTCCGACCGTCCACCTTGTCCAACGTGTCCGCTTCGGTGTGGCCCCATCCGCGACCTCGCTCCGGAGTGTCGGAGTGGAGTTGGAGTGCGGGTATCCCGGCACGGACAAACGGCCACTGGTCGGAGAACGGGTGGGGTCGATCCCGGACCCGAATCGGATGCCCGGTCCGTTCGGCAATCCGATGGGCGACGCCCGCGGTCGCCTCCGACGTGTGAGTCATCGCCACGAGGTCCCGGTACCGGCCTGCCCCGTCGACATTCAAGACGCCCTTGATACGGTCGTGGTCAGTCCGGTTTGCGAGTCTCTCGGAGCCGAGGAGCCCGACTTCTTCGGCGCCCACGGCGGCGAACTGTATCCCCACATCGAGCCCGTCCGCCACCTTCGTCAGCATGCGAGCGGCGACCACCAACGTTGCGATTCCACACCCGTTATCCAACGCCCCCTCCGCGATATCGTGAGCGTCGAAATGAGCCAAGGCCAGGAGTTTCTGCTCCGTGTCCGGCCCGACGTGTCCGAGAACATTCCGGCTGTGAGCGGGGGTCGTATCCGCGTCTACCGTCAGTTCGACGACTCCCGGCTCCGCACCTGGTCCCCTCGGTCGAGCCGAATGGTCGGACCCGGAGCTGACCTGGCCGAGGCTGTGCTCTGCCAGGCGAGCACCCGTTTCCCTGCTGATACCGACCGCCGGTACGGGGGCTCTCTCGCCGAAGGTCAGCGACCCAGTTGGTGGGAGTTGCCCATCGACGTGATTGACGAACACGAACCCCTCTACGCCGGCTTCGACTGCACACCCGTACTTCTCCATTCGGTGGACGAACCGCTCCCCCTCCGGGGTGGTGGTACTCGCCATCGCAATCCTGCCGTCGAGTTCCGCCCTGACTGCATCGATCTCGCTCGGGGTTCCGTGACCAAGATCGACCAGTTCACCACGAACGATGCCGGCAGGCGAATACGGTAATGCCACGGCTTCGAAAGGGCGGCTCTGCGGCTCGACCAATCGTAACTCGCTGGTCCCCCGCTCCCATCCAGTCAACTCGAACGGGTCGGTCCGAACGTCCGCGAGACCGGCCTCGCGAAACTCGGTGGCGACCAGACTTGCCGCTCGTTTTTCGCCTCTGCTCCCGGCCATTCGGCTGCCGCCCGCCGTCAGGTCGGAGAGGAACTGCCAGGTGTCTTCTTCGATCCAGGCGTGACCGATCGCGGCCGCGAGCTCCTCGGTGGTCATGCGGATGCCTGAGGATGTGGGGCGATAAATCGGACGGTCCGTGCGGTCGGTTTGACAAGACTTAGGCGCTCCCTCGTGTATCGACCAACGATGAGTTCGGTCCCCGAGCGGTCCGAAATCGACGAACAGTACAAATGGAGCCTCGAGTCGATGTTCGCGTCCGACGAGGAGTGGGAGTCGGCTTACGAGGATGCCGAGTCCCGTATCGATGACCTCCGAGCATACAAGGGCCGAGCGACCGAGAGCGCCGCTACGCTACGCGAACTGTTGGAGACGAGGGAGGATGTAATGCGTGGAGTCGCACAGGTCGTCTCGTACGCCCGCCTTCGCTCGAACGAGGACACACGGGATCAAGAGTACCAGGCGATGGCCGCGCGAGCCGGGACGCTTTCGGCCGAGGCATCCAGCGCAGCCGGGTTCATCGAGCCCGAAATCCAGGAGCTCACCTGGGGGGAAATAGAGACACTCATGGATGAGGAGCCGGCACTCCGTGACTACGAACACTACTTCGATGACGTCCTCCGGATGAAGCCTCACACCCGGTCGACAGAGGTCGAGGAACTGCTGGCGGACCTCTCGGAAGTGACAGACGCCGCCTCGGAAACGTACTCTAAACTGACCAACGCGGACATGACGTTTCCGACGGTCGACGGCCCTGACGGGAACCCCGTCGAGATCTCGCTAGGGAACTTCACAACCTTACTTCAGAAGCCGGACCGAGCGTTCCGCCGCCGGGTCCACGAGGCCTTCTACGAGGAATGGGGACAAGTCCGCAACACCGTCGGAACCACCCTCGAGAAGTCCGTCCGAAAGGATGTCAAGCTTGCCCGGGCCCGGGACTACGAGACCGCTCGGGAGGCCGCGTTGGACGGTCCGAATGTCCCCGTGTCGGTGTACGATACACTGGTCGAAACGGTCCATGACAATCTCGACGTGCTACAAGAACATGCCGCCCTCAAGCGCCAGGCGATCGGTGCCGAGGACCTCCGTGCCTGGGACCTCTATATGTCCCTGACTGGGGATGAAGGGCCGGAGCTGAGTTACGACGAGGCAAAAGAACACGTCGTCGCAGCCGTTGAACCGCTCGGGGACGCGTATCAATCCCGCATGGCCGAGGGACTGGAATCCCGCTGGGTCGACGTGTACGAAAACCGTGGGAAACGGTCCGGCGCCTACTCGGCCGGGACCTACGATACTCAGCCGTTCATCATGATGAACTACCAGGATGACGTCTCGTCCATGTACACCCTGGCGCACGAACTCGGTCACTCGATGCACTCCGAACTCGCCAGTGAGGCCCAACCGTGGCAGTACGCGGATTACGAAACGTTCGTCGCCGAGGTCGCGTCTACGGTGAACGAGACGCTATTGACCCACCACTTGCTTGAGAACGCGGACGATGACGACCTGCGAGCGCACGCGCTTGACCAGTACCTGGAGCGGTTCCGTTCGACGCTGTGCCGCCAGACGATGTTTGCGGATTTCGAACAGCGCATCCATGAGCGGGTCGAAAACGGCGACCCGCTGACACCCGATCAGCTCGACGACATGTACGGAGGATTGAAATCCGAGTTCTACGCGAACGCCGAGTTCGACGATTACATCCGGCGTGAGTGGATGCGGATCCCCCACTTCTATTACAACTACTACGTGTTCCAGTACGCGACCGGGGTTTCGGCCGCCGCCGCGATCGTTGAACGAATCCGGGAGGAAGGCGAGCCCGCGGCGGCTGATTACCGTGCAGCGTTGCAGGCCGGCGGCAGCGAGTATCCGATCGACGTGCTTGAAATCGCCGGCATCGACATGACTTCGCCCGAGCCAATCGACTCCGCGTTCGATGTCTATGACAGACATCTCACTGATATCGCGACCCTCCTAGACCTCTGAAGCTCGCGCGTGGTACCTTCCCGGGACCCAAAACCACTTGAGGCCGCCCCTCCAACCGAGATTGAGATGTCACGCAGTCCGTCCCTTCCAGACCGCCCCCGCCTCGATCTGGACCCAGAAATGAGCGAGGCGGAGCGGTTGGAGGCGATGCGCCAACACTACGAGCGCATCGTTCAGGTCAACCGGGAGCTTGAAGACCGGCTGGAACAGGCCACCGAGCGGCGCGAACAACTCCGGGAGGAGGTCGAACAACTGAAACGGCGGAACGAGGCATTGAAGACTTCTTCGCTGTATGTCGCCACCGTCGAGGAACTAACCGAGGACGGGGTCGTAATCAAACAACACGGGAACAACCAGGAAGTACTCACAGAGGTTTCGACCCGTCTCGAGGATCAGTTGGAGGCAGGTGACAGAGTCGCGATTAACGATTCGTTCAGCATTCAGGCCACCCTTGACGACGAGACCGACGCTCGAGCCCAGGCGATGGAGGTCGAGGCTCACCCGGAGGTATCCTATTCGGACATCGGAGGCATCGACGACCAAGTCAGGGAGGTCAAGGAAGCAGTCGAGGATCCGCTGATCGATCCCGAAAAATTCGAACAGGTCGGCGTCGAGCCCCCAAGTGGCGTACTCCTCCACGGACCTCCTGGTACGGGGAAAACAATGCTGGCGAAGGCCGTTGCCAACGAAACCGACGCCACGTTCATCAAGATGGCCGGCTCGGAACTGGTCCGAAAGTTCATCGGAGAAGGGGCGCGCTTGGTACGGGACCTCTTCGATCTCGCTGAAGAGCGTGAACCAGCAGTGATCTTCATCGACGAGATCGACGCCGTCGCTTCGAAACGGACGGACTCGAAGACGTCTGGCGACGCAGAGGTCCAACGCACGATGATGCAACTCCTCTCCGAGATGGACGGCTTCGACGACCGCGGGGAGGTTCGCATCATGGCCGCGACGAACCGGTTCGACATGCTCGACGAGGCCATCCTCCGTCCCGGTCGGTTCGACCGACTGATCGAGGTGCCCAAACCCGACGCGGAAGGACGCGAACAGATCCTGCGTATTCACACTCGCGATATGAACGTGGCCGACGATGTCGATTTCACGGCGCTCGCCCGGAGATTGGACGACTACTCCGGCGCGGATATCGCCGCCCTCACCACCGAGGCCGGAATGTTCGCGATCCGAGACGACCGAACCGAGGTTCGAGACACCGACTTCGAGGCGGCCCGACAGAAGGTTGAGGACGCTGATCAGGAAGGCCCTGTCCCCTCCGACTCCGTCTTCGGCGACTACCAGTACTAATCCCGAATCCCAATGCCGTCTTCGCTTCCGCAACCCGACAGCGGCCGCTCCGCGGCCCGACTCGGTAAGGGGCGACGGGCTTATGTGGCGGACTCACGTATCGCTGGTACCGAATGAACGGGAACAACCCCTACGCTGGAGCTCCCGGGGCTGTCGAGGCCGGGCGGCCTCCCGAAGTAAACCTATCCGCAGAGCAGAAACGAGGTCTACGCCGGGCGATCGCGGGCATCGTCGCCGAAACCGAATCGTATCTCCCCGACGGGTATGCCGTGGGCTCCGAGGTGTCCTACGGGGCGAACGGACTGGAAGCGACCGTCGCCGTCCGACCCCCTGCCGGCCACCCGGTTAGCGCCGGATTGACCCCTGATCTCGAAGAACTCGAGACCGGTCTTGACGCCGAAGACCGGACAGAGGTGGCCCGGGGGCTAGCAGCTAGCGCGGCGTTCCAGACGATGCTGGCCGTCGGCGAAGACATCGAACCCACGGCGCGATAGGATCGCCCGGAGGTATTCGCGAGTCGCTTTTAATATCAGGGCACCGACAACGGTACAAAGGACCCCTCGTCGGTAGAGACGAGTTAGCTCCCGTCGCCCGGAACCGGGGCGTCCACGAACAGCGCGTATACCAACAGGAGTGTGGCAATAATCGATCCCGAGGCGATCCCCAACGAGACTGGGACTGTCGCTGCCATGCCACCACCTGCTCCCAGGAGTAAGGGGATTGGCAATAACATCAGGAAAAGATCGTACCGCGAGACCTCCACCACGGCCGGGACCTGGCTGTCGCTCGGGGTATCGCTCACACCCATACTCCTCACCTCGCCCGAACCTATTTTCTCCTAGTACTAATAGTTTATTCCCAACTGCCTAGAACCCAACAACAAACACACCAGTTCAGTCTATCGAATTGATATCTAACGCTCAGGGAATCACAGGAAATCCAAGCGATAAGTTATGGGAGCGAGGGGAACGTCGCTCGTGACCGGTCTCCTCATCGCAATGAGTCACTTCGCCCAGAACGGGTCCCCGCTGCGTCGAGTGTCGAGGTACGAACTGAGGGCTTCGAGTTCGTCGGCCCGGATCTCCTCGTTGAGTTCCTGTTCGAGGATTTTCGCGTGTTTTTCCGGGAGTTCGACCCAGAGCTCGTCTCCCTCTTCGAAATCTCGGCCGACGGTTGGCCCGTCGATAGCGACGCTTACTCGGTCGCCTGCCCGCGCTTCACTGACGTCCTCTCCCTGTTCCTGGATGCCCGATAGTTCCCCGATTCGCTCCGGTTCGGGGCCGTCGAACCGGACAACGCGCCGGTTGTTCTGGAGCGTTCCGGCGAGCACCTCGACTCCGACGACCGCCGGATTCGACTGCCGAAAGACGTGATCCTCGAGAACCCGGAACCGCGCCGGTCGCACGATCTTCTCTAGGACGGTCTCCTGCTGTGCCCGTCGCCGTTCTTCCACGAACGCCTCGTAATCTTCCACCAGCTGATAGATAACGTCATCCCGAAACACTTGGACGTCGCTGGAATCCAGTTCCTCTTGGGCGTTCGACAGGATGTCGACGTTGAATCCCAGGATTGCTTGGAAGCGGTCCTCCCCTGCGGTCTCGGCCACTGCGATGTCCCGAGGAGCGACATCGCCCACCTCCGCCCGGAGGATTGGAACGTCCGCTTCCTCCAAGGCGTTGGCCATCGCTTCCAGACTCCCGAGCGTGTCAGCCTTGACGACCACTCCATCGTCAGCCGTCTCTACCTCGATTGCCGCGAGTTCCTTTTGGACTGCCTCGATGGCTGTCTCAACGTTGCCGTCCCTGACGACGTGGACGGGTGCGCCAGCCATCGCTTGGCCGAGGTTCGGGGCGGCGATTTTTACCCCTGCAGCCGCGGCGACCTCATCGACCCGCTGGAACCCCCGTTCCGTTCGCATCTCCGCATTCGGCGGGGCGCGCAGGAGTGCTCGTACTTCGGTCACGATTGGATCTCCCTGGCCACCGACTACGACCGTATCCCCTTCACAAACGGTCCCGTCGTACAACACCACATCGAGGGTCGCGCCGAACCCACGCTCTTCAGTTACCTCCAGGACCGTGCCCTTTCCGGGGCCAGTGGCGTCGATTTCCATCTCGGCTTTCAGGTACCGTTGGGAGAGGCCCATCAGGACGGTCAGGAGGTCCGGCACCCCCTCCCCGGTTACTGCCGAGACGGGGACGACTCCGATGTTCGCCTGGAAGTCCTGGACTCGCCAGTAGAGGTCGGCCGAGAACCCGGCGTCGGAAAGGTCACCGATGAGTTCGTAGAGGTTCTCGTCGAGCCGCGAGCGGGCTCGCTCTGACTGTGCCTCGTAAGTTTCCTGTATCGGGGAATCTTCCCTTGGGTTCCATCCCGGGGTGGTGTCGATTTTGTTTGCCGCGACGACAAACGGGGTTCCCGTCCGGCGGAGGATATCGATCGCCTCCTCGGTTTGGGGTTGAAACCCGTCGTTCACGTCGACGACAAGGATCGCGATATCCGCGAGCGCTCCGCCACGCGATCGAAGCGTGGTGAAGGAATGATGCCCCGGTGTATCAATGAATAACAATCCGGGCAAATCGAAGTCCTCCGGTTCGACCAAGGTTCCCGCGATTCCTGAAATAGTCTCGAGTGGAACCGCCGTAGCCCCGATGTGCTGGGTAATCGCGCCAGCTTCGCCTTCCGACACCGCTGACCCCCGAACCGTATCCAGCAGCGTCGTCTTTCCGTGGTCCACATGACCGAGCACCGCGACGATCGGCGTACGGAGCGTTGCTGGTGGTCCGTTCTCAGTTCCGATGTTCCCGTCCGGGTCAGCGTCTGCCATGAAAATCACTCCAGAAAAGGTTTCTAACCTGGAAACGACGCGGCAGGGAAGTAAGGCCTTCGACTTCAAAAAGTACCCATACTTTCCCCCGGTCGACCGTCCGACCCGGTCCCGCTGTCAAGGTCGCGACCGTGGATAACCGGTCCGTGGTGAGATGGAATCCACTCAGGCGGACAGAAGCGGTCCGGTTAAGACATTAGTGGCTACCGCTCGTACCGGGACTGATGAGTTGGCTAGGTTCTACCCACACCAGGTTCGTACTCTGGACGAGCTCGATTGAATCATGACTCTCTGGTTGCTTGGCGACCAGCTGTACCCGGAGGCCGAACCTCTCAGTCATGAAGACCACGTGTTCATGCTGGAGGCACACCAATTCGGTGAACGCTTACCATATCACCCGTTCAAGTTGACTTTGGTGTTCTCCGGAATGCGGCATTTCCGGGATACGCTTCGGGAACAAGGCTACGAGGTCACGTACCTCGAAGCTGAATCGTTCGATGAAGGTCTCGAACGCTACTTCGCTGCCAATCCCGAGGATTCGCTGGTACTGATGCGCCCCCCCTCGCATGGGGCTGCTGACAGGTTAGAAGGACTGGTGGAGAAATACGGCGGTGAACTCACCGTTGTCGAGAACGATCTGTTTCTCTCGACGCGGGAAGAGTGGGCCCAATGGAGGGAGTCCTCCCAATCCAGCACCTACCGTCAAGAGCAGTGGTATCGACACATGCGTCGGGAGACGGGAATCCTCATGGACGGTGACTCGCCGATCGGAGGCGAGTGGAATTTCGATGACCAGAACCGTGAGACCCCACCTGATGGGTGGACACCGCCGCCTGTGCCCGAGTTCGACCCCGACGGGATCACGCGAGAGGTTCACGCCTTCGTGACGGATCGGTACGACGGCTGGGGGAACGAGGACCTCGACTCGTTCATCTGGCCAGTCACCCGTGCTCAAGCTCTGCAGGCGTTGGATCATTTCGTCGAAGTCCGTCTCCCCGAGTTCGGCCCGTATCAGGACGCGATGGTTGACGGGGCGTGGGCACTGGACCACTCATTACTCTCACCGGCGATGAATCTGGGCTTGATTCATCCGAAGGAGGCGATCGAACGCGTCGTGTCGGCGTATCGGGAACGTGAGGACCTCCCTATCAACAGCGTCGAAGGCTACGTCCGACAGGTCCTCGGCTGGCGTGAGTTCATGCGTCACGTGTACCGAGAGGCGATGCCCGGCATGGACGACGCCAACCAGTTGAACCAGACACGGGCCTTACCACCGCTGTACTACGACGGTGAAACGGAGATGCGCTGCATGAACGACGCGGTCGGACACGTGTGGGAGCGGGGATATGCCCACCATATCGAGCGGTTGATGCTCCTTGCCAACTTCGCGCTGATTTACGGGAGCGACCCGCACGAGCTCAACGACTGGTTCCATTTCGGGTTCGTCGACGCATATCACTGGGTCACGACCCCCAACGTCGTCGGGATGGGGTCGTTCGCCACCGATATCCTCTCGTCGAAACCGTATGCCTCCTCGGCCAACTACATCAACCGGATGAGCGACTACTGCTCCTCGTGTCCCTATTCACAGGCGAAGACGACGGGCGAGGACGCCTGTCCGTTCAATAGCCTCTACTGGACCTTTCTCAAGGACAACGAGGAACTGTTACGGGGAACGGGTCGTATGGGGCTTGTGTACTCCCACGTCGATCGCAAGGACGAATCCGAGTGGGAGGCGATCCGCTCCCGAGCGGCCGACGTCCGTGAACAGGCCCGGCAAGGCAACCTCTGACGGGTGGCGGGCAAACGCCTACCCGCGAACGGGGGGACCGAGCGACTCCAACGCCCGACAATCCACCGTCGATGGCCGGATACATTCCCCCACGGGTTCTCCCTCCCCAGGGGTGCAAGAGGGAACGTAAGACGGCGAAGCTCTGGTGAGTGGTGCCTCCGCCCGCTGAACGGCAGGTCACTACACGGGTCTCGAGCGGCATCAACGCGGCCTGCAGAAGCACTCAAAACGCGATCCTACGTCGACTTAGACGTACCACCGCTGCGGTGGGCGCGTCGGCCCAACGGCCCGGCGTGCGACCCGGTACACAACCGGTGGCTACGGTCACTGAGACCAGACGCGGTCCTCGGCTCCGAGAGAAAACAAATCATCCTTATCCGAAGCCACTCCGGAACTCGGAACCTGAAGTATCCCTGTCCGCAAGGAAAGTATCACCCGGCGATGCAGCAGCTGGCTGCCAATCATGTGCCACCCCACGGGGGTCGGTATGTGAGGAATCGGGACGTGTCCAGGATCACCGGTTGCATAGTCTGACACCCCGGCGGCCACCCTCCAGAGCGAGGCTTCATCCGGCTCGCGTCAGGTGTGGCTCACCGATCGAAGCCTATCACGCCAAAGAGCCGGTAGCGCCCGTCTGGATCGTATCGACGGAACGTCAGACTGTTCGTCAATACTGACACCGACGAGACGGCCATCGCTGCGGCGGCGAACACGGGCTGGAGGAGTCCCAGCGAGGCGAGTGGGATCATCGCCACATTGTACCCCAGGGCCCAGAAGAGGTTCTGTTTGATCTTCGCAAGCGTCCCCTCCGAAATGTTCATCGCCCTGACAGCGTCGTACGGGTCAGACCGCATCAGCGTCACGTCCGCGGCCTCGATAGCCACGTCGGTTCCAGACCCGATGGCGACGCCGACTGTGGCGGACGCCAGTGCTGGGGCGTCGTTCACCCCGTCCCCGACCATCATGACTCGGGTACCGTTCGTCTGCAACTCATCAACGACGTCCGCTTTCTGATCGGGCAGGACCTCGGCCTGGATGTTCGCCATCTTGATCCCGACGTCCTCGGCGACGGCTGCAGCCGTACGCCTGTTGTCACCGGTCAGCATGTGAACGTCAACGCCGCGGTCTTGAAACGCAGCGACAGCACTCTGCGCGGACTGTTTCACGGTATCGGCGACCGCTAACACTCCGAGGAGACGGCCATCGACCCCAACCAGCATCGCGGTTTTCCCTTCGTCCTCGAGTTCGTGCATGAGTTCGACCGCTGGCGACGGATCGATCCCTTCGTCCTCCAGGAGGCTCGGTTTCCCGACGACTACCGTCCCGTGAGTGGTACGTGCACGGACGCCCTTGCCGGAAATGGACTGTAGAACGTCGGGTTCGTCCACCTCAATTCCCCGGCCCCGGGCTCCTTCGACCACGGCTCGTGCGATGGGATGGTCGCTTCCGGCTTCCGCGGCCGCCGCGGCCGCAAGGATGGCCTCTTCGGACCTCGTCTCGTCCGTGGCGACGCCCGCGCCATCGGTCCGTGGCTCACTGTCCGTGTCTCCAACTCCGCCGTCGCCGACCGGATGGAGGCTGTGCACGTCCGTGAGTGTCATTTCCCCCTCGGTCAGGGTACCCGTCTTGTCGAAAACGACCGCGTCGATATCTCTGACCGTCTCGAGAACGTCGCCGCGGCGGAACAGTATGCCGTTGCGGGCTCCGATCGCTGTCCCGACCATCGTCGCCGCGGGAGTCGCCAGCCCGAGGGCACAGGGACAAGCAATCAATACGGCGGACGCGAACACGACCACCGAGAACTCCAGGGGTGAGACCACCCCCGGACCCCCTCCCACGAGCCCCCACAAGGGCAGTGATTTCATGACCCCTGCCAATAGTTCCGGCGCAACGTACCAGGCGGTTGCCCAGACCGTCGCATTGGCGATCACCGCCGGAACGAAGTAAGCCGAGACCCGGTCGGCGACCCGCTGGATCTCCGGCTGACTGCTCTGGGCCTGCCGAACCGTCTCGACGATCTGCTGGATCGCGGTTTCCTCCCCCACTTTGGTCGCCTCCACATAGAGCACCCCTTCTTGATTGACCGTCGACCCGATTACCTCGTCTCCCTCTCGCTTTTCCACCGGGACCGATTCGCCGGTCACCGCCGATTCATCGACGGCGGATTCCCCGACGAGCACGGTTCCGTCAGTGGGGATTCGCTCACCGGGGTAAACTTTCATGACGTCTCCTTCCCGGATCTCCTCGCGGTCGACCTCCCGCTCGTTTTCGAATCCCTCGGCCGTCCGCTCGACCACGTGCGCCTCGTCGGCCTCCAGTTCCAGCAACGACCGGATGGCATCGCCTGCTTCCCCCTTCGATCGCGCTTCGAGATAGTTGCCAAGCGTGATGAACGTCAGAATGAGCGCCGCCGACTCGAAGTAGAGCCCGCCGATGAGAAGCCCTGTTAGGACTGCGAGACTATACACGTATGCCGTCGTCGAACCCAGAGCGATCAACACGTCCATGTTCGCGGTCCGGTTCCGGACGACCGCCGTGTAGGTGTTCTCGTAGAACTCCCACCCCAGGATCACCTGTACTGGCGTTGCCAGTAGCAACGCCCACCACCCCCGCTCGATCCCGAACAGCGACTCCGGGACCGGAAGCCCAACCAGGTGCCCCATTGTGAGTATCGTCAGGGGGAGCGAAAACGCGGCACCGATCAGCAGTAGGCGCCATTGACGGCGTGTTTCCGCGTCCCGTGCGGACTCCTGTTTCGTCCCTTCGTCCGCGCTTCGCTCCGGTCGGACGGGTGAATACCCGGCCGTTTCGATCGTTTCATAGATTTCTTTCCCCCCGGTCTGCTCGGGATTGTACCGGACCCGGGCTTCGTCGGTCGCGTAGTTCGCACTGACATTCAGCACTCCCGGAAGTCCCCCGACGGCGCGTTCGACGGTCGTCGAGCAATTCGAACACGTCATGTCGGTGATACTAACCGTGATGCTCTCGGCGACGGGATCGTATCCTGCCGCTGCGATAGCATCATAGACGGCTTCGAGTGAGACGGTATCGGGATCGTACGCGACGGTACCCTCGTCAGTAGCGAAGTTCACATTCACGTCCTCGACCCCGTCAAGGGAGTCCAGGCGCTCAGTGATGGTTGCAGCACAGTTCGCGCAACTCATCCCGCGAATCTCGATTCGGACGCGTTCCGGACCTGTCACTGGTTATCAGTAGGAGCTCACCGTTGATGCCATTTTCCACTTTGAAAACGAAGGCTCCATCCCCGGATACTTGTAAATCCGAACCAGCTAAACTCCGGATTCGAGCTGCTCGAACTGCTCACGGAAGTTCGCTTCGCAAGACCCACAACAGAAGTGGTACAGGTCCCCACCCACCCGGGCAGTCGTGCCTTCGTCGTCAACCGAATTGCCACATTCCACACAGTCGAGCGCTAGCGTAACATTTCCGACGGTCGGGTTCCACTCGCGGGATGCGAGAGGTCTCAGTTCGATATTCCGAATCCGGTCCAGGGCGACGACGTCGTCAAGCAACTCCCTGATTGACGGGTCCGTCAGCAGTACCTCGAATACGACCTCGCCCGCCCCCGTTTCGTACACGTGCTCGACTCGGTCGAGTTCCGCGATCGCCTCCCGGACTTCCGGGGCATCGCTCGCACTGACATCGAGTTCGACCAACGTACGGGTGCCTTCCGTTAGGAGCTCCTGTCCGATTTCGATGGTGAATGACCGGATCACTCCCAGTCGCTCAAGCCGGGTCACTCTCTCAGATACTGCCGGGGGAGACCGACCCACACGTTCCGCGATGTCGCTGTATGGACGCCGAGCGTCATCCAAAAGTAGGCGTAGGATTTCCCGATCAATCTCATCCAGTTCGGGCATACACCCCGTTGACCTCGGAGACAAATATCGCTTTCTTTTCCAAAGCTCACTCTCGATCTCAGCTTGGATTCGTAAGGACAACCTGAAAATACGATGGCCGCTAACGTCCGATTGTGACTGAACTCGAAGTGACGGGCATGAGTTGCACCGACTGTGAAAGTGCTGTCGAAGAAGCACTGGAGGGCGTGAGCGGCATTCGGGCCGCGCGAGCCGACCACGAAGCCGACATGGCGGTCGTCGACGGGGATGCAGATCCGCTCGATCTGATCGCTGCCGTAACCGAAGCCGGCTACGAGGCCGATACGGTCTAGACCGAGGCGAGGATCAACACGTCTCGTCCGGTCGAACCCTGGATACTCCGGAGCGGTGACCACGGGGATCGACACGCCCGACGGGTCCTGATTAGAAGGGTCCCGACATGGATTCAACGGATGTTCTTCCTGTCCCAATCATTATCAGGAGAACTGTCGACCAGGGGTATATGCCGTCCCGAATCACTCCGCTCCACTGTGGCACACTCACACTCGACAAGAGTATTCTCACGGCCCTCGTGGACCGTGGTGTCGAGGTGGCTGCCCCGTCGATCAGTTACCTGATCGAGGGTCAGGAACTGATACTGGTCGATACCGGGTTCGGGGACTGTGACCGGATGGCTGAACTTCATCCTGCGTTCGAGTGCCGACGCGAGGAGGGGACTGCACAACCCCCGGTCGACCATCTGGAGGAGCGAGGCTATGCTCCGGACGACGTGGACCGTATCGTCCTCACCCACCTCCATTGGGACCACTGTTACAATTTGGACCCCTTCGCTCGCGCTGGAACCACGATCCACGTTCCGCGTCCCGAGCTGGAGTATGCCATCGCCCCTGATCCGCACCACGCCGTCGGCTACGACGCAACATCGATCGGTCGGACACCGCCGTGGCTCCGTCACCCGCTGGAGCCGCTGACGGGTGAAACGAAACTCGGCCCGGACGTCACCGTATTCCCAACACCCGGCCACACGGTCGGTCACCAGTCCGTCGCGGTCGATACGGGGACGCGAACCGTCGTTGCCGCCTCCGATGCGGTCCCGACCGCTGAAAACCTTGCTGGGACAGCCGACCTGGAGTTTATGCCCGGTCTCTCAACGAACGACCGGGTCTGGTGGGATAGTGCAAAGAAGGTTGCTGCGCGTGCGGACAAGGTCCTCCCGGGTCATGAGTGGGGCATTCTCGATACCAACCCGCCGGCCGAGGCTGAGCCGCTGTTGCAGGAGGATTTGGAACTCACTCCCGATGGCGAGTAAGTTTTCCCGGACCGGCTGGCCTCGACTGGCGACTGAAGTCCAGGGACAAGTATCGCCCACCCGGGATTCGTCGGAGTGCGCCAAGCCTCTCCACCGCCGATCGTCACCACGCTCTCTGCCCGGTCAAAACCTTAGCCACCGATGGTGACCACCTTCGATCATCCGAGGAGGCGGGAGACCGTATCACGACCCGGGCGTCTGGCTGGAAACAACTCACCGCCTGAATGCGATCCCGTCGGGATGGATTCCGGCTTCGAATCGTTCGATTTCCTTGAAGCTCTCCGTCTCGATTACCGATACATCGTTCGTCTTGTTGTTGGCCACGAACGCCCGTTCGCCCTCCGGATGGAACACGGTGCCCCCGGGATCAATACCAACGGGAACTCGTCGAATTTCCCACGGACGGCGGTCGCCGTCACGGACGAACCCCGTGTCGATTACCGACACATCGTTTGACCCGCGGTTCGGGACCAAGACGTGCTGTCCCTTCGGCGAGACAACCACTCGGATCGGGGTCTCCCCAGCCAACGCAATCCGTGACTCGTAGGTTCCAGGCTCGAGCACTGAGAGCTGACCGTCCTCCTGGTTTGAGACGATAATCTCCCCCGTGTCCGGGACCGTGGCGATCCCCTCAGGACCCTCGCCGACGGGCGGATCTGCGATGATTCGACGCTCGTCCGCATCGACGACCGTCACGGAGTCGCTGCCGATGTTCGCGAGGTACGCGGTCGACTCGTCAGGCGAAAAGGCCAGCATGTGGGATTTGTCCTGATACGTTGGGAACGTCTCGAGGAGTTCCTCAGTGTCGAGATCGAACACGAACACGGTACTACTGTAGGTGGACACGAGCCACAGTTCGTTGCTCGATTCCCGAACGGCGAGACCGTGCGGAAAATCGAACAATTCGTGCCGGAACCTGTTCCGTACCTCCCTCGTAGCGTTATCGAGGAACAGCAGCGAGTTCCCAAGCGAACACGTCACGTATGAGGTCGCCCCGTCCGGCGAAACCGCGACCTCATGCGGATTGAAATCGGTCTCGACGGTCGCCATCCGGTCGCCGGTCTCCGCGTCCAGATACCACACTGAGTCATCGTCCTTGTTCAAAACGATGAGTTCTCCCATAATCGGGCGCCGACTGGCAGCCACTCAAACGCTGTGCTCCCGGAATGTCCTCCCCAGGAATTTAATTCGTTCCGCCCGTCCAGTGCGAACCGATGAGTGACTCGGTGGACGACGCCTCGCCGGACGACAGCACTGAAATCACAACTCTTGATGACCGGACAGTCAGTCAAATCGCTGCGGGGGAAGTTGTGGACCGTCCCGCATCCGTGGTTAAAGAACTCGTCGAGAACGCACTCGATGCCGGTGCCTCCCGAGTCGCCGTCGCCGTCGAGGACGGCGGGCTCGAAGGTATCAGGGTCCGGGATGACGGCACAGGTATTCCTTCATCCCAACTCCCGCGTGCCGTCGCAGAGCACGCGACGAGCAAGCTGGACGGGATCCGGGATTTGGAGGAGGGGATGACAACACTCGGGTTCCGAGGTGAAGCACTCCACGCCATCGGGGCGGTTTCGCGGATGAAGCTCCGCAGTCGCCCGCCGAATCACTCAGCCGGTGGGGAGTTGGTCGTCGACCACGGTGACGTCGGCGAGGTACGCGGGGCCGGATGTCCCGTCGGGACAACGGTCGAGGTCCGCGAGCTCTTTGCGGAGACCCCGGCGAGACGCAAGTTCCTGAAGACGGCTGCCACTGAATTCGACCGAATCAACAGAGTCGTGGCGGCGTATGCCCTTGCGAACCCGGACGTGTCGCTCTCGTTGGAACACGATGGCCGCGAAGTGTTTGCAACGCCGGGTGACGGTGATCTCCGGACAGCCGTCCTTGCCGTATACGGCCGAGAAGTGGCCGAGGCGATGATCCGGGTAGGCGATCCGGACACCGGCGGCATGTCCTCCCGAGAAACGATCGTCTCCGGGCTCGTCTCACATCCGGAAACGACCCGGTCAACCCGGCAGTACATCACGACGTTCGTCAACGGTCGAACGGTTCGGTCTCCCGAAATCCGCTCGGCCATTCTGGACGCGTACGGTGGACAACTCGCCTCTGACCGGTTCCCGTTTGCGGTGCTGTTCGTAGATGTGCCCCCGGACACGGTCGACGTCAACGTTCATCCCCGCAAGACCGAGATCAGGTTCAACGACCACGAACGTGTGATCGCCAGCATCACCGAGACCGTCCGAGAGGCGCTGTTGGAGCACGGCTTCTTGCGGAGTTCGGCCGCTCGCGGGAAGTCGGCACCCAGCGACACCTCGCTTGAGCCCGAGGTAATCGGTGGTGCGGGCACATCCCACGAGCGTGCTGCCGGCCCCGAGGAGACACCCGGAACCACGTCGGAAGAAACAAGAGCCGACTCGGATTCTCCCTCCGACGAAACCACGACAGCCGTCCTCGATGCTTGGGACGATATCGAGGCTGAGTCCACGGAAGATGCCGCAGCTACCGATGTCGGTGTCACTCGGCAGGATGACGACCCACGTACGGCTCCGTCCGAGAACGACACGGTAACCGAGCGAGACGAGGAGACTCGGTCTCGTCCCTCCCCTCGTAACTGGCAATCCGATGTGCATACGCGAGTACCCCAATCGCGGTCGCGAACGACCCCGTCACAGGCCACACTCGGAGGTGGTACGACCGCGGATCGGGTTGATTACGAGAAGCTCCCGTCCATGCGCATCCTGGGACAGTTCGATGAAACGTATTTCGTTGCTGAAGCCCCGGCAGGGTTGCTCCTAATCGACCAGCATGCCGCGGACGAGCGGATCAACTACGAACGCTTGCGTGACAGGATCGATGAGCAGACCCCAGTGCAAGAACTCGCGGCCCCAGCCTCGCTTGAGTTGACCGTCAGGGAAGCGGAACTGTTCGACAGTTTCGACGATGCGTTATCCAGTTTGGGGTTTCGTGCCGAGCGACTCGACGACCAGACCGTCCAGGTGACAGCGGTCCCGGCGGTGTTCGACGCCACCCTCGATCCTGACCTGCTTCGGGACGTCCTTGCAGCGTTTACCGACGGTGTCGCTGCCGGAGAACGAACACTCGAGTCCGCAGCTGACGAACTGCTCGCGGATCTTGCTTGCTACCCTTCGATTACCGGGAACACCAGTCTGACAGAGGGAACGGCCGCAGAACTCCTCGATACGCTCGATGATTGTGAGAACCCGTACGCTTGCCCCCACGGTCGGCCAGTGATCGTCGAACTGAGCCGTGATGAGGTCGAAGAACGGTTTGAGCGTGACTACCCTGGGCACGATTCCGGGCATCCACGGGGGAGCTGAGATCTTGGTCTTCGATCCCCTGACGGGCTGGACTGTGACCAATACCTACTTTCTTCTTTCAACCATTTGTACTATGTCGTTCTGATGATTTCTTTTTGATAGTCATCTGATGGGGGTTTCGTCATTCCAGCCCGTGCGAAGCGGCCAGCCGCGAAAGGGGCTCATCGTCACCTCGGATGTCTTCGAGGACAGTGAATTCAGCCATCGGTTCTACCGCCCCCCGAGGAAGGCAACGAGGTGACGTCGCCTCGCCCGGTCGAAGGTCCGCGGCCCGGTGCGCAACTGGGGGCGACGGCCGCTAGGAACGGATACGGCCACCAACCGGTTCGTGGCGAAGAATCCAGTTCCCGTCCGAGCCAATCCGGAGCCCGCGAACCGAAGTATCCCACATCCAGGGGGCACCGGTGTGATCAATGTGGCACCACACGGCTGCCCGCCGCGCGTGGCCGCTCCCGGCGTCAGTTGTGGGAGATGCTCAAGAGCCATTCCGCGCGTTCTCGAAGCGGAGAACCGGGCGCTGAGAATTATGTGGGAGCGCTTCAACCGCGGGAGCATGAGCGATATCGTGACGTTCGGCGAGACCATGCTCAGGCTGTCGTCCCCTACCGGAACGCGTCTCGAGCGGATAGACACCCTCGACGTCCAGGTCGGGGGTGCCGAAAGCAACGTTGCCGCCGCAGCCGCCTCCCTCGGCTTGGAGGCGGTCTGGCTCTCGAAACTCCCCGCGTCCCCGCTCGGGCGACGAGTAGTCCGTGAGCTTCGCGGGTTCGGCGTTCATACAGGAGTCGCGTGGGACTCCGGGGACGATGCCAGACTCGGCCTGTACTATCTCGAACAGGGGCAGGCTCCCCGCGGCACGACCGTCCTCTACGACAGGGCGGAATCCTCGTTCACCGACGTGACTGCAGACGAACTTCCCACCGGCGTCGTCCGTGACACGACGTATTTTCACACCAGCGGCATCACACCCGCACTATCCGATCCCGCCGCAGAGACGGCTGCGACACTGCTCGAGATCGCCCAGTCCGCGGGCGCGACCACGACCTTCGACTTGAACTACCGGGCAAAATTATGGCCCCCGGAGGAGGCGGCTGCCGTCTATGAACGATTCTTCCCCCGGATCGACATCCTCTTCGTCCCCCACCGCGACGCCGAACGCGTCCTCGACTGCGAAGGCGACGCCGTCGATGTCGCTCATAGCCTCGCAACCGGCTACGAGTTCGAGACTGTGGTGATCACTCGCGGTGCGGAGGGAGCTCTCGCTCTGTCAGACGGCGCGGTTCACGAACAGGCCTCCTACGAGGCCGAGACGCTTGATGCAGTCGGGAGTGGCGATGCGTTCGTTGGCGGGTATCTCGCCCGCCGTGTCCAAGATGGGTCGGTTCCGGAAGCGCTCGCATGGGGAGCTGCAACTGCCGCGCTCAAGCGGACAATCAGTGGCGATATCGCGTTCGTCACTCCCGAAGACATCCGGACGGTCGTCGAACAAGCCGACGACGAGATCGACCGCTAGGCTGGCAGAACGGCACTCGGATGCTCTCATCACGGAACGAGCACTCTGAGTGGGTTCAGGACCCGGACGGTTGTCGATATCGTCCGTCTTTTTTTACTGGGCCCCGTCTTAACCACCTATGCGAGTTGCGGTCGTCTCGATGTACACGACCGATCACCGTGAGGACCAAGCGACCGCACGAACACGTCGGGTGGCCGAAACGATGGCAGCGGACGGGCACGAGGTCACTTGGCTCTGTTCACAATGGTGGGACGGGCACAGCGCAACCTTTGAGCGGAACGATGTCGTCTACCGGGCCGTCACGCAGGGCCCTGCAGCAGGGTCGTTCCGATCGAAGCTCCCGTTCAGCCTGCGGAAAGTCGGGGCCGAACTAATCCATGCGGTCAATGCGCCACCGAGCCACGCTGTTACCGCCAAGCAGGTGGGCCGACTCCTCCGAACTCCCGCCGTCGTCGACTGGTGGCCCCAATCGGCCGAGGGATCGACCGTGGAAAAGGCGGCCAGGGTACCGGACGCGGTAATCACCCCCTCCGAACTCGTCCGGACGGTCGTCCGCGAGCTCGGAGCCGACGGCGATGACGTCCGAGTCGTCCCAGAGAGTATCGACTTCGACCTCGTTCGGGATTCGGGTGTTGACCAGCGGGCGGATATCGTGTACGTCCGGGAGCTCGACGAACATGCCAACGTCGGGGAGTTCTTGCTCGCGCTCGCGGAACTCCGCGACAGGGAGTGGCGGGCCGCGGTGATTGGGGACGGCCCGGCCCGGGAGACCGCTGAACGGACTGCCCGTGACCTCCGCATCGATGACCGCGTCTCCTTTCTCGGCGACCTGCCTCCTTCAGAGTTCGTCCCCATCCTGAAAGGTGCCCACGCGGTCGCACAGACTGCCATCGAGGAACCGTTCGCCACCGGCCTTCTCTGGGGACTAGCCTGCGGCTGTGTCGGAATCGTCGAGTATCAAGCGGGGTCGAGCGCCCACGAACTCGTCGAAAACCGCGACCGTGGCCGGCGTGTCACGGATCCTCAGGAACTCGCCGACGCAATCGTTGAGTGTGCGGAACTCTCCCGGCGCGAGATTAACGAGGGATTCGCCGAGTTCGACCATGAGACCGTCTTGAACCGATACCTCGACATCTACCGGGAGGTTATCGACGACCATGGACTGTTCTGAACGGGTCCTATCGATGCCCCGATGAACGGACGCGTTAGACGTCAGGTTCCTCGTAGTCCCCACCGTACTTGAGGAAGAAGTAGGCAAGTCCGAGGGTCGCAGTCATGGCGATGAACGTGGCCACCCCTAGCGTCTTAGCCGTATCGGGCACGCTCGGAACGTTTCCGCCGCCTTCCCCGCCGGTGGAGACGGTGGGGACGTCTTCGCCGACGGCGATGGCGCCTTGCATGTTGAGGTTCTGGTGGGGGATGCAGACGTATTTGGTGATGCCGGCGTCGGCGTCTTCGACGGTGTACTCGTAGTTGACGCCGGCCTCGGCGACGGGGTCGCCGGAGTCGAGGGAGGCGGGGCCTTCCTGGGCGACGACGTTGTGGCCGCCGCCGTCGCCGGTCCATTCGAACCGGATGGTGGTGCCGGTGTCGACCCAGACGCCGGCGGGGGCGAACGCGAAGGCGCCGCCGTTGCCTTCGGCGCCGACCTGGACGGTGATTTCGGATTCGCCGCGGAGGTCTTCGTAGCCGCCGTCGACGCCGGAGAGCCAGCCGCCGAAGTCCGGCTGTTCGGACTGAGCGGCGGCGGTTGCGGACGCTCCCGTTGTAGCGGTCAGCGTCGCTGCGGTACCCCCTGCGCCCCGAAGAAACTCCCGCCGGCCGAACGCGTCTTCCTCCGTCATATACGCAGATTCACCATGCGGGGGTCTTAATCCTCCGATGTCGGTTCGCTCGTCAAAGGGTGTAGTCGTGCGTGCCCGTCTCGGTCTCGAGAAACGCGGTCAGCAGGTCGATACTCGCGGCGATGTCGCCGCCGTTTGCCGTTTCAGTAACCGTGTGGAGGTACCTCGTCGGGATGGAGATCGCCCCCACAGGTTTCGCCCCGTGAACTTTCTGGAATGCGGCCGTGTCAGTTCCGCCTGCTGGGAGCACCTCCAGTTGGTGGGGAATGTCGCGCTCCTCAGCGAGCGCCTGCATCCGACTATTGACCTTCGGGTTCGTGATGACTGAGGAGTCCTTCAATTTGATCGCCGTCCCCTCGCCGAGGCGGGTCACTTGCTTGTCCTCCCCGACGTCCGGTACATCACTGGCGATCGTCACGTCCAAGGCGACTGCCGCGTCCGGATCGATGTCGACACCTAACGCCTGGGCTCCGCGAAGCCCCACTTCCTCCTGAACAGTCGCAGCGAAGTGGACCGTGACATCCGGAGAGTCGATACGACGCGCCGCCTCGAGCATCGTGAACACGCAGACTCGGTCGTCGAGGGCCTTCCCCGTGATACAGTCGCCCATCCGGATGGTTGACTGTTCCATGGTTACGAGATCCCCAACGGCGACTTGGTCCTCGACAGCCGAGCCATCCATGCCGAGATCGACGACGATGTCCTCGACTTCCTGCTCCTTTTCGCGGTCCTCTTCATCCAGGGTATGCGGCGGGAGCGAGCCGATTACTCCCGTCAGGTCGCCGGATTCAGTGTGGACTTTGACACGCTGAGCGCGGAGCACGCGCGGGTCCCATCCCCCGAGAGCATCAACTTTCAAGAACCCCTCATCGCTCACATGTTTGACCATGAACCCGATCTCGTCCATATGCGCAGCGACGGCAACGGAGTAGTCCGACCGTCCTTCGATCGTGCCGACGACGTTTCCCATCGTATCCGATCGAACGCTGTCGGTCGATTCGCGGAGTTCACGACGGATGACTTCCCGGACGCGGTCCTCGTATCCGGGGACGCCACCCGTCTCGGTCAGTTCCTGAAGCAATTCGACATCGAACGGGAACTCCCCAGGTTCGTCGCTCATGTTACGACGGCAGAGGGGAATGACAAAAAACGCGAGGATTACCGTTCGTCGGTGCTCCCGCCGCGTGATCATGATGCCGATCGTCCCCGGTAGGCATTCCTGCCGTCCGCATCCCTTGCTCGCCGATCCGAGATCATCTCCCTTCGAATCGTTCGGCTCGAAAATGTCATGAAAGCAGGAGTCACGCCGGTTCCCCTTCCGGCAGTGTGAAAGGTCGTCCCGCCCAGTCACGGGTATGGACCGCGGCCGGATAACGGGCGTCTGGCGGCGGGTGGCAGGCCTCGCGTGGCCGGTCAGCGTGGAACAAACGTTTCGAACGCTGATGCGAACCACCGACGTGATCGTCACCGCCCAATTCTCGCCCGCAGCAGTGGTTGCCATCGGCCTGGCGGACCTCTACGCCCGGTTTCCGCTCCGGATCGGTTTGGGCCTCGGCGGTGGCGCCATCGCCCTTTCGTCGCAGGACACCGGGGCGGCTGCCGACGCAAACCGCGACGAGGCAGTGACACAGGCCATCCTGATGGGTATCCTCGCCGGCATCCCGTTCGTTCTGATCGGAGCCCTCTTGGGACAGCCGATCATCGCTCTTCTGGGCGCGGACCCCGAAACTGCTCGGCTCGGCGGGCTCTACCTCGCTATCATCTTTGCCACCGCCCCTGCTCGACACGTGGCCCTCATCGGGGCCCGGTCGCTTCAGGGGACGGGCGATACGCGAACGCCCATGTACGTCAACGTGCTCTCGAACGGCCTCAACATCGCCGGGTCAGCGATCCTCGGACTCGGACTGTTCGGAGCCCCCCAGCTCGGCGTTACCGGCGTCGGTCTTTCGACCGCTGCGGGCAACACCCTGACAGCCTCCCTGTTGCTGGCAGCGATGTGGACTGACTGGTCCGAGGCCTCTCTCATCCGACCTAGGAACCCAGTCATCGCGAAACAGCTCGTCGTCGTTTCTGCACCCCGGGTCGTCGAAGGGTTTGCGGCGACGGCAGCCGAATTCCCGTTCAACGCTATCCTTCTCGGCTTCGGAACTCCCGTCAACGCCGGATTTCAGATCGGCCGCCGAATGTATCAACAGGTGACCGCTCCGTTCTCCCGTGGGTTCAATGTCGCCGCGTCAGTACTGGTTGGGCAGGCGCTTGGCGCCGGTGATCCGGATGACGCTCGTTTCAATGGCTACGCCGTTACTGGGCTCGGCGTGGCTGCGGTCGGGGGTATCGGCGTAGCTCTGTTCATCACCGCGGGCGACCTGGTCGGGCTGTTCGCCCGCGGGTCCACCGCGGCGATACCATACGCTACCCGGTTCGCGCAGGTGTACGGCCTCACTGGCGTGTTTCTCGTGACGTTTACCGTACTGTCTGGTGCCCTCCAGGGTGCCAGCGAAACCCGAATCCCGCTCGTCGCCAGACTGACGGGGACGTTCGGGATGTTGCTGGGCGGCACCTACCTCCTGGGGGTTCTCCTCGGTTACGGCGCGACCGGGGCGTATTGGGCTGTAGGGTTCCAGTACATTTGGATGGCCATGATCGTTGCCCTCGGGTTCGCATACTCGGGCTGGGCCGGGCGAGCAGCGGAGATGATGGCAGAACGGGGCACGCCAACCGACCCAGGGTGAAAACCGACACCGGTACACGCCGGTCGAAGTCCAGACCTGCGACGGTCGTCTACAAGGATTATCGACGGACCCGACTCGCTCGGGTCTCGACGGCATCGGCGAGCACGCCGACCCCCCAGCGGTGCGCAAGAGTTCGGCGCGGCACGTGGAAGCATACTCACGGGAGCGCCTCAACCTGGATGTCGAAGAGTCGCTTCGCAACCTTCCGACGAATCGCACCGAGATGTTCCAGCATGTCCGCCCCGCGTTGGCGGATCGGCCCGCAAATCCGAGGGCTGGGGGCTTCGTGTTCGCCTCCCGGTACAATGCGGGTGGCGTGTCGATGGCCGGATCGCTCATGCTCTCGCATGCGTTGTTGAATACCCAGCAAGAGCTTTGCCAGCACGTGACCGGAGGACGTGCCCCGGTCCTCACACCTCACGCGGTCATCGGTCGTCGATGTCCATCCATTTCAGGCCGGTCTCCCCGACGTACCGGGCCCTGGGGCGAATGAGTCTATTGTCTTCGTACTGCTCCAGAACGTGCGCGACCCAGCCACCGACTCGCGAGATCGCGAAAATCGGGGTATAGATGTCGATTGGAATCCCCATCTGGTAGTACGTGGTTGCGGAGTAGAAGTCGACATTCGGGGCGAGCCCCTTTTCTTCGGACATGAACTCCTCGATCGCGACCGACATCTCGTACCACTTGGTGTCCCCGGCCGCCTCGCCGAGTTTCTCGGATTGTTCGCCAAGGATCTTCGCTCGTGGATCCTTCACGTTGTAGACGCGGTGACCGAACCCGGGGACGCGGCGTCCTTCTTGGAGCGCCCGCTTTACCCAGTCTACGGGGTCTTGGTCCGCTTCGGCTACCTCCTGCAACATACGCATCACATTCGCGTTGGCGCCGCCGTGGAGGCTTCCAGAGAGCGTCCCTACGGCCGACGTTATCGCAGTATGGATGTCAGCCAGAGTCGAGGCCGTCACCATCGCTGAAAAGGTCGACGCGTTCAGACCATGGTCGGCATGGAGCACGAGCGCTTGATCGAACACGTCAGCAAGCACGCTATCGGGCTCCTCCCCGTTGAGCATGTACAGGAAGTTGGCGGCGTGATCCAAGTCCTCCCGAGGTCCGACCGGCTCTTTCCCCTCTCGCAACCGGGTGAACGCCGCCAGCGCGGTCGGCAGCTTGGCCGTCATCCGACGGCCCTTGTTCAGGTTCGCCTCCCGGTCCGTTGGCTCGGCTCCCGCATCGGAGTCGTACGCGGAGAGTGCTGCGGACACCGTCTGGAGGGCGGACATGGGGTCCGCCTCGGCCGCCGCGAGTTCCCGGACTACGTTCTGAATCCCTTCCGCGAGGTCCCGTTCGGCGCTCATGTGGGATTCGAATTCGTCGAGTTCCGCAGCCGACGGGAGACGGCCGTGCCAGAGCAGATACAGCGTCTCCTCGTATGAGGCGTACTCCGCGAGGTCCTCGATGTCGTACCCCCGGTAAACGAGCCGCCCCTGGTCGCCGTCGATATAACTCAGTTTCGACTCGGCGACTAGTACGCCCTCGAGACCGCGTTTGAGTTCCTCGGACTGGGCCATACCCGTGTGATTCCCTCGGCCTCGCGAAAAGCGTTGTCCATCCGTGAGTCAGAGAAGCCCGGTCGAATTATGCGGACACAGAGCCGCTTCCGCCACCCGGGAACGGCTGTTCTGCTGCTTCCAACAGTTCCTGGTACCGATTTCGGATCGTCACTTCGCTCATATCGGTAACCTCCGCGACCTCGCGTTGCGTGAGGCTCTCGTTGGTAAGGATGCCCGCCGCATAGATGGCCGCCGCGGCCAGCCCGACCGGGGACTTCCCGGAGTGGACGTTCTGATCCTTGGCCGTTTCGAGGAGTTCACGGGCCAACCGCTCGGTCTCCTCGGGGAGCTCGAGTTGGGAGGCGAACCGTGGCAGATACTCGATGGGATCAGCCGGCTGAATCTCAAGGTTCAGTTCCTTGACAATGTACCGGTACGCTCGTTTGAACGTCTCCTCGTCGACGCGAGACACTCTGGCGATCTCGTCGACCGATCGGGGGACGTTCGCCATCCGGGCCGCGGCGTGGAGTGACGCGGTTGCGATTCCCTCGATCGACCTTCCGGGCAGAAGTCCCTGATCAAGGGCCTGCCGGTAGATGACGGAGGCGGTTTCGCGGACGTTCTCGGGGAGGCCCAGTGCGGAGGCCATGCGGTCGATTTCGCCTAGCGCCTGCTTGAGATTTCGCTCGCTGTGATCCCTGGTCCGGAACCGCTCGTCCCAGGTCCGGAGCCGCTGCATCTTCTGGCGCTGCCGACTGGACAAAGCGTTGCCGTAAGCGTCCTTGTCCTGCCAGCCGATGTTGGTCGACAGCCCTTCGTCGTGCATCATCTTGGTTGTGGGGGCGCCGACTCGGCTCTTCTCGTCACGCGCTTCGCTGTCGAACGCACGCCATTCAGGGCCGCGGTCGATCCCGTCCTCCTCAACGACGAGACCACAGTCTACACAGACGGTCTCGGCGTGCTCCTCATCGGAGATGAGTTCCCCGCCACATTCCGGACACACCTGCTGCTGATTGGTTTCGTTTTCTCGCTCGCTCGTATCGCGTTCCCGGGTTCGCTCGTCCCGTTCACGCTGGTGATTTGCCTGACTCATTGTGGGGACCACCTCGGGAGAATATACCGGTCTCCCGACAGTCGTCTTCACTCTACGTTAGGAACTCCATGTTTATAAACGTTTCGTAAATCTAGGTCGGAAAAACGGCAGACTGCGGCGACCTGTCCTGAGATCGGGGACAAAACTCTATCCCGATCGAGGGTTATAAACAGACTGCAAGCCGAGTCTCCCCGCCTTCGGGTGGATGATGAGCCCGACACGACGGGGGGCGAATATCCGCCGAAGACCGACTCGGGTCCCTCAACTGGACACATGAGTGACGGCTGGTTGGCACGCTTTGGATTTTCCTGTCCGACTGCGAGAGCGCTCGGTTCACACCGGAAAGACCGACTGATGACAAAAGCATAACAACCCACCGCCCGGAGGGTCACACACTAACCCGAAGGAGGATATCAAGCCCTAGCTCCCCCCGTCTTTTCCGCTTCTGTTCCTCCTGTGGCAGGAGTCCAACCCTCTGTCCCGGTCCGTCCGAGGAATTCCGACGAGTCGGCCCGAGAGACGTCTTCGGAGGCTGACGACCTGTCCGCGACTCGGCCGGTGTCAGACTACCAAGCAGCGTGGTCGCCCGACGCAGTCTAGGACTCGACGCTCACGCGACATTGGTCCCTGTACGCGATCGCCTCGATTGAATCGACCGGGTCGTTCCCGCATACCGGGCAGTCCCCCCGGCTGTCGTATGTCACGGTCTCGAACGATGTCTCGAGGGCGTTGTAAAAAAGCAGACGCCCCCGAAGTGGCTCGCCCAGACCGAGTACCAGTTTCACAACTTCGGTGGCTTGGATGCCACCGACGATCCCGGGAAGTACGCCGAGGACGCCGGTGGTAGCACAGTCAGGAACCTCACCTGGTTTCGGGGCTCGCGGGAACAGGCACCGATAGCACGGTCCACCCGGCACCAACGTCGTGGCTTGTCCTTCGAACTTGTAAATCGCACCGTGAACGACCGGCACTGGTTCGGGTCTCAGCCGGGCGACATCGTTCAAAAGATACCGTGTCCGGAAGTTGTCGGCAGCGTCAACGATCAAGTCGTACCCGTCGACGACGTCGTGTACGTTCTCTGGTGTCAATCGGGTGCCGTGTACTTCCACTTCGATATCCGGATTGAGCCCTCGAACGAAGTCGATCGCACTCTCGACCTTCCGGCGGCCGATATCTTCCTCCCCGTGAACGATTTGTCTGTGGAGGTTCGACCGTTCGACAGTATCGTCATCAGCGATCCCGAGCGTCCCGATTCCCGCAGCAGCGAGGTACTGGATCGCGGGCGACCCGAGGCCACCGGCCCCGACAACGAGAACGCTCGAGTTGAGGAGCGAAGCCTGTCCGGTAGGTCCAATCTCCTCCATGATAATGTGGCGGGAGTATCGTTCGAGTTCCGTCGAAGTAAGCGCAGGGCTCCCTGCCCCGTCCGCCACCGGTTCCTCGTCGACCATAGAGGCTCTCACCGTCCCAGCGGTTTAAACCAACAGCCCACCCACCGAACCGTCCCAAATCATCTCTACCGTCGATAACTCGGGGTGGCGGGTTCTCTGAGTCCAACCCGTCGGAAGCACGCGGGCGGTTCGAGAGGCCGCTTCCGGAGTCGCAAGCGTTAGGCGGTCGGGGATGCGCTCGGTCGCATGAGCAGTGATGTCCGCTCCCGGCGCTACCACCTAGCCAAGCGACCGGAGGGCGTCCCGGACGAGGACGTATTCTCCATTCAGGAAACCGAACTCGGCGCCCCCGATCCGGGGGAGCTCTTGGGACGGATCCTGTATCTCTCCGTTGACCCATACATGCGTGACCGGATGCGCGAGGGAGAGTCGTACTCCGAACCGTGGGAGGTAGGCGACCCCCTCCGCGGGGGGATCGTTGCGGAGGTAATCCAAGCCAACGGAACGAATTATGACCCGGGCGACCTAGTGGTAGGGAATGGGCCGTGGGCTGAATACGCTCTCCTCGACGGCGCCCGGATGAGTCGCGTTCGGGTTGGTGAGTTGCCCGTTCCCACCGCCTTAGGGGTGTTGGGAATGCCGGGACGGACGGCGTACTTCGGTACCAGGGAAGTGGCACGACCGAAGGCCGGCGATACCGTCGTTGTCTCCGGAGCAGCAGGCGCGGTCGGCTCCGTTGCCGGCCAGTTGGCTGGACTGCAAGGAGCTCGCGTCGTCGGGATCGCCGGGACGGATGAGAAACTCGAGTGGATCGTCGACGAGTGTGGGTTCGACGCTGGCATCAACTATCGAACTGAAAATGTGACCGAGGCGCTCGACGAACGCGTGCCCGAAGGCGTCGACGTCTACTACGACAACGTCGGGGGACCGATCACTGACGCCGTGTTCCAGCGTCTGAACCTCGACGCCCGGGTGGCGGTCTGTGGACAGATTGCACTCTACAACAATGAATCCGTCCCGAAAGGTCCTCGAAAACTTCCCAGCCTCATCGAAACTCGTGCGACGATTAGCGGCTTCTTGGTTCGGGACTTCTCGCCTCGGTACTCAGAAGCAACGACGGCGCTGCGTCAGTGGGTCGCTGCCGGCGATCTCGTCCACCGGGAGACGGTCACGGAAGGGTTGGAGAACGCGCCGAACGCGTTCCTCGGTCTGTTCGAGGGCACGAATATCGGGAAGCAGTTGGTAAAGATAGCGGACCGAGGAGAGCGGGATTAGGAGCTCCGGCTGGATTCCATGGTCTCACCGCCGTAGCTGTCTGGCTCGATCAATATCCCACTCGAATCCTTTCTCCGCTTCGTTGGGGGTTTCAAGAACGAACGGCACATCACGGAGCTTCGGGTGGTTGATCAGCGCTCGCATCCCCTCTTTTCCGATCCGTCCTTCGCCGATGTGTGCGTGCTCGTCCTTGTTGGTGCCGCAGTCGTGCTTTGAGTCGTTCAAATGAAGGCAGGCCAAGCGGTCCAGCCCGACGGTTTCGTCGAATTCCTCAATCGTTTCATCGACTGCCTGAGACGTCGAGAGGTCGTATCCGGCCGCGAACATGTGTGCCGTGTCGAGACACACGTCCAACTCGCGGTCGGTCATGGCGAGTACCTCTGCGAGATGCTCGAACTCGTCGCCGAGCTTCGTGCCGCCTCCGGCATCCGATTCGATGAGTATCTTGACGCCCTCAGGAATGTCCAGTTCCTCGATCGCACTCGCAGCGTTACTGAGTCCCCGGTCAACGCCCGCACCGGTATGTGCTCCCAGATGAACGTTAACGTAGTCGATATCCAGTTTTGCTGCAGCGTCGAGTTCGGCCTGCATCGATTGGATAGACTTCTCGCGCAGGTCCTCCTTCGGCGTGCATAGGTTCACGAGATACGAGGAATGAATGACCCATGGTCCTGTCAGTCGTTCCGAGGTTCCCGCGCGGAACCGGTCGGCCTCCTCATCGTCAATGTCCGGGTCTTGCCACACCTGTGGCGAGTGGGTGAAGATCTGGCCGCAGTTCCCTCCGACGGCGACCTGATTGTCGACGGCGTTATCGATTCCCCCGGCGATCGAAACGTGAGCGCCCACGCGGAACTCGTCGCTGGAACTCATGAGGGTTATGTCGCAGGTGATACGCAAAGGGGCTTCGGAACCGGTTGTCGACTCGGCCGATGACGGGCTTTCCCAGTCACGGAACCCGGACTTGAGACCTGATCCACTACTAGTGGGTTTCCCATCCAGCCGAGTGCCGGCACGGCTCAGTCGGCCACCGCTCCCGACGTCGGACCAATGCTTCTCGACACGGCTTGAGCGGAAGCCCACCGCTTCAGCGGTGGGTGTCACTCCCTATCGAAGGACCCGTCCCTGACCCACGTATCGTCCCGGTACTTATCGGTGGCCAACTTCTGCCCCCGTTCTAGTTCCTTTTCCGACCACCCTCCCTCGGAGGCTTCCGCCCACTCGATCAGTGCTGACTCGAGTGTCCGTACTGCCTCCGCCCGACTAACATCCACAAGATCCGCAATCCCAACCACGCGCTCGCGGAACCCCGTGACGCCGACACCGGGTTCCGCGAACGTTGCGAGATGCTGTTCCGGACGGACCGCATAGGTGATCGACCCGTGTTGGATTACCGCGTCCTTCTGTCGGTACTGAGCGTTCCCGCTTATCTTTCGTCGAGCCTCGTTACTCCCCGCCGCTCGTGCCAAAATGTCGTGTGCCGGATGGAGTTTCCGAAGGTAGCAGGCAGGGGGATAGAGGGCAGGCCGTTGCTCGGAAGCGTAGTCGGCATCGATTCCGAGTCGTTTGAACGCCTCCAGCACCGGCTCACACAGGAGATGGTAGGATTCGAGAAGGTCACCGGGGAGTTCGTCCGCGGGAGCGATGATAGAATACGAGACATCAGCGTGGCTGTCGTGATAGATACCGCCACCGCCGGTCTGCCGTCTTGTCACCTCGATCCCTTCCCCAGTACAATAGTCCCAATCCACCGTGTCCCGGTCTTGATGATACCCAAGTGACAGGCAGGACGGCGTCCATCGATACACCCGAACCGTCCGGGGCCCGCCTTCGGCAGCCGTTTCGGCGGCGATCTCGTCGAGAGCCATGTTGACCGCACCCGGTCTGGTCTCCTCACGGATGACCCGCCAGTCCTTGGCCGCGAGCGGCCCCGTGCTTCGATCCGGCTCCGCGGCAGGATCACTCACGTCCGAGGGTTGGAAGGCGACGTGCAAAGAGGGTACGGTCCTCGCTCCGGTACCGGAGCTTGTGCCGCCGGGGACGCGCGACCCTTTTGAACACTGCCGCCCTTTCTACAGGTATGGTCGAGAACGTTGCGGGGGTCGTCCGTGAGCTCGAGTCGGAGGACATCTACTTGCTCTCGGGCGTTGAGCAGGGCATGCGCTTCTCAGAGTGGGTGAACCGCGGGAAACTCCCGAACTACTCTGACCTGTCGCCGGATGAGGTCGGGTACCGCCTCAACCGGTGTATGGAACGTGGGCTCGTCGAACGTCGGACGATCCAGTACGAGGGATATCAACTGACATTCGAGGGATACGACGTCCTTGCGCTTCATACCTTCGCGGAGCGAGATACGATAGACGGTGTCGGTGCGCCACTAGGGGTCGGCAAAGAAAGCGACGTTTACGAGGCCCGCTCTTACAAACCGCTTGCGTTGAAGTTCCACCGCGAGGGGTACACCGACTTCCGCGAAGTTCACAAAGAACGCGACTGGGCAGCTGACAAGGAGCATGTTTCGTGGCTATACACTGCCAGAAAAGCGGCCGAACGGGAATATGACGTTCTCCGCCGTCTTTATCCGACCGTTGCCGTGCCCCGCCCAGTCGACCACAACCGGCATGCGTTAGTCATGGAGCAGTTCGCCGGTGCGGAATTGGGCCAAGTCAAGGTCGCTCCGGAACAGGTGACTGGGGTACTCGATTTGATTCTGGCCGAGCTCGGGGCGGCATATCAGGCCGGATACGTTCACGCGGACATGAGCGAGTACAACGTGGCCGTCGGTGAGGCAGGGATCACGATCTTCGACTGGCCCCAGGCTGTGGCCACCGACCACCGCAATGCCGACAGGCTGTTGCACCGAGACGTGGCAAACGTCGTCGGTTACTTCGAGCGGAAATATCCGACCGAGACCCCTGACGTGGACGCCGGCGCCGTTGCAGATGCGATTGCTGCTGGGGACTTCGACTCGATCGAGACGGTACCCAGCACGGACGTCGCTACCTGATCGGGCCGGGAGCGATCCGTCGGTCGCGTTCCGAAGCCCTTACTACATTCGGTAGGGTAGATTCGTCAACTCGCTGGTCGGTGGGCCACCAGCGGGCACCCGGTACGCCGGGACGAGATGTGGCCGACGAGGTTCCGAACCTCCGGAGGCGGGATTCCCGCCGAGAGAGGCTGAATCGCAAGCGCCCGCGGTGAGAGACATGGCACGAAGCTTCTATTCCCACATCAAGGAAGCCTGGCGGGACCCGGACGACGGGAAACTCGCCGAGCTACAGTGGCAGCGCAAACAAGAATGGCGAAACCAAGGCGCGATAGAGCGAATCGACCGTCCAACACGGTTGGACAAGGCACGCGACCTGGGTTACAAAGCCAAGCAAGGCGTCGTTCTCGTCCGCGTGGCCGTACGCAAAGGCGGCGCGCGCAAGAGCCGGTTCACGGCCGGCCGCCGCTCGAAACGTCAGGGTATCAACCGGATCGGTCGTCGGAAATCCATCCAGCGGATCGGCGAGGAACGGGCCTCGCGCAAGCATCCGAACCTCCGCGTCCTCAACAGCTACTGGGTCGGCGAAGACGGATCACAGAAGTGGTTCGAAGTGATTCTCCTCGATCCCGAACATCCCGCGATCAAGAACGACGAGGACCTGAACTGGATCTGTAACGACGATCAAAAAGGCCGTGCGTTCCGCGGATTGACGAGCGCCGGCACGAAGGGTCGCGGCCAGCGAAAACGGGGCAAAGGGACCGAACACACCCGTCCAAGCGTCGGCGGGGACCGTCGTCGCGGCAAGTAGTACGCTTCGGGTTTTCACCGGAACGGTCCGGTACAGCACACTCATCAGTCCCGTTTTGACCTCCCGAACAGTCTTCATCCGTCGGCCTGACGATCCCACCGACCGTCCCTCGGCGGACCCAGGAAGGGAACGAACCCAGAGCCCGCTTAACCACCAGGACGTAGCCACGACAATCCAGGCCGCCATGGCGTCTGGAACGTTACTTCCTTGACCGACAGATGTCAACGAAATTTTGGAGGATCCGCAGCCCAGTCTCCCCACTCTTTTCAGGGTGGAATTGAGTCCCGAACACCGTGCCCGTATCGTTCGTAATCATCGCCGGGAAGCGATGGCCGTGTTCGCTGGTGGCCATGATCGCATCGTCGTCTTCCGGGACTGCATAGTACGAGTGGACGAAATACGCGTACCCGCCATCGATGCCAGCGGCAAGCCGGTGGTCTTGTTCGACGCGCAGTTCGTTCCAACCCATGTGGGGGACTTTCACCTGGTCGGTAAACCGGACGTTCGTTCCGGGAACCAAATCAAGACCCCGGACCTCTCCTTGTCCGGCCCGCTCAGCCTCCTCACTACTCGTCAAGAGCATCTGCATCCCGAGACAGATTCCGAACAACGGCTGTCCTCGATCGGCGGCCCGTCCAAGCGCATCACGGTACGGTCCCGCGTTTTCCATCCCCTCGCGAAATGCACCGACTCCCGGGAGAACGATTCCGTCCGCGGCTTCGAAGTCGTTCGGATCGTCCGTTATCCGGACGTCTGCCCCGGCTCGCTCGAGCCCTCGCGTTACGCTCCGGAGGTTTCCCAACCCATAATCTACGACCACCACACTAGCGAGGGTCTCCTCTTGTCGGTCGAGCTTTCCGGATACACCGCTCATACCAGCCCGTACACGAGGAGGCTCAAGGTGTTTTCCTTTGTGAGCCCGTCACTCGGGGGACCCTCCAACTGGGGACATAGAGACCGACGTGGATCGATCCGTGGGCTCCCGAGCCACAGCGTTTTAGCCACCGACGGTCCCACCGACAGGCATGACTGAGGGCATCGTCGGGGAATTTTTTTCACTCAAGCAGACGACTGACGCGGACCTCTTAGCGATGCAGTGTGGCGACTTTTACGAATTCTTCGGGGAGGACGCCGAGACGGTCGCGGACGAACTTGATCTGAAAATATCAGAGAAGGCCTCGCATGGGTCCTCGTATCCCATGGCCGGGGTCCCCGTCGACGACCTGACCCCGTATTTGAAGGCGCTTGTCGAACGGGGATACCGTGTTGCTGTTGCCGATCAGTACGAAACGGACGCCGGTCACGCCCGGGAAGTCGTTCGGACTGTCAGCCCCGGGACAGTTCTCGACCCGGACACTGGTGATGCCAGGTACCTCGCGGCCGTCGTCCGAGGTGATATCGTCGGTGAGACCGGTTATGGCCTCGCGTTCGCGGAGGTGACGACCGGCGAATTCGTGGTCACGACGGCCGCGGAACTCGATGAGGCTCGAGCCGACTTATTCCGGTTCGACCCGGAAGAAGTCCTCCCAGGCCCTGAGGCACGAAGTGATGATCCGTTGCTCGAGGTGATTCAGGAGGGCACAAACGCCCGTCTGACGCTATATCAGGAGACCGCTTTTGCGCCCGGTCGCGCCAAGCGCACGGTCGACGACCAGTTCGGCGAAGGCGCTGTCAGGGCACTAGAGCTCGATTCCGATGCCGTGGTCGCTGCTGCCGGCGCTGTGCTCACTTACGTTGAAGATACCGGAGCGGGGGTTCTCGCGTCCATGACTCGGCTCCGCGCGGCTGACCCGAGCGATCGTGTCCGGTTGGACACTACTACCCAGCGTAATCTTGAATTGACGGAGACAATGCACGGTGAAAGCGACGGGTCACTATTGGAGACGATCGACCACACCCGTACCGCCGCAGGTGCCCGTCTCCTACGCGAGTGGCTCACTCGTCCTCACCGGGACCGGGAGGAACTCACCCGGCGCTTGGACGCCATCGAGGCGTTGGTCACCGCATCGCTAGCCCGCGATCGTCTGAGAGAGACGCTGTCGGGGGCCCCCGATCTCGAACGCCTGGTTGCGCGCGCTACGAGCGGAACTGCGGATGCTGACGCCTTGCTCGCCGTCCGAGATGGTCTCAGATTATTACCCGCACTGGCCAGTGACTTGGAGGGGACACGCCTCGAACGATCCGCGGTGGCAGACGTCTTGGCCGGCCCGGACCACGAGGGTGCCCGCGGCTTACATGATGAACTGGACGCCGCCCTAGCTGACGACTCGATGGCACCGTCGAGGACCGACGGTCGTATCGCCCGTGGATATGACGAGGAACTCGATACCATCCTGGACCGGTACGAGAATGCGGTCGACTGGCTGGAGACGCTCGAGGCACGGATCAAACGACGGTGCGGTCTTCAACACGTCACTGTTGACCGGAACAAGACGGACGGCTATTATATCCAGATCGGCAAAAGCGAGGCAGACGCCGTTCCCGACGAGTTTCGCGAGATCAAGACTCTCAAGAACTCCAAACGGTTCGTCACCGACGAGCTAGAGGAGAAGGAGCGTGAAGTGTTACGCTTGGAAGAGGCGCGAAGCGAACTTGAGCAGGAATTGTTGGCAGAGGTCCGAGAGACAGTCGCCGCACATGGGGAACTGGTCCAGTCCGTAGGCCGAACCGTCGCCGAACTCGATACGCTGGCAGCACTGGCCGACCACGCGGCTGTGAACGACTGGGTCCGTCCGGAACTCACCGCCGACAGGACGATCGATATCGAAGCTGGCCGCCACCCAGTGGTGGAACAACAGACCGATTTCGTTCCGAACGACCTCCGGATGACCGATGAAGGAGGGTTCCAGGTAGTCACCGGGCCCAACATGAGCGGGAAGTCAACCTACATGCGCCAGTGTGCGCTGATCGTCCTCCTCGGGGTCGTCGGCAGTTTCGTCCCCGCCGACGTTGCCCGGATACCGCTGGTCGACGGCATTTTCACTCGCGTGGGCGCCCTGGACGAACTAGCGGGAGGGCGGTCCACGTTCATGGTGGAGATGCAGGAGTTGAGCCGTATCCTCCACTCGGCGACAGACGAGTCGTTGGTCATCCTTGACGAAGTCGGCCGGGGTACGGCCACGTACGACGGGGTCGCCATCGCGTGGGCGACCACCGAGTATATCCACAACGAACTCGGAAGCCGAACGTTGTTCGCCACCCACTATCACGAACTGACAGCGTTGGCCGACCGGCTCCCCGGGGTTCACAACGTTCATATGGCAGCTGAGGAGCGCGACGACGACGTAACGTTCCTTTGGACCGTTCGGAACGGCCCCGGTGACAGATCATATGGCGTTCATGTTGCCGACTTGGCAGGGGTCCCTGCCCCTGTCGTGGACCGGGCCAGGGACGTTCTCGAACGGTTACGCGATGAGGAAGCCATCGATGTTCGTGGCGGCGATGGTGACGAGAGACACCGACAAGTCGTATTCGACCTCGGAACGGGCGAGTACCGCAAGACCACCAGTGCGGACGGCGGGGACTCGGGGGTCCGGGATTCGGGTGCCGAGTCGGTCTTGGAGGAACTCCGATCGATAGACGTGAACGAAACGCCGCCGGTCGAGCTGATGGCACGCGTCCAGGAGTGGCAGTCGCGACTTCCGGAATCGTCCGACTAGCTGTCCGGTCTCCGAATCAGGTTGCCTCCTCCCCCAATTGGTTTATCCGGTCTTGCTGGTCGGGACTCAACTGAATGCTCGCCGCTTCGAGGTTTTCCACAAGATGCTCCGCGGAGTTACTCGCGGGAATCGGGACCACCCCGCGGTTGACGTTCCAGGCCAGTACCGTCTGGGCGGGGGAAGCCCCGAGTTCGTCCGCGACCTCCCGGACCGTAGGGTCGGTCAGTAACTCGGATGGACCTAGTGGGGTATGGGCGATGACCCGGATCCCTCGTGCATTACAGAAGTCCACGAGTTCCTGTCGGGGTTCGTATGGGTGGGCCTCCACTTGCACCACGGCCGGCGACCTCTCTCCACATTCCAGTAAGGGTTTCAGTCGATCTAGACCGATATTACAGATCCCGATCGCACGAACCAGTCCCTCCGTCACCAGGTCCCCCATCGACCGCCACGTCTCCGTGAGCGCCACATCCGCTTCCCTGATTTCGCCGTCGTCGTCTCTCGGGAACGTCAAGGTTTCCTGTTCCTCCGGTGGTAGCTCTGCGAGGCGATACAACGGACCCTGATACACCCAGGCATCCGGCCAGTGAAGGAGATAGGTATCCAGGACGTCGACCCCGAGCGCATCGAGTGTAGTCCGACATGCCTCCGCCAGGTGGCCATGATTCGTGTTCCAAACCTTACTCGTCAGGTGGATTGCTGAACGGTCCGGGGCGCCTGGCCTTGCGAGTAGCTCGCCGATCCGTTCCTCATTCCCGTACAGTTCCGCGGAGTCGAACAAGCGATAGCCCGCATCCAACGCGGTCGCGATCGATTCTCGGCGGTCGACGTATGTTCCAGCACGGTATCGGGAGCAGCCGAAACCTATGCGCGGAAGCCTGACAGCCCCGCTGTCGTCTAAGCTCGGCTGCCAGTCGGGTGCAACTCTGGGTTCGGCTTCGGGGGCCTCCTCTATGTGGGGGACATCGACTGCTCTCCCTTTTTTGACCGCCCGCTCGATCGCGTTACAAATGGCGACGATGTGAGCCGCCCGGTATCCCGACTCCACGTTCTGTTCACCAGTCTTCACCGAGTGAGCGAGTCGAACGGGACCCTCCGCAAACCCCCGTCTACGGCTGGGATACTGGGGTGGCATCGGAACGTACTCACGGCCTTGTCGCCCGAATTGTACGAGCGATGTCCCGTCATCCATTGCACCCGTATCCTGGAGATACAGGGATCCGTCATCCCCGTGAAACTCGAGCGAGTTGAACTCCCGACTCCGGTGGGGCACGTAGAAACTCGCAGTCAGGCGGACGACCGGCCCGGCAGCCGTCTCCAACACCGCTTCGAAATGACTTGGTCCACTCGGGCGTTGTGACTCCCTTGCAGGCCAGGCATCGCTGGCGCTTGCAACTCGAATCCGTGTGATTGGCCCGTACCACGATACTAGCAATGTCAGCGGGTAGACAGCCCCGTCGTACAGTGGTCCGACCTCCAGAAAGGAGGCTGGCGTGTCGTGCCACTCCGTCACGCGACCGACGTGCGCGTGTGCGTAAATCACCCTGACGTCCCCGACCCGTCCATCAGTCAGCCCGACTACTGCACGTCGTTGAGCCGGGCGTGTCGTGGAACACGGCGCACATCCCAGCGAAAGTCCCCTCTGTTCGGCTGTTCGCACGAGGTCGTACGCTTCCGCGGCCTCCAGTGCCAGCGGTTTCTGACTGAACACGTGACGGTCATGCTCAAGCCCAGTCCGGGTCACGGGAGCATGCGACGCGTGGTTCGTGAGATTGAGGAGCAACGGTGCCGATTCGTCATCCAACATCGACTCCAAATCCGTGTACGGTTCGCCGCCGAATTCGGCTACGAGCGAAGTGGCTCGATCCCGCTTGAGATCGCAGACAGCCTTCAACGACAATTCCGACCCTGCCATGTCGCTGGCATACTCGTGGGCGATATCACCAGCGCCGACGAACACGCAGTCCATCTTCCACCGGGAGTGGCCACCGCAAGGTCATAGTGCTGACTACTGCTAGACTTCCGGCCAGTCCGGCCGCTGAACCTGGCTTGGACTCTTTGAGCTCATCACCGGCGGCAGCGGGCGGTCGACCGGATCGATCGGGTGAGCCGGACAGGAAACGCAGTCCGGGCGAACGCCCTGGTGGGACTGTCGTGGGATTGGGTCTTCGAGGCGCTGTAGCTCGAACTTGGACCATCCTGGAGGATCGGTCGCCGCCGGGGACCGAGCGAGGGTGACGGGGCAAAACCCTTCCGACGCCACGGCCGCCACCTCGGGATGGTACGTCCAAGCTGGGCCTGGCTAGGACAGTTACTCCCTGCTGACTACGACGAGGTGACTGAGTCGAGCACTGTGACGAGTTCAGTGGCTGCCGCATCGAGGTTACCCTCGTTCTCGACGAGCCTGATAGGCGCGTTCGCAGCCATGGCGTAATCGAAGGCCGCCGCTCTGTTGAGATCCTGTTGGAATTCGACCGTTCGACGGCTGGCCTCCGTATCATACCGTCGCTCGGTTTCTTGTCGTCGTTCAAGAATCGTTTCCGGATCCGCCTCTATTAGCACGAACCGGTCAGGTTCGAGTTCGGTAAGAACGGACTCAGGCAAGCCTGGAAGGAATCCTGACTCCGTCTCAACCGCTAGATACGTCGTGAGGAGGACCTCACGAACCGCCGACCGGTCCGCCACATACTCTCCGGCCCGCCGTTGGAGCCGTCGGGTTTCGCGTTGGGAAAGCGTCGGCAACTCCGACCGATCCGTCGCGAGACCGCGGGCCGCCGCCTGTTCTAGCATCACGTCCCCGAAATTGATCAGTTCGTACTGGTCGCCGAGTTGGCGTCGCGCCATCTCACACACGGTTGAAGTCCCGACGCCCGGAACTCCTGACAGGAGCGTGACCCCCATCAGAACGACACCTCCTCGCCCTCGGTATCTTGACTGCCCCGGTCATCGTAGAACTTCCGCCCCACGTAAGCGTCGCTCACGAACGAAACGAGGGCATCGTACAACCCATCGACGGATTCGAACTCTTCCTCGGGGCAACGAGCAAGCACCTCCCCGATCGTTTCGCTATTTCCGTTCGGGGCTTCCAATTCGATGTCCCCGACGCTTTCGATCGCGGTTTCACAACTGATCGGGAACGTTAGTTCGTTGACAAACAGGTCGCGGGTCTCTGGCAGGCGCATGTGTCTACCTGATTCCAGGAAGCGACGACCTAAAACATGCCCGTCCGACAGACCTGTTCCGTGATATCGAGAGGAGTGCCGAGCGTTCCCTGGTTATTGTCGCCCCTCCTCCGGACTCCTGTTGTCGTGTTCGTGTCTCTGATTTCGCCGGGTTCCACGGTCGACCGGCGGAACGAAATGCAGTCCACCCCGCGATTGGGTTCCGGAACGCTCAGACTGCCTCACGGGCCGTGTCGGTGACGGCCCACGAACCGCGAGGCTCCGACGAGGCTCCTCTCGAACGACCGGATGCATCCTGCGGGAGAGGATCGGTTCAGCTACGTGGTCACCAACTCGCCGAACCCTGAGTCGTCGAGGGAAGCTGTTACGGCCTCAAGGAGTCGCTCAGCCCCGTCCTCGTGTGCGATATTGGCTGCGGGTATATCGAGAGCAACCCTGTCCGGGTCTCCCCAGGTCGAGACGGCGGCCACGACTGCGTCAGTCGAACTCTCGATCAACTCTCGTTCGGCTGCCAGTCCTCGGACCGGGAACTGCTCGAAGTGCGTGCGCCGCTCTCGGGTTGGGTCGTCAGCGAGCACTACTGCATCGGGCCAGGCGCCGTGTAGTATGGCGAGCGTGACGCCCGAATATGCCCGGTGAAGGAGACTGGCCTGTCCCTCCACGAACACGAGGTCATGAGCTGTTCCGACGCTCACGACGGAATCTTCGACAGCACCCGCGGCAAAATCCGCGGGGATACGATCGATCACGTGGCCCGCGTGGGCCCCGGTCATAAGTCCAGTCTGCCCCGTTGCGACCCATCCGACGTCAAGCCCTTGGTCCAGTGCAGCCTCGTACAGTTCGACCGTCGTAGTCCGTTTTCCGACCCCACAGTCCGTTCCAGCCGTGAGGACGACGGCTGCATCGAGGTCGTCGACACGGCCGTCTGCGACACGCAACTCCTCCGGCTCCGGAGGTTTTCGGACGTCGAATAGCCGCGTCCCGGTTTCTGTTGCCAGGCTCGTCCACCGTTCGCGGTCTGAGAGGAAGACATGGAGACCGGAGACGATGTCACATCCAGCCCGCATCGCCCGCTCGATCACGGGTTCCCAGTCGTGAGGGAGGTCGCCCCCCGCTGGTGCGACGCCCAGAATGAGTGCTCTCGCTCCGGGGGCGACCTCGAGAGCGGCATCGATATCGGCGACGATGGGAACCTCCGGGGCGTCCGGTCGCCCGAGAACGGTAGCCGGGGATTCCCCGACCTGGGAGGAGTCGATGACTGCCCGCGGCTCGAACAGATCACCATGGAGTACCACCCCGTTGGCCGTTTTTCCCTCGATCTCGCCGAACGCACCTTCGGCAAGTACGATCGCAGGCACGGGAGGTTCGAAGGCCTCACGAAGTCTCATATACCGTGCTCAATGTGGCGCGACATAGCGCTTGTGACCGTGGTTCGTCGAACCTCCGTGGTATCCGGGGTAAGTCCCGGGTCGGCACGGCCCCGCCGTTCCGGCCGTCACCCCGCCCGACGGAATCGATCGACCCGATCTTCCAGAGGTTTACGAATTTCGAAACTATGTTTCGATTCCCGTCGTGTATCGCCGTCCTTATTACGATGTGCGGACTCGCACGGCTAATGACCGACGAGGACCGGACGATCCTCCTGATCGGTAGCGGACCAATCCAGATTGGACAGGCCGCTGAGTTCGATTACTCCGGCGCACAGGCGTGTCGGGCGTTGCAGGAGGAGGGGGCCCGAGTCGTTCTCGTCAATTCGAACCCCGCCACCATCATGACGGACCCCGAGATGGCTGATCGGGTCTACGTGGAACCGATCACGACCGAAGCCATCGCTGAGGTAATCCGTCGTGAGCGTCCCGACGGCGTCATCGCCGGGCTCGGGGGACAAACGGGACTGAACGTCACGGCCGAACTGGCCGAGTCGGGCGTCCTCGAGGAACACGAGGTAGAGGTCCTCGGAACCCCGCTTGACACCATCTACGCTACAGAAGACCGCGAGGCGTTTCGCCGCCGGATGGAGTCGATCGGCCAACCTGTCCCACGTTCGGTGACGATCGCTTCGCCCGACGAAGTAGCGACGGCTGTCGAGCGCGTCGGAGGACTCCCGGTCGTCATGAGAACGACTTACACGCTGGGGGGGGCGGGATCCGGTGTCGTCGACGACATGGAAACGCTCAGGGAGCGTGTCAGGACGGGGCTCCGACTTTCCCGCAACGATGCGGTCATGATCACCGAATCCATCGACGGATGGATCGAGCTGGAATACGAGGTGATGCGCGACGCTGCCGACTCCTGTCTCATCGTCTGCAACATGGAGAACCTCGATCCGATGGGGATTCACACTGGTGAGTCGATCGTCGTTACACCGTCACAGGTGATCCCAGACCGGGGGCATCAGGCGATGCGGGACGCAGCACTCGAAGTGATCCGCGAACTTGGAATCGAGGGAGGCTGCAATATCCAGTTCGCCTGGCGAGACGACGGTACCGCTGGCGGGGAGTACCGGGTCGTAGAGGTGAACCCCCGGGTATCGCGGTCGTCTGCGCTCGCTTCGAAGGCGACAGGGTACCCGATTGCCAGGATCACTGCTAAAGTCGCCTTGGGTAAACGCCTCCACGAGATCGAAAACGAAATAACCGGCGAAACCACCGCCGCTTTCGAGCCCGCGATCGACTACGTAGTCACGAAAGTCCCGCGGTGGCCGAAAGACAAGTTCCCCGAAGTCGAGTTCGAGCTCACGACGGCGATGAAGTCGACTGGGGAGGCAATGGCGATCGGACGCACCTTCGAGGAGTCGCTATTGAAAGCCCTGCGGTCCTCCGAATATGTACCCGCCGTTGACTTCGATGACGTCCCCGACACTGAATTGGAACGTGACTTCCTAGCTCGTCCCACGCCCGACCGGTCGTATGCCATGTTCGAAGCGTTCGACCGCGGATACTCTGTCTCCGACGTGGCATCCATGACGGGCATCCACGAATGGTACGTCGAACGGTACCGGCGTGTGACACAGGCCATCGAGGCAGCACGGAGCGAGGAGTTCTCCCCTGGGGCCGTCTCTGGACTGACTGACAAGGAGATCGCCGACCAGGCCGACAGCACTGTCGACGAGGTTACGACCACTACCCCCCCTCGGGTTTTCAAACAAGTCGATACCTGTGCGGGAGAGTTCGCCGCATCCACTCCGTACTATTATTCGGCCCGTCAGTCCGAATACCTCGCCGACGGGCAAGGCGTATCCGTCGGACGGTCCGCCGAAATCAGCGACAGCAACACTCCGACCTCGGTAGGTGATCCTCCCGGGAGTCAGCAAAGGTCGGTCCCTGTCGCTGATGAGGTCCAAGTCGACCGCACTGCCGAGAGCGTGGTCGTGGTCGGGGGAGGACCCATTCGGATCGGGCAGGGAGTCGAGTTCGACTACTGTGCGGTTCATGCCGTCCGAGCGCTCCGGGAGTTGGGTATCGACGCCCACGTCGTCAATAACAATCCCGAGACGGTATCCACCGACTACGATACGTCGGACGGATTGTTTTTCGAACCACTCACTGCCGAGGAAATCGCGGACGTTGTGGACGCCACCGGCGCCGATGGCGTCATGGTTCAGTTCGGCGGTCAAACCTCTGTTGACGTCGGCGAACCGCTGACTACCGAGTTCGACCGGCGAGGCCTCGACTGTGAGATCTTGGGGACGTCGGTCGAATCGATGGACCTAGCTGAGGATCGTGACCGCTTCAACAACCTCGTTTCAGAGCGGGGCATCGCCCAACCCGAAGGTGGGAGCGCGACTAGCGAGACAGAGGCTCTGAAACTAGCCCGGGAGATCGGCTATCCGGTCCTCGTCCGTCCCTCGTACGTACTCGGGGGACGGGCGATGAAAGTGATCCACGACGACGCTGCGCTCCGCGAATACATCGGAGAGGCGGTCCGCGTCAGCCCCACAAAACCGGTACTCGTCGACGAGTTCCTTGCGGATGCGATCGAACTCGACGTGGACGCAGTCAGCGACGGTGAGACCGTTCTGATTGGGGGTGTAATGGAACACGTGGAACCCGCTGGCATCCACTCCGGCGACTCCGCCTGTGTGATCCCGCCTCGGTCGCTTGATGACGGAACACTGACCCGTGTTCGTGAAGTCGTTGAGGTGGTCGCCGACGCGCTCGACATCGTCGGGTTGCTCAACGTCCAATTGGCAGTCTCGGATGATGAGGTGTTCATTCTGGAGGCGAACCCGCGGTCGTCACGTACGGTGCCATTCGTCTCCAAGGCAACCGGTGTGCCGATCGCGAAAATCGCGGCGAAAGTGATGGCGGGCGAACAACTCGAAGCTCTCGACGCGACCGAACGGGTCCCCGATCAGTTCAGCGTGAAAGAAGTGGTACTACCGTTCGACCGGCTTCCGGATTCTGACCCGCGTCTCGGCCCGGAAATGAAATCGACTGGCGAGGTGATGGGAACCGCATGGTCGTTTGGTCGTGCGTACGACAAAGCGCTCGCGGCTGCTGGGACGGCGCTCCCTGATACTGGCACCGCCGTCGTCGAATTCGGCCCGGGATCGGACCGACTCACGGCTCATCTCGGAGCGTACTACGAGATAGTCTCCCCCGCGGATGTGCCGAGGGCGATCCGGAACGGCGAGATCAACCTCGTTGTGTCACCCAATCCAGAAACCCTCCGCGCAGCCGTCGAAGAAAAGGTCACCTATTTCTCGAACCAGGCCGCTGCTGAGGCGGTCCTTCACGCGCTTGACGCCCGGGAAGACTCGATTGATGTGGCGCCACTCACCGACCGGCCCCGCAGCCAGACCACGTGGGGTGAGCCGTGACGGCCCCCCATGAACACGGGTTGCGGGTAGATTTCGAGCGATCCGTTCGGAGACCCGCCCGACATCGTACCTGAAACGCTCCGAATGAGTCCGTTGTTCCTACGCCCCTGTGTGCCCGTCCCGTAGTCAGGTCGCAAACCGAGGGTTATCGGTCCGCTATGCCAGCCCGTCGGACTGCCCTTCCCTCCGAACGCGTCCTCGGGTCTTCGGCTAGCCGGCCGGCAGTGCTGTGAACATCAAGGGAAATAATCAGCACGGAAGTTTCTTAGCCCGGGCGGTCTCAGCGGCCTGATATGTACCGGGCGTCGGCCGGCCTTCCCCGACAACCCTCTCCAAGGCCGCCGATGTGGGTCGCCCACTCCGAAGACTGGGAGAGAGCCGAATGAGCGAAAGCGACGAGGACGACTGGTTCGAACGGGCGATTCGCGAGGCTGATGATGAGACAGACGGTGGCGGGACTCGCAAGGATGAGCAAGATGCCACGGCCTCCCAGCGCCGATCTGCCGAGACTGCGCCTGGGTCCGACACGGCGGGCACCGCCAAGGAGGATCAGGGGTTTTCGAAATCGTTCGACGAGGCGATGCAGGGCGCACCGACACCCGACCCCGGCGAAACGACTGACGGAACGGCTGCGACGGCGGGTTCCTCCGAGAGCCCGTTCGGTGGTTTCGAGAGCAGCGAGTTCCCCGACGACGACTCGGCGTTTGGGGAGTTCGAGGGCTTCGGAGGCAGCGAGACGTTCGACGATACGGAGCTCGACTCCGATATCGATCGGATCGACATCGGGATCGAGGGACTCGACGAGATGATTCTCGGCGGTGTTCCGAAACGGTCCCTCATCACGACCATCGGGTCGGCGGGCACCGGTAAGACGACGTTTGGGCTTCAATTCCTCAACGAGGCGCTGGTGAACGGGGGGAAAGGTGTTTATATTAGCTTGGAGGAGTCGCGCGAGGCGATCATCGCTACCGCAGAAGAGAAGGGCTGGCCGTTCCAGGACTACGATGCCGAGGGGCGGTTGGCCGTTGTCGCCATGGATCCGATTGAGATGGCTAATTCGCTGGCAAGTATTCGTGACGACCTCTCCCGCCTGATTGACGAGTTCGACGCGGACCGGCTCGTACTCGACTCGGTCTCGCTACTCGAGATGATGTACGATCACCCAGCCGAGCGTCGGTCGGAGGTGTTCGAATTCGCCCGGTCGCTCAAGAGTGCGGGCGTTACCTCGTTGCTGACGAGTGAGGCCAGCAGCGATACTCCGTACGCCTCTCGTCATGGTATCGTAGAATACCTCACGGATGCGGTCTTCGTCCTCCAGTACGTCCGTCCGTCGGACTTCCGGGAGACGAGACTCGCGGTCGAAATCCAGAAAATCCGGGACGCCAACCACTCCCGCGAAACGAAACCCTACGAAATCACGGATACCGGAATCTCCGTCTACCGTCAGGCGAACATCTTCTGAATCTCGCTCCTCCTGCCGCACGGCCCCCGGTCGCAGCGTTCACATACCGCTCGCCGGTGGCACGTGTCAGTCTGGGGATAGTTCTACTGGATGACGGCCCTGGATAGCTCGTACTGGAGCAGATTCGGGACTGGCATCGGCGAAGCGGTAGATTTGGCTGCATCCATGTCCGCCGCCGTGGCGGTGAGTCGTCCCGCGAATCCTGCCACGGGTCGCCCGACTGTCCCTGGAACAGTCTCCAACTGCCACGAGAGGGTGCTCAGGGTAGCTCACCGAACGACGGTTACGGGAACCGGTGCGTTCCGGACCACCGATTCGGCGACACTCCCCAGAAGGATGCGCGAAACGCCCGTCCGTCCATGACTTCCGACGATAATGTGGTCCGGACCTCCATCCTTGACGTGCTCGACGATCGTCGGGGCTGGCCGACCGACCTCGATCTCGGTTTTGACTCGTTCATGTTGTACCAGGCCTCGTGCGTCGGAGAGCGTCTCCTCAGCGTTCTTCCTTGCGTTTTCATACCACTCTTCGGCGCCGCTGGGAATACCTGCCGTTGCCGTGTAACCAGCGCTCGAAGGGTCGATCACGCAGAGTAGCGTTACGTCGACCTCGAGCCACTCCTCGTTCAAAAACCCCAACGCGGCTTCGGACTGCGGAGACCCATCGACCGCCACGAGGACATGGTTGGGCATACTCGGCTTCTAATACATCTGTGGATAAAACCGGACCGGCGGCCGGGTGTTGCCCCGGGCTCCCGCAGACCGGTGGAATTCACCGGTCCTAGCCGCCGTCGATGTACGTCAGTCGCCGTGTCGGGTTACACACACCGGGAGTCCGGTTACTTCCACCGGTTCCGAGTTGTCGGGAGAGTAGACTACCATTCCCCCTTTCTCCATGTACGGGACCTTGCGTGCCAGCTCCTTCGGGATGTTGACACTGTCGATAGCGTCTTCGTCACCCAGATTCAGAACGATCCTGGTATTGATCTGTTTGAACACTGGGTCCGCGATGTCCTGTGGGTCCTGTGTGACGAGGAAGAGTCCCAGTCGTTCCTTGCGACCTTGTTTGGCCGCCTCCGTGAACCTGCTTACGACCCTGCGCGCCTGGACGGTGTCGGCGTCGGCCAGGAAATTGTGTGCCTCGTCCATACCGACAATCAAGGGGGTGCCCGCAATCCGGTCACTCCGCGGGCTATTCGAGAGTTTGTCGTCTACGAGCATCGAGGCGACGGTGAGAACGACGATCTCCTTTGTCCGCGAGGACGAGAGGTGATACGTCGGGATTACGGTCAACCCGCCCGGCCTCACGAGGGTCCGGTCCAAGGCCGTGATCGGTTTCGCGTCACCGTCGAACACGCTACCTGGAATTGCTCTGACCCGACGGTTCACGGCGTCGTACGTTGCTTCGTGCACCCTCCCAGTGTCATGGAGTTCCTGCTTCAACGCCGGGTCATCGAGATAGTTGAGAAACTCAGCGTACGTACCGTCGTCGCCGTAGTTGTTGAAGAACCGATCGAGTAACGCCCGCAAGGCGGGATACTGGTTATCGTTGAGTCCGGCGCCGGCGACGAGCCATGGCAGGTCGTACGTTTGAACGATCGAGAACGGGATCGAAAACCGGACCTGCTCTGCCCGATGCCCCTCTCCGCTGTACGAGACTCCATCCTCGTCGGGAACGAGTGCGATAGTCTCGTCGTATCCACCGTGATCGACTCCTTCCCGCTCCAGTCGACGCTCCCAGTCGCGGTCCAACTCGGGGTTATCGTCGTGCATGGCCGCGTACTCGTCTTGGGGGTCGAACTGCACGATCGCCGCCTTCACCTCCCGCCCGTCGTCCATTGGGTACGCTCGTCCGAGGTACTGCCGGAGAACGTTCTTCGCTGCATGCGTCTTTCCGGAGCCCGTCCCACCGGCGACCAGCGAGTGTCTGAAAACGAGCGGGTCACCGTCCGCGTAATTATCGTTCAACCGGTAATCAACGGTGGGCGGTTCCGCGGCCGTTCGGACCGTTTCCCCACCGACGGCGAGATGACCCAGAAAAATCCCATCGGTTGGGATCGCCAATCCAGTTTTGATCTGCTCCGCTTTCGTCGCCTCACGGACGACAGCCCCGGGTTTCGGAACCCGGTCAACCATCCGTCGCTTGAGTTCTGTATTGTCACTGGTCTCTTGACCCTGGTCTCGAAACAGGACTGCCTGTGGCTCGAGTTCTGCGACGAACTTGTAATCGCGCTCTGTAAAATCGTCCCGTCGCATCCGACGCCTTGCCGCAATTTCCGTCGCGTCATCGGCCTGGAACTCCTGTGCGTACTCCAGAGCAGCGATCCGACAAAAGAGACGCTCCTCGTCCGGATACGGGACCAAAAGGTACGTCCCGAGACGGACCTGCTCCCGATTCCCTGCCGTCACGTAGGCCCGGAGGGTCGTTCGGTCCTGATCCTCGGCAACGCGCAAACCCTGCGAAACTGAGACCGTCCCGATACCTGCGTCGGTCCCAGTCGCCTCGACTTCGAAGCGCTCGAAGGTGTCGCTGCTGTCTGACCCACCGCCTTCGGTCGTCGTTGAGCCAGACGAGGCGGATCCTTCCCCGCCCTCCCCGGAATCATCTTCCCTACCCTCGGTGGCAAACTCCTCGAAATCACCAAGATCCGAATCACCGCTGTCGGCCATGCACGAACACGCGTCACGGTGATACTAAAGGACTCCCGTCGCACGGTGGAACTGAGAGCCTGCCTCGCCGGGATCATTTCCACCCTCCGGAACGTGTGGGGTCCGAGAGGGGTTTCGCTGGCGCCAAAACTAAACCGGAGCCATCCCGACCGCCGGCGTGCCTGCCGATAAAGAGACGAGCGCATACCCCTGCCTTCCCGTGAGTGACGAGTGGTCCGACGTGCTGTCGGACCCGAGGAGTGAACAGGCGGGGGGTGAGCGGACAGCATCGTGTGACAGTCCACCGGTCTATTCCAGTGCCGGATTTCCCGCCGGTTCACTTCCACTCTGAATGGCTGAGGTATATGTCGATTACAGCGGAATTGCGGCGTACGGCGACGATGCCCGAACTCACGAAGACGCTCGAACTGAAGCTTGTGGACCCGACCGTCCACAAGCGACAGAAGCTTCGTGAGACACGGGCCGCCTACCAGCAGGCGCTCGAAGACGCCTTCACTGCTGGCTGTGATACACGGTCAGCGGCCAACGACGTGGTGGTCGAGTATAACCTGAGTGGGTACGCGAAAAACGCCCTCAAGCAGTACGTCCCACAACTCCACAACAGCTACGACGCCGACGAGTTGCACGACGACCACCCGGTGCGGTTCACCAACGAGGGGCTCCACCTCGACCATCAGCCACAGAACGCGATCGAGTGGTACGTCAAAATCCCACACCACGAGGATTACCACCTCTGGATGCCGGCACGCGCCAATCCCGACCAGCGGGAGTGGCTCGAAGCGGTGTACG